>BNUB01000023.1 GCA_025997045.1 Betaproteobacteria bacterium
CAAAGCCGATCACTTCCCGGTTGGAGAGCGAATATTCACCCGCGCCTTGCACCGAGTAAACGATCTCCGTGCTGTGGCTGTCGACGATGTTGAGGCTGACCTTGGCGTAAGCGATCTGTTGCTTGCCGCGCCCCAGAATGCCGAAGAGCTGGTGATCTCCGACTTCCTTGCGTCCGAATTCCGTGACATCACCGGTGATGACGTAGGCCGCGCCTTTCAAGGCCTGGGTTTCCTTGCGGATTTCCGCTTCCTGCCTCGCTTCCGCCATGTTGTCACGGTCGAGCACGGTGAAGCGGTTGCTCTGTTGCAGGTGGGTCAGGAGAATGGTCTTGGCCTGACTGCCCAGGCGATCAACGCCATCGGCAAAGAGACCGCGCATGAAGGTGGAACGGTTATCGAACTTGCCGACGGCAATTGCCGAGCGTGCACCACTATAGGGGCTGGCCGCTGTCGAGATTTTTTCGACCACCAGGCTTTGATGGCGCTCTGTCGCACAGCCGACGAGGAACAGGGCAAAAAGGGAGGCGGCAAGGCAAGAGATTCGGGCGTATTTCATTACGGTCTACCGGAGAGGGAGAGGGGAAGGAGGAGGAAACAGGGAGAAAATATAGCCATCACTTTATAGCCATCACTTGCGCTGCGCATCAACCACTCCATTCACTTCACGGATCAACTTCAGCGCATGTTGAAGCTGGTTGACGCCGCTGATTTCGAGGGTGAAGCTCATATACGCCATGCTCTTTTTGCTCTGGGTATTCACCGCGATGACGTTGAGTTTTTCATGCGAGAGCACTTCGGAGATATCGCGCAACAAGCCCTGCCGGTCGACGGCCTGGACGAAAATATCGACCGAAAATACACCGGACTGCTTGTTGTCGTAAGCCTGCTCGCCCCATTCGGCGGTGATCACCCGTTCCGGGTGGCGCTCGGCAAGCAGGCGGAAGTCGCGGCAATCGACGCGGTGGATGGAGACGCCGCGCCCGCGGGTGACAAAGCCTTCGATCGCATCGGGGGGGGCCGGTTTGCAGCAGCGCGAGAGATAGGTGAGCAGGTTGCCGACGCCGACGATCAGCACTTTGCCGGAGTTGTCGCCCGAGCGGCTGCGGCTGACGTGGATTTCGGGCGCGGCGTCGGGGGCGGCGTCGGTCTCGCGCAGGGCCACCTGCAACACGCGCTGCCCGACTTCACCACGCCCGGCGGCAAGGTAGAGCGTCTCCGCATTCTTGAACCCCAGCCGTCCGGCGAGGTTTTCGAGATTGGCCTGGGTATGGCCGTCACGCTGCATCTCGCGGGTGACGAAGCTGCGGCCACGCACGAGCAGCTCTTCTTCGTCCAGCGCGCTGAAATACTGGCGAATCTTGCGCTTGGCGTGGTTGGTGGTGACGTAGCCCTGGCGGGGGTCGAGCCAGTCGCGTGAGGGGCCGCCTTCCTTGGCCGTGGTGATTTCTACCGTCTGGCCGTTTTTGAGCGGCGTGTTGAGCGGCACCAGATGGCCGTCGACCTTGGCGCCGCGGCAGCGGTGGCCGAGATTGGTGTGGAGGCGGTAGGCGAAATCGACCGGGGTGGCCTCGCGCGCCATGTCGATCACCCGGCCTTGCGGGGTGAGCAGGTAGAGGGTGTCATCGAGCGCGGCGCTGCGCGAACGCTCGACCCACTGTTCCGAGCTGGTCACTTCGTCGCGCCACGACAACAGATCGCGCAGCAGGGCGATCTTGTTGTCATAGTGACTGCCGCCCGCGCCCGCGCCTTCCTTGTAACGCCAGTGCGCCGCCACGCCCAGCTCGGCGTGTTTGTGCATGTCGTAGGTGCGCACCTGCACTTCCAGCGCCCGGCCATCGCCCGCCAGCACGGCGGTATGCAGCGACTGGTAATTATTGCCTTTGGGGCGGGAAATGTAGTCGTCGAATTCCTTGTGGATCGGCTGCCAGATCTCGTGGACGACGCCGAGCACGGTGTAGCAATCCTTGACGTCCTTGACCAGCACCCGCAGCGCACGGATGTCGTACACCTGGGAGAAATCCAGTTTCTTCGAGCGCATCTTGTTGTAGATGCTGTAGATGTGCTTGGGGCGGCCATAAATTTCGGCCTCGATGCCGACGGCGGCGAGTTCGTTGCGCAGACGCTCGATGGCGCTGTGAATAAACTCCTCGCGCTCCGAGCGGCGCTCGTCGAGCATTCCGGCGATGCGTTTGTAGGCTTCGGGCTCCAGAAAGCGGAACGACAAGTCCTCGACTTCCCATTTGAGTTGCCACATCCCCAGGCGGTTGGCCAGCGGCGAGTAGATATCAAGGGACTCGCGCGCCACCTCGATGCGCTTGTCGCACGGCACATTGGTGTAATAGCGTAAGGTCTGGGTGCGGGAGGCGATCCGGATCAAGACCACGCGGATATCTTCGACCATCGCCAGCAGCATCTTGCGCAGGGTTTCGGTCTGGGCGCGAATCTCGGGGGCCGCCGCGGTGGTGGTCATGCGGGTGAAGAGGCGCAGCCCGTTCAGTTTGCGCAAGCCCTCGATCAGGTGGGCGACATGCTCGCCGAAGTCGGCAACGAGCCTGTCATGCGCATCCGCAACATATTCGGTGACGGCGAACAACAGCGCGGCAATGCGGGTGTCAGCATCCAGGCGGAGCGAGGCGGTAATCAGCGCGCAGCCCTGCGCGTGCGTCCACACCGCTTCACCGGTGCCCAGCGTTTTGCCTTCGTAGGCTTCAGCCGCCAGGCTCAGGGCGCGCTCGATCCTGGCGCGATCTTCCACGCTCAAGCCTTCGGCGAGCAAATCCACAGGCGGAGCCGCCGCATCGCGGTCGATAGAATGGGTGACGGAAACCATGGTGAAGAATTTATCCCGGAAGGCCAAGCACACACCGTATTATCGGCAATGTTGGTGAAGTTGCGCGTAACGAAAAGATGCTGAAATGCTTAAAACACTGGTTGGGCCTGTCCCGCACGTCGGCAGCGATCCCCCCGCAATTGTGGGAAACCGTCAAGGCACGCCTGCCCTTTCTGGCCTGGCTGCCGCCGCAGTTTGAAGCCCGGCTGCGCAGTTTGAGCGCCGAATTCCTCACGGAAAAGGAATTTTACGGCGCACACGGGCTGAAACTCACGGACGAAATGATGCTGAGTATTGCCGCGCAGGCGTGCCTGCCTGTCCTGCGCAGCGGCATGGGCGCCTACCGCGACTGGGTGGGCGTCGTCGTCTATCCGGGCGATTTCGTGGTGCCACGCCACGATACCGACGACGACGGCGTGGTGCATGAATACGAAGACGAACTCATCGGTGAAACCTGGCCGGGCGGGCCGGTGCTGGTGTCGTGGTTTGATGAGACCCTGCCCGGCGTCAACGTCATCATCCATGAGTTCGCCCACAAGCTCGACATGGAAAATGATGGCGGCGGTGACGCCAACGGCCTGCCGCGGCTGCCCGCCGGGATGTCGCAGGCGGCGTGGGCGGAAGCGTTCAGCGCCGCCTATGCGCGCTTTTGCGCCCAGGTCGATGCGGATGAAGAAACCGCGCTCGACCCTTATGCGGCCGAGCATCCGGCGGAATTTTTCGCCGTCGCGCTGGAAGCGTTCTTCGGTGCGCCCACGGCGCTGCGGGCGGCGTTCCCGGCAGTCTATGCGCAGCTTGCCACCTACTATGCGTTTGACCCCGCAGCGGGTGAATCCAAGCAAAAACGAAAAGCTAATTCTGTAGCGGATATAAGGAAAGAGCTTTAAATTCGTTCGTTTTAGCAGAATTTTTCCGTAAGATTCGCCCCCATCACGCTGGTGTTCCCTCTTCGTTTCCCTGTCTGGATGTGTCATGAGCGGCCTTGTCCTCGAAAACCTGGATTTTTCCTACGATTCCACCCTGATCCTCGACAACATCAGTCTGGATATCCCGTCCGGCCAGTTCGTCACCCTGCTGGGCTCCAGTGGTTGCGGGAAGTCCACCCTGCTGCGCCTGATTGCCGGCCTGCAGTCGCCGACGACCGGGCAGATCCGCTGGAACGGCAACGCGGTCAAGGGCACCAGCCTTGAACGCGGCATCGTCTTTCAGGACTATGCCCTGTTCCCGTGGATGTCGGTCGTCGACAACATTGCGATTGCGATCAACAAGGCGCGCCCGCACATCAGCAAGGCCACCCGACGCGAAGAAGCCGCCGCCGCCCTGCGCGAAGTCGGGCTGGAATCGGCGATCGGCAAATATCCCCTTGAACTGTCCGGCGGCATGCGCCAGCGCGCCGCGATTGCCCGTGCGCTGGCGCTGGGCTCGCCGCTATTACTGATGGACGAACCCTTTGGCGCGCTCGACCCGGTCAACCGCGCCCGTTTGCAGGATTTGCTCCTCGATGTGTGGGAAGCGTCCGCCCCGCGCAAGACCTTCGTCTTCGTCACCCATGACATCGACGAAGCGCTTTACCTGTCGGAGCGGGTCGTCATCCTCGGCTCCAGTCCGGGCCGGGTGATTGCGGATCTGACGGTCGGTTTCCCCCGTCACCGCGAGCGCAAGACCCTGTTCAACAGTGAAGCTTTCCACGCCCTGCGCGAATCCGTCGCCGAAACCATCGCTGCCGATACCTTGCGGCAGTTGAGTCATCACAGTGAAAAAGCAGCGTAAGACTGACACCTTCCCCGAGCCTCCCCCCATGCCCCAAGCCATCGCCCTCGACGACGCCGAACGCATCGTCGCCCCCACAGAAACCCCCGCCCCCCGCCGCGAAAGCGCAAACGTCCCCCCGGACATTCATCTGGTGACGACAAGCGCCAAAGCCCCGCCCACCCGGTCGTCAGTCTGGGGCCCGCGCCTCCTGCGCACCCTGGAGAGGGCGAGCCTGTTCATTGCGATCCTGATCGCCTGGTTCGTTGCCGCCGAAAAACTGCCGCTGGGAGATAACCCGCTCATCCCCTCTCCGGTGCTGACTTTCCGTGCGCTGGTGGAATCCCTGCCCGAACTGTGGAGAGGAACGATCTCTTCGTTCTTCATTCTCATCCCCGGTTTTGGCGCTGCCAGCGTGGCGGGCATCGTGTGGGGGCTCATCGTCGGCACCTCGCCACGACTGCAACGCATCTTCTTCCCCTTCTCCCGGGTCGCCGCCCCCATCCCGCCGACGGTGTACATCCCCTACGCCATCGCCATTCTTCCCACCTTCCGGCTCTCCGCCATTTTCGTCGTCTTCATCGGCGCGTTCTGGCCGGTGTTCCACAACACCGCCGCGGGTGCGGTCGCGCTGGAACAACGCTATCGTGACAACGCCAGCATCCTCGGGCTGACCGGCGCCGAATACCTGTGGCGGGTGGTCTTTCCCGCCTCCCTGCCACATATTTTCTCCGGCATGGGCGTGGGGCTGGCCTTCTCGTTCGTGATGCTGACCGTCGCCGAAATGTTCGGGGCCAACCACGGCCTCGGACGCTTCGTACAGTTTTACGCCGACTATGCCGAGTACCCGAAGATGGTCGCCGGCATCCTCTACACCGGCCTGATCACCTGGCTGTCAATGACCCTGCTCGACCTGGCCCGCCACCGTGCCTTGTTCTGGCTGCGCTAAGGAGCACGGCCATGATTCGCCAGCCTGTCTCCTCATTCGCCCGCGCCCTCATTGCCCTCGTTGCCCTGTCCGCCGGACTGATCTCCCCCCCGCTGCAGGCCGCGCCGTTCGAGCGCCATGCCGACAATCTCGCCCGTGAAGTCCAGGCGGCGCATCGAGACGGCAAGCAGCTTGCGGTGCTGTTTGAACTCAGCGACTGCCCGAGCTGCCATGAACTCAAGGCTGAAGTGCTGTCGAAACCCGGGGCGGGCGCGTTCGAGCAGCATTTCCGCACCGTGAGCGTCACCATCGACCAACAGGGCGAGCTCACCACCCCGCGCGGAGACAAACAGCCCCGCGACCAGTGGGCCACCCGGCTCGGCGTGTTCGCCACGCCCGCGCTGGGCTTTTTCGACGAGAAAGGACAACTCGTTTATCGCCACCTCGGCACCCTGCATTCTGCGGAAGAACTGATTCTGCTTGGCCGCTACATCGCAGAACAGGGGTTTGAAGACGCGCCGTGGACAGACTGGCGCGACGCCCACCTCGGTGAGGTAAAAGCTGAGGGGCACGAGACCCACGATAAAGTGCGCCAACCCGGGGTGCGCCCACCCGGCGCGCATGAACACCACGAGCAGCACAGTCAAGCGCAGCACGCAGAACACGCGCACAACGCCAACACCAACGCCGTTGCCGCCGGATTGCCATCAACCATCAGGAGCCTCCCATGAGCGTACAAAGACTGCTTGAATTCGTCCAGGACATCACCCGCCTGCTGGACACCAGACCGGCTGAGGCCGTCGTGCTCGCCGAAGGCAAAAAACTGGTCGCACGCCTGGTGGAAAAAGACGACTGGCTGCCTGCGGTTTTCGCCCAGCCGCACCCGGCGCACTACCAGCAATACCTGCTCTACGCCGACCCGCTCGACCGCCTCTCCATCGTCAGCTTCGTCTGGGGCCCCGGACAAAAGACCCCCGTGCACGATCACCTGACCTGGGGCATTGTCGGCGGTTTGCGGGGCGAGGAACGCGAGACGACCTACCAGAAGCAGGCCGATGGCAGCTACCAGACCACCGGCTCGGGCGTGCTGTTGCCGGGGCAGGTCACCGCCGTCTCCCCCACCATCGGCGATGTCCATGAAGTCGCCAACAACCTGAGCGACCAGCCCTCGATCAGCATCCACGTCTACGGCGCCAATATTGGCCGGGTCAATCGCCATGTGTTCGACCCCGTCAGCGGCGCGACCAAAGGCTTCATCTCCGGTTACGCCAACGAGTTCGTGCCCAATTTATGGAGCTGAACCTGATTACCACCACCTACGCCGACGTCCGCAGCGCCCTGCTCGAGCGCCGCGAAATCGCCCTGCTCGACGTCCGCGAAGAGCACATTCACGCCCAGGCCCATCCCCTCTTCGCCGCCCAGCTTTCCCTCTCGCGCCTCGAACTGCTCGCTTACGCACGGCTTCCCCGCCGTGACGTGGCCGTAGTCACGCTGGATGACGAGGGCGCAGCGGGCGGACGGGCCGAACGCGCCGCGCAGCGTCTGCTCGAATTGGGCTATACCCGGGTTGCCGTGTTCAGCGGCGGCGTCAAAGCCTGGGCCGCGGCGGGCGGAGAACTGTTCAGCGACGTCAACGTCCCGAGCAAGTCCTTCGGCGAGCTGGTGGATACCACCCTGCACACCCCCGCGCTTGCGGCCAGCGAAGTCAAGGCGCTGCTTGACGCCCGCGCCGATGTCGTCGTGGTAGACGTGCGCCGCTTCGACGAATACCAGGCCATGAACATCCCCGGCGCAATCAGCGTTCCCGGCGCGGAGCTGGTGCTCAGGGTGCCGGAACTCGCCCCCGACCCCGCCACGCGCGTCATCGTCAATTGCGCCGGACGCACGCGCAGCATCATCGGCGCCCAGTCACTGGTGAATGCCGGCCTGCCCAACCCGGTCGCCGCACTGCGCAACGGCACCATCGGCTGGATTCTGGACGGACTCGAAGAGAGCCTGGAACACGGGCAAACGCGCCACTTTCCCCCCGTCACCGCCCCCACCCGCCAGCTCGCAGCACAGCGCGCCCGTGCGGTGGCGGAACGGGCGGGCGTCAAATGGGTGACGCTGGATGCAATCGGGCCGTGGCAAAGCCAGTCCGGGCGCACCACCTATTTCGTTGATGTGCGCGACCCGGACGAATACCTCGCCGGGCATCTCCCCGGCTTCTGCTCCGTGCCCGGCGGCCAGTTGGTGCAGGAAACCGAAATGACCGCTACGGTGCGCGGCGCCCGCCTCGTGCTGGCCGACACCGATGGCGCCCGCGCCGCCATGACCGCCTCGTGGCTGGCGCAAATGGATTGGGAAGTCTACGTCCTGACGCCCCCATCCGCTGCCGCATGGCATGAAACCGGCGCCTGGCAAACCCCGCTGCCCCCGCTGCCCGACGTCCCCATCATCGCCCCGGCGACGCTCGCGCAGTGGCAGCAGTCTTCCGAGCCGCCGCTCGTCATCGACCTCACCACCTACGCCAACTACCAACGCGCCCACATCCCCGGCGCGTGGTATGCGCTGCGCGCCGACTATCACAGCGCCCTCGCCAGGCTGCCGCGCGCGTCCCGCTACGTCCTCACCTGTTTATCCGGCCTGCTCGGCTACTATTCGCTCAAGGAATTCGCCGCCCTGATCGCAGACCGGGAAGGGGTGGAAGTCTACGCCCTCGACGGCGGCACCAACGCCTGGCAAGCCGCCGGACTGCCCCTGGAACAGGAAACCCGCCTCGCATCCGACCCCATCGACCGCTATCGCCGTCCCTACGAAGGCACGGACCACAACCCGCAAGCCATGCAAGCCTACCTCGACTGGGAATTCGGCCTCGTCGACCAACTGGCACGCGACGGCACCCACCATTTCCGCGTATTGCAGCCCTGAGAACCGCGGCGCTCATCTCACACCTCCACCCCCGCCTCCACCCTCACATCACGTCGAGGAAGTGATCGAGGATGTGGAGGTGATCCTCGAACAACTGCGCTTCCATGCCCGCCAGCCCGGCAAGCGGAATCCAGCGTGCCTCAGCCGCATCGTCGGCGCCGGCAACATCAGGCAAGGTATCCAGGCTCAAATCGAACCAATGCGCATGGGTGATGATGCGCCCGCGCTGGCTGCGATCCGGGTGATCGAACACGGCGACGCCACGCAGGGCATGTCTGAGTTCAGCCTCGGACGCCTGCAGCCCGGTTTCTTCCCGCAATTCGCGGATCGCGCCTCGCCACAAGCGTTCCCGCCCCTCAAGAAAACCACCGGGCAGCGCCCATAAACCCAGCCCCGGCGCCCTGCCCCGTCGCACCAGCAACACATGCGCCGCCACCGTGACCACCGCATCCAGGGTCACGAAAGGGCCGCTGCCCCATTTTTCCTTGTAAGCCTCGATTGAGCGCTGCTCGACCTGCATCGCTGTGAAAGCGGGCTGCGTCGACCAGTCGGCGAGAAAACGGGCAACGGCTGGCGGCACCAGGGTTTGCAAGGACGTCCGCGCTGCCGCATCTTCCGCCGCAAAATAAAGCTGCCGAATAGGCGTCGCATCGAACGCCCCCTGGCGTTCAATCGCCATGAACGCCCAACGCGGAAAAAGATCAAGGTAATAGCTGGAATCATCCTTGCGGTGCCCCGCCAGCGCCACCCGCGGCGCGGCCATCCCCAGCGCCTGCATCTCGCCGCGCACGCCCTCCTCCACCGCTGCCGCCCAGTGTCGGTCGTCGTAATAATCGCGAGCGGGAATAAAAGCCACGCGCCGGGCATCGTGCTCGCCCAGGCTGGCGCCAATCATCGCGGCCCGCTCTTCCCAGGTAAAAGGGTTCCGCGCATTCCGCGACCGGAAAGCAGAGCCGAGCACAATCAACACGCGCCCGGCCTGTGCCAGCGCCGCCTGCAACAGCGCGGCATGACCATTGTGGAAGGGCTGAAAACGTCCGATCAGGACAATTGCATCGTAGGTAGGCATGGCGGTCGGGATCACGAAATTTGCTGCACGAGCTGATGCAGCGTCTGGGTGAGCAAAAAGAGTTGCAGAGGGTTATGCGGCGAGGGGGGCGGTTTTACTGCACCGCCGGATGCTGAAACACCTGCCGCAGATAGCTGAGGAAGGTTTCATCGTCGCAGAGCGTTTTCCCCGCTGAATCCGAGAGTTTGGCGACAGGCTGGCCGTTGCAGGAGACGAGCTTCATGACGATGTTGAGTGCTTTTTGCGGGGTGTCGTTGGTGAGATTGGTGCCAATGCCATAGGCGGTGCGGATACGGCCCTTGAAGTGGCGGTAGAGCTTGAGGGCGGTGGGTACGTCGAGGCCATCCGAGAAAATCAGTTGTTTGGTGAACGGGTCGATGCGCAGTTTCCTGTAGTGGGCGATGGCTTTTTCGCCCCAGACGACCGGATCGCCGGAATCGTGGCGCAGGCCATCGAAAAGTTTGGCGAAATAAAGGTCGAAATCGCGCAGAAAAGCGTCCATGCCCACCACGTCGGTGAGGGCAATCCCGAGGTCGCCGCGAAACTCCTGCACCCAGCCTTCGAGAGCCGCTTTCTGGAAATCCCGCAGACGCACGCCAACGGCCTGATAGGCTTGCAGATATTCGTGCGCCATCGTGCCGATAGGCGTGATGCCCAGTTTTTTGGCGAGATAAACATCAGAAGTGCCGGTAAAGTGTTGCGGCAGGTTTTCGATCAATGCGCGTAAAACTTCTTCGTGCCAGGCTCCGGAATAACGGCGGCGCACGCCAAAATCGCTGAAGATGAAGCCGGAAAACGGAGTGGGGCCGCGCAAGTCATCCGCTTCGGCGATCAGGGCGATTTTTTCTTTCAGGCGACGACGTGCATCGGCGAGCGTCGCATCCTGATCGCCCAGGCGACGGAAATACAATTCATTAACGATGTAGAGGATGAAAATCTCGAACCCCATGACGTGCACAATCGGCCCTTTCGCCACGATTTCCAGCTTTTCGCCCACAGCTTTCACCGTAATGAAACGGCGCTGAAAGCGGAAAACGGAGAGAAAATCGACGAAATCGCTTTTGAGGAAACGCAGGCTGCGCAGGTAATCAAGTTCTTCGAGGCTGAAGGTGAGGTCGCAGAGCCGGTCAAGTTCGGTTTCGACCTCCTCTTTCAATGCGGCAAGCGGGAAAGCGGGCGTGTTGCGACAGACGAACGCATATTCCGCCTGAATGCCGGGATAGCTATGCAGCAACGCCTGCCACATGGTGAATTTGTAGAGGTCGTTTTCGAGCAGGGTGTTGACGACAGGCGGCTGGCTCATGAGGTTTCCTTTTTGTTGGACAACAGCGTCGACAGCATTTCTGCGGAGGTGGCGATGCGGGCGCCCTGCGCACGCAGGGCTTCGATGAATGCCTGTTGCTGCGCTTCAAAACCCGTCACCGGGCTCATGCAATCAATCAGAAGGGTAATGCGCCGGGCCACATCCGGCAGATATTCGACGATGTGTTCGGTGGTCGCCTTGACGCAGTGGCTGCTGGCTTCGCCTGCAATCAGGATTGCGTCGGCACGGTCGAGGCGGGCGAGGAAAGCGTTATTGACGAGCGTGTCGGGCGCGGCGGATTCGGGCACTTCGGCACGGATGGCGCTGTAGTGCTCCGTCCACGGGTTCAGCCCCTTGAGCACCTTGTCCACATTGACGCCACGCGCTTCTTCCCACTGGTTGTACGCCCGGCGCACGGCAGGGTGCACATTGTGACCCCATGCGCCGAGTTCGCAGTGCACCGGCCAGACCATGTGAATGTAACGCTGGCTGGCTTCCAGTGCTTCAAGATAGGCGATGGTGCGCGCCAGGACGTCGGCATGAGTGTGAGAGGCGCGCGGGCGGAATGTGCCTGCCTTCACGTCCGCGAGGTGAATTTGCGTGTAGGGGGCAACGGCGCTGCCATCGGCCTGTTGCCAGAAGCCGGGATGGGCGATGTCCAGGCGCAGGTGTGAATCGAGGGTGACGGAAATGGCGCTGATGCCCTGTCCGCCTTGTTCGATCAGCGCCGCCAGCCGCAGCATATCGGCGTGCGCGCCTGCCACGGGCAGCGCCGGAACATTGTCCCCTCGCAGCGCGGCGGGTAAATCGCAAAAATCGTTTTGCGGGTCGATAATCACGAGATGTATCGTCTTGCTGGTCATGATGCTGGCTCCCGTCTCTGACATGAATGAGCGTCCGGATGCGCCCGAAGAAATACTAACGCAATTTTTTGCGCTCAAACCATGGCCGTGAAACCAGTTGGTACACGACGACACCCACCAGACACAGCAGCGCGTCAATGATGTACAGCGCCTCGAATGAGGCCAGCGCAGAGATATAGCCGCCCGTAAACATGCCGATCGACACCCCGACATCAAACCCGAGCAGATAGGTAGCGCTGGCGGTACCGCGCTGGGCGCTGTCGGCCATGTTGATATAGAGTATTTGCATGGCGGGCAACATACTGCCAAAACCAAGGCCAATGCATAAACCGGCGCTGCAAAAAGTATAAATATCCTGCATGAAGGCAAAAGCAAAAAGGAACACCGCCACAATCAACATGGCGACGATATTGACCGCATGCACATAGCCCCGATCAACCAGCCGTCCGGCAAAGGCACGCGAAGCCATGATGCCGACAGCGAAAAAGAGGAAAAATATCCCGACATTAAAAATACCCATCGTCTTGCCATACTGGGCGACATAGGCCATCACCGAACCCCAGGCAAAACAGGGAAACAACTGGTTCAGAAAAACAGGCCAGGCCGAAAAGAGGAAAAAACGATCAAGCGAAAGTCGCCGCCGAATCACCGGCTGGCGTGGCGGTGACTTGATGAAGGCAACGGCAGTAATGCCGAGCACTCCCATGCCAATCGCGCAGAAAATAAGCGTATGAAAGCCCTGAGTATGATAAACATGAATGGCGATCACCGGCCCTATCGCCATCGCCAGGTTCATGAACGTGCCCGCCAGACTGATCCCTTCCGCCCGTCGCTCACTCGGGACAAGGTCAATGGCCAGGGTGTTGGTGGCGACCGACGTCACCCCCCAGGCCGCACCGTGCAGCACCCGCACCAACACCAGCACCGCCACCGTCGTAGCCCAAAAATAACCGAAAAAAACCAGCACAAAAATGATGAAGCTGATCAGCAGCACCTTTTTACGCGCATACAAATCAACGAGATAGCCGGAAAATGGCCGCACAACCAACAGCGCCAGAGTATAAGAAGCCAGCACAATGCCCGTATCACTCTGCGCCACACCGAGTTGTTCGGTGATATAGAGCGGGATGGTGGGCATCAGCAGGTTAAATGAGCATGCCATCAGAAAATTGGCGATGCAGACATTGATGTAGCTGGCGCTCCAGAGTTTTGGACGAGGTGGCTTGGGCATGTGTGGAAAAAGGAAGAACGAACAAACTCGGTTCATCTAAATGACAGCAGCGAGAATAACAGAAATCCGCGATCATGGGAAAACGTGCTTCCCTGTTCCAGAGAAAGCCCCCCACGCCATCATGCTGAATCAACCCCGCCCGCCGCACCCTGTCAGCGTATCCCCTGCCACGGGCAAGGTGGGGATGCAGCGATCCATGAAACAATGGACTTGACGCTTTGACAGCAACATGCTTAAACTCCGCCTCATCTATCTGTCGTAACCTCATTATAGGTTTTACTCTCGCGTATATGCCTCCCCCTTCCTGCATTTACTTGGCATTGCTTTCGCTGATCCACCGACACATCGCCACAACACCTTGTCTGCGACAAAAACAGGAATCAGTGTAATCATCTGCCTATCTCTTCCTCCACGGAGGATAATTATCCCTGTCTCGGTAATTTCGAATAAATCGATGTTATTTGTTTTTAATAATTTTTTGTTAACATCAAGCCCCGTACCTGCAACATCACAAATCTCCCGCGTTCAACCGACAGTCCAGCCTGATTGCAAGCCCATCTTTATACGCAAAGTATTCAATACATGGCATGCCATCAACATTCCTCCGACCGACATCACTGGCTTCCACAACCTCGATCCAGGTCGTTGTGCCATCTTGGTTCCAATCCATTTCTTCCCACGAATAACCATGTGCAAAACCACTAAAAACACGAAGTCCTGAATAGATAACAACTAACACAGCAAACGCCATACAAAAGACAATAAGTAGCCGCACAGTCATTTCAAATTTTACTCCGCCACCGCCGCACCCGCCGCGCTGGCAGCCGCATCCAGAGGCAGGAACTGGAGCAACTGTCCGCCTGCCAGCCCCTGCAGGTAGCCGATGACGCTGCGGCGGTATTTTTCGTCGATCACCGCCGCCAGGGTGTCGAGCCGGCCAATGATCTTGCCGTGCTCACGCGCAAAAGAGAGATTGCGCCCGTTGTCCGAGATTTCGTCGGCGAGCAGCAGCGGCTTGCCGTCGTGATCGCGCCGTTCGGCCAGCAACCACGCCGCCACTGCCGTGTTGTGCGCCGCGTTCGCCACGCGCTGGGCGTTGAGGCCACGGATGAGCGACTGGGTGACGTGCCCACCCCAGGCTTCCACCAGCATGGAACCCAGGCCGTACACGTATGTCCCGGCCCGGTCGCCGCTGAATTCGGGCATGAGCGCCAGACGAATCGCATCGACGCCTTTGTGCTCCCCCACGCCCGCCAGCGGCCTGACTTCGCGGATGGCGCTCATCACTTCCCCGCGCGCCTGTTCCAGCGTGTCGCTGGTGCGTCGTTTCCACATCGACGGATTACGCCGGTACAGTTTTTCGAGCAGGATCTCCAGGCTGTCGAGATTGTCGCGCATCGCCAGATTGGCAAAGCGGTTGGCATCGCTTTGGATCAGTTGCCCGGGCGCGAACGATTCTCCATGCACTTCGCCCTCAACCGGCGGCGAGGCGCAGGCGGCGAGTGCGAGCACCCCCGCCAACACGCCCGCCAACATCCCCGGACACCAAAACGCTTCCTGTTCCATGTGCCGCTTGCCCTCCCTGGCTCCAGCGATGTTCAGCCCCCGGCGTGGGCGGTGATAAAGCGTTTGACCGCCTCCACGTCCGGCGCGATGACTTCGACCCGCTGTGGCAGCGTTTCCAGCCCCTGCAGATCGGCGGGAACTTCCGGATCGCGGCCCAGCGCCTCGCGTATCGTAGCGGAGAACTTGGCCGGCAGCGCCGTCTCCAGCACCAGCAACGGCACGCCGTCAGGCACCGCTGCGGCATGTTGCCAGCCGACCTTGACCCCATCGGCGGTATGGGGGTCGATCATGACCCCGTAACGCTCAAACACGTTCTTGATCGTTGCCAGGCGGTCGGCATGGGTGCTGTTGCCGGAGACAAAGCCAAAATCGGCGATTTGAGCGAAACAGGGCGTGGTCGACAGATCGAAGGCGCGCCCTTGATCCACGGCGGCCCACAGCTCGGCCACCTTCCCTGCGTCGCGCCCCACCAGATCGAAAATGAAACGCTCGAAATTCGACGCTTTGGAAATATCCATCGACGGGCTGGAGGTCACGCGGGTTTCAGCGGCCTTGCGCGGACGATAGACGCCGCTGCGGAAAAACTCGTCGAGCACGTCATTTTCGTTGGTGGCGAGAATCAGGCGCGCAACCGGCAGCCCCATCTGGCGGGCGATGTGGCCGGCACAGATGTTGCCGAAGTTGCCCGAAGGCACGCTGAAGGCGATCTGCTGGTCGTTGTTAGTCGTCGCGGCGAAATAGGCTTTGAAGTAATAGACAATCTGCGCCGCCACCCGCGCCCAGTTGATCGAATTGACCGCGCCGATGCGGTAGCGGGCCTTGAACGCGGCGTCGTTCGACACCGCCTTCACGATGTCCTGCGCATCGTCGAACATGCCGCTGATGGCGAGGTTGAAAATATTGTCGTCCTGCAGCGAATACATCTGCGCACGCTGGAAGGCGCTCATCTTGCCATGGGGTGAGAGCATGAACACCTTCACCTGACGCTTGCCGCGCATCGCATATTCCGCCGCCGAGCCGGTATCGCCCGAGGTCGCGCCGAGGATGTTGATCGCCTCGCCGCGCTGTTCCAGCACATACTCGAACAGATTGCCCAGAAGCTGCATCGCCATGTCCTTGAACGCGAGCGTGGGGCCGTTGGAGAGTTCGAGCAGGCCGAATTTGCCCACCTCCAGCCAATGCACCGGGGCGATGTCCGCCGTGTTGTCGCCCGTGCGCGCGTGACGATAGACCTCGGCGGTGTAGGTCTGCTGGCAGATCGTCCGCAGGTCGGCGGCGGGGATGTCGGTAATGAAGCGCGCCAGAATCTCGTAAGCCAGCCCGGCGTAGGAGAGCGAGCGCCACGCGTCGAGTTCCTCGCGGCTGACTTGCGGATAGTGCTCGGGCAGGTAGAGCCCGCCATCGGGCGCGAGCCCGCCCAGGAGGATGTCGCAAAATTCAGGCCGGGCGGCGTGCCCACGGGTGGAGAGGTACTTCACGGAAGAGATCCTTGCAACGCTTGCGTGCGGAGACAGAAAGGCGGAAGTTTAGCGAAAGCGGCGCAGAAAGGCTGCATCCTGTTCAGCAAATCATGTTTTTGACTCCTCACTTACAGGGGAAAAACCTGGATGGAGGGGACATCGTCGTCCGTCGGGCCAAGCAGGTTGACCTCAATGCGCAGGTCGCTGGTAAGCGCCCGGAAGGCCCACCCGGCATACCTCACCTTGTTTTGAATTGACTCGACCTTAATCTCAAGGTTGCCCGCAGGCAAGAGTGGTAAGGGAAAGCTGCCGTCGGCGGCCGATTCGACCTCGAAAGCGATATCGGTACCCATCACCGCAACTTTTATGGGAATGCCACCCAAGGCAAGCGTGGGGTTGGAAGGTGGTGCGACCAGCCTGGCTTTGACGGTAAACTGGGAAACGTAAAATGGGATGATTCCCTCGTGAGATATGCCCTGTTTGTCGAGCACATCAACAGACAGAATTTTTTTACCGCCAAGATTTCCAATTGCATTAAAAAATGCCTCTGAATCCACCGCAAAGCTGCCATCGCTGCGAATCGAGAATAAATCCTCGATGTGTATCAAGGTATTATTAACCGTATTTTCCACGTTGACTGTTTCCACAAAATCAGTCACGACGGCTTTTTCATCCTGAAAAAAGCGCAGCACGACTTGCGGCACGGTAATGGGCAGCATGAGGTGCTGAACACGGTCAATACGCAATTGAGATTCGGCGCCAAATTCTCCGCCTTCACCCACCATAACACTGACGTTGCGAACTTCACCAATGCTTAAATTCTGGATCGATGCTGATCCCTTGTACCCGGGCGGATAACTCACCCAGACTTCGGTTGCATCAACAGGCACCGCAAATGTTGCGTTACCTTGGCTATCCGTCAATGCCCGCACTGTTCCATAGACTGTTACCGTGAAACCCTCTCCGACTGGGCCACCACCGGAATCGGAATCCATTTCAGCATGAACATTGATGATTGCCGTCGAAGCAGGATCAAGGATCTCGGCTTGCACGCTGAAATCCACCGCCGTGATGTTTTTATCCAGCGTCACGAAACGAACCGGAACTTTCGCGGTTTCGCCGGGTTGTAACTGGTAATTGTTCGGCAGCGGCACAACGACGTAACGCTTGCCCTGCTCCGTTTTGCCATAGCTGTTGTAGAGGCTGACTGAGGCAGGCAAGGTGCCCTCTACCACGAGCCGCAGCGGCGCGGCTAAAGGCAGCTTGCCCCCGTTGCGCACGGTCACGGTGGTGTCGAACGTGTCGGTCTGGCGGTTGTAGAGAAACCCGGTGCGCGTTATCTGCGCATCAGTAATGGGTTGCGGGGCTGCAATCGAGCCGGAAGTAATCAGCGCGATCCCGATTCCGACCATCATCAACCTGAGGTATTGGGCTGCTTTCATGCTTGTTTCTCCTTGAGTGAATGGCGAACTGCCAACCCCGCCATGATGCCTGCGCCAAGTAACAAGAGGGGGCTTGGTTCCGGAATTGAATTCGTCGGGCCGGTTGCGTTGACGAACACTGCGGTCCAGCTTATCGGGCCGGTGCTTGTCGGCCCGTACACGCTTAAATCACCGTTACCCACTCCCGTAGGGGTCCAGGAAATCAGGGCATTGGCGCCCAGAGGTTCGTCGGTAAAGAGGGAGGGAATTCCGGTAGCGAAATCCACCAGATAGAGCGCCAGAACATCGGCAAACAAGCCGGGTGCGGGCGGGTAGTGGGTGGTGTTCAGATAGAGACTCAGTTGACTGGCTCCAGTGAGCGTCAGGGCCAGACTGCTGTAAAAATTGCTGTCGTCCAGCAGGTATCCGTCCGCAAGTGGTGTGACGCTTCCAATCGCTTCGCCCAACCCTGTTGTGCCGTCGGTGGCGATGCCATTGACCCAAACGCTGCTGGAAGCGCCATCTCCATCAATGAAGTCGATCACGAGGGCGGTTCCCGAACCCAGCGAATCCAGTCCTTCAATGTCGAACTTGATCACACTTGCATACGTGGTGCTGCTTGCGACCAGCAAGCCGAACACCAGCGCACGACTCAAAATACGCTTGATCTTCAAATCTGTCTCCTTGTTGTTGCTGAACTCATAAATGGATACCCGCGAGAGTTAAGCGCAATAACCATGCCTGACATGAATTATTAAAGGAAAACCGTTACGGCTCATGGGGATGTGTGGATTTTGTGTCATACGGATCAGGGCAATGGCGTCATTCCGATGCATGAAAAACAACGACCCTCCAACACTTCTGCTTGAGACCAAGCACCCCGGCAGCACTTCTGCTTGAAATCAAGCACCCCGCCACACCAGGCATCACCGTGCCAACGGACACATTCGTACAAATTTTTGCTGCCCATGAATCGCCCACCACGGCAGGAGCGGCTACAATCCCGCACCATGCCCTATGACCTCGTCCGCCCCCTCCTGTTTTCGCTCGATGCTGAGACCGCGCATGAATTTGCGCTCTGTGCACTTGCCGCCAGCGGTCGCGTGCTGCCGGCAAAACGGCTTGATGCCGCTGCGGCGGTGGAAGTGATGGGAATTTCCTTCCCCAACCGCATCGGTCTGGCCGCCGGGCTCGACAAGAACGGCGAGGCGATCGACGGCCTGGCGTGGCTGGGGTTCGGCTTTCTTGAGCTCGGCACCGTCACCCCGCGCCCGCAGCCCGGCAACCCGCGCCCGCGCATGTTCCGTCTGCCCGAAGTCAAGGGCATCATCAACCGCATGGGCTTCAACAATCACGGCGTGGATGCGCTCATCGCCAACGTCAGCGCGGCCAAATACAAAGGGGTGCTGGGGATCAACATCGGCAAGAACTTCGACACCCCGATCGAGCGCGCCGCCGACGATTATCTGGCCGCGCTCGACAAGGTTTATCCCTTCGCCCACTACGTCACCATCAATATTTCCTCCCCCAATACCAAAAATCTGCGCCAGTTGCAGGACGCATCCGAGCTTGACGACCTGCTCACCCGCCTCAAGGCGGCGCAGACGCGGCTCGCCGATGTCCATGGCCGCTATGTGCCGCTCGCGCTCAAAATCGCCCCCGATCTCGACGATGAACAGCTCGGCGCCATCGCCGACGCGCTGCGCCGCCACCGCATCGACGGCGTCATCGCCACCAACACCACCCTCGCCCGCGACAAGATCGAAGGGGTGCGCTTCAGCGAGCAGACTGGCGGACTATCGGGCGCGCCGCTGTTTGAAGCATCCACCGCAATCGTGGGCAAACTCTCCCAGGCGCTGGCTGGTGAATTGCCGATCATCGCGGCCGGTGGCGTCTTCGACGCCCGCACGGCCCGCGCCAAACTCGATGCTG
This sequence comes from Betaproteobacteria bacterium, assembly GCA_025997045.1. GTDB lineage: Bacteria > Pseudomonadota > Gammaproteobacteria > Burkholderiales > Rhodocyclaceae > WRNU01. The sequence continues at coordinate 19,263 of BNUB01000023.1, forward strand.
GCGCGAGTCTGGTCCAACTCCTGAGCGGACTCGTTTATCGCGGCCCCGGGCTTGTGCGCGAATGCGTACAGGCGACCCTCTGAAAATTTCCATCCATACGCATGATCGTGACCCGCCTGCTAACCTGCACCCGCTGTCTGAGCTTCCTCGGCGCCATGCTGGCCTCTGTTGCCGCCGCCGCCATCGAGCCCTTGCCCGAGATTCGCCAGCTCATCGCCCGGAATCAATACCAGGAGGCGCTGGACAAGACCGAGCGCTACCTCTCCGCCCACCCCGCTGATGTACAGGGACGGCTTTTCCACGGCCTGATTCTCACCGAACTCGACCGCGTGCCCGAGGCGATCAGCGCCTTTTCCCGCCTCGCCGCGGACTACCCGCAGTTGCCCGAGGCGCACAACAATCTGGCGGTACTCTACGCCCGCCAGAAACAATACGACCTCGCCCGCGCCGAGCTGGAAGCCGCCCTGCGCACCCACCCGGCCTATGCGGTCACTTACAACAATCTGGGCGATCTTTACGCCAATCTGGCCAGTCAGGCGTATGACCGCGCCCTGCAACGGGGTTCCAGCATCGCCCCGGAGCGGCTGGTGCTGATTCGTGAATTGAGCGCGCCGGGCGTGCTCCCCATCTCCACTGGCGCAACACCGCCCACGGTCGTGGCCGCAGCGGAAATCCCCCCGCCCTCTTCGCCCTCTTCCTCCACGCCGCCCGCGCTGCCCACGTCCCCTGCGTCCCCCACACCGCCATCGGCCCCGGTCAAAGCCAATCCGCCGCCCGAACCCGCCCCGCCGCCGCCTCCCGTCGCGCCACAAGCACCGACGCCGGCCAGCCCTCCTCAGTTGCCATCATCGTTGCCCTCAGCGTTGCCCCCATCGTTGCCCTCACCGAAGGAAGTCGATGTCGGGCGTGAGGAAACCGTCCGCACCCTCGAAGCATGGACGGCAGCGTGGTCGCGGCAGGATGTCAAGGCGTACCTGGCCTTCTATGCGCCCAACTTCAAGCCCCCCAGGGGCACCAGCCGCAAAGCGTGGGAAGCCGAACGCAAGGATCGCATCAGCCGCCCGGAGTGGATCAAGGTCAGCTATGAAAAACTCCGGATCACGGTCGATGGCAAGGAGGCCAGAATGCAGTTTCGCCAACGTTACAAAGCCTCCGGTTTTTCCAGCAACACAGAAAAAACCCTCACCCTGAGCAAACAGGGCACAAAATGGCTGATCGTCGACGAAACGACCCGATAAACCATGACACTCTCCCGCCTGCAACGTCAAATCCTGCTGGTCATCATTACTATCGCCGCCGCCCTGGTGCTGCTTCCGGCTGAGCGCCCTCCGGCAGATCTGGCTGACCTGGATGCCCCCCGCGCCGACCTGGGCGACATCGGGGCAACGTCCGGAGAAAGCGGCGAGGCCGCCCATCTCAGCCCCCTGCTCCCCGAGTCGTCCGATGTCGGCCCCGAGCCTCAGCTCGAGCGCATCTTCGCCGCCATCGACGCCCGTGACCTCGACCGCGCCCTGCGCCTGGCCGACGGGCTGATCGAGCGTTATCCCACCTTCCATCTCGCCTACCTGATCAAGGGCGATCTGCTCCAGGCCCGCGCCCGCCCGCTCGCCGACTTCGGCGCTGCGGCCAGAGGCCCCACCGAGCGGGTGGAAGATCTCCGCGCCGAGGCCATCGCCCGCCTGCGCGGCTACCGCGAAAAACCGCCTGTCGATGACATCCCGCGCTATCTGCTCAAGCTGCGTGACGACCAGCGCCATGCCATCGTGATCGACACCAACCGTTCCCGCCTCTATCTTTACCGCAACGACGAGGGGCGTCCCCGTTTCGTCACCGATTACTACATCACCCAGGGCAAACTGGGGGCAGGAAAAAGCACCGAAGGCGACAAACGCACCCCGCTCGGCGTATATCGCATCACCTCGTGGTTGCCCCCGGAAAAACTCGCCGACATGTACGGTCACGGCGCGTATCCCCTCGACTATCCCAACGAATGGGATCGCCGCCTGGGGCGCAGTGGCTCGGGCATCTGGTTACACGGCTCCCCGTCAAACACCTTCTCGCGCCCGCCCAAGGCCTCTGACGGCTGTGTCGTGCTCGCCAACCCGGATTTCGACCGCCTGGGGGAAAACGTCCAGATCGGCATCACCCCGGTGATCATCGTCAGCGATGCCAAATGGATCAAGCCTGAAGCGTGGCAACGCGAACGCGAAGACCTCGCCCAGGCCCTCGATGCCTGGCGCAGCGACTGGGAGAGTCTGGACATGGACGCCTTTCTGGCCCATTACGCTGCCGATTTCAAGAATCAGAAGCAGAATTTCACCGCGTTCGCGGCGCAAAAGCGCCAGGTCAACCGCAACAAATCATGGATCAAGATCGAAATCAGCAAGCTGTCAATGTTCCGCGCCCCCGGCGAACAGGAGCTGGCGGTAGTCACCTTTGACCAACACTATGACAGCAACAACCTCACCAACACGATGACCAAACGCCAATACTGGCTGCGCGATCAAGGACAATGGAAGATCGTGTACGAAGGCTCGGGCTGACCTGATCACAGGGTTTCCTATGCTTGGGGTAACAGCAGCGATGACTCTGGAACCAATCCCGACGGCGACCCCTACAATAATGTGCTGAACATCAAAGGCACCGTGAGCTATGAGGCCTCCAGAGAGCGGGCGGCGCTGGAAAAACAGCGACTGGAAATTGCCCGCATCGCCTTGGCTGAAAAAGTCCCGGTTGACATGATTCAGAGGCTGACCGGGCTTACCCTCGAACAAATCCAGGCCCTCACGCTGCATTGACGCCATTGTGTAGCTGCCAGCGCCAAGCGCGGGTACATGTTGACTGTAGATGCATTGCATGCAACGCCTCTACAGTCGACCTTGCGCAAAAAAATGATGACAGGGAAATTCGTGCGCCTGCCCCGCTGACCTGCCTTCCCGCATTTGAATTCTGCCGCCGCACAAGCGATAATCGCACGTTCTCCATGTCCTCATACCATGAGCTATCTATTTATCGTTCTCGGCGCCGTTCTGGTCAACAATGTCGTTTTCGTCCGCATTCTGGGCTTATGCCCCTTTATGGGCGTATCGAAAAAGCACGAGACCGCTCTGGGCATGGGGATGGCGACAACCTTCGTGCTCACCGTGGCTTCGGGCACCAGCTACCTCATCGACCACTACCTGCTGGTGCCGTTCGATCTGGTCTACCTGCGCACGCTGGCGTTCATCGTCGTGATCGCGGCGATCGTGCAGCTCACCGAGCTGGTGATCCACAAGACCAGCCCCCTGCTGCAACAGGTGCTGGGCATCTACCTGCCCCTGATTACCACCAATTGCGCCGTGCTTGGCATTCCGCTGCTCTCCGCCGGTCTCGGCTACGGACTGCTGGAATCCCTGCTGTTCGGGTTTGGCTCTGCGCTCGGGTTTACCTTTGCCCTGATTCTGTTTGCCGGCATCCGTGAGCACCTCGAAGGGGCGGATGTGCCAGTGCCATTCCGGGGCGTACCGATTGCCATGATGACCGCCGGTTTCATGAGCCTGGCCTTCATGGGCTTTGCCGGGCTGGATCGTTTCCACTAATCTCTGCGATCTTACTGCCGCAATGCTTGCTGCCCTTCTCGTCATGATTGGAATTACCCTCGCGCTTGGTATTGCGCTGGGATATGCCGCGATTCACTTCAAGGTTGAAGGTAATCCGCTGGCCGCGCAGATCGACGCCCTGCTGCCGCAAACCCAATGCGCCCAATGTGGTTATCCCGGCTGCAAGCCTTACGCCGAGGCCGTTGCCAGCGGCGCGGCTGAAATCAATTTGTGCACGCCGGGCGGCGATGAAGGCGCGCACAAACTCGCCGAATTGCTCGGGCGCGAATTCAAGCCGCACGGCGGCCCGGTGGTCGAGAAAGTAAAGGTGGTGGCATTGATCGACGAGCAGACCTGCATCGGCTGCACGCTGTGTATCCAGGCCTGCCCGGTGGATGCCATCGTCGGTGCGGCCAAGCAGATGCACACCGTCATCGCCCCGATTTGTACCGGGTGCGAATTGTGCCTGCCGCCGTGCCCGGTCGATTGCATCTCCCTGATCGCCGAACCGCGCACGCCGCAAAACTGGAGATGGAAATATCCCGTGACTGGACTCAAGGTGGTCGCATGAGCCTCCCGCACCTGTTCCGCTTTCCGGGTGGTATCCAGCCCGATGCCCACAAGAAAGAATCGTCAGAACAGCCGATCCGGCCCGTTCCGCTGCCCGCACGGCTGGCTGTGCCGCTGGTTCAGAGCAGCCAGGGCTCGGCACGCACCATCGTCACCGTCGGCGACAAGGTGTTGAAAGGGCAGTGTATCGGCGAGGCAGAAGGCAACGCCGGCACCGCCATTCACGCGCCGACTTCGGGCCGGGTGACGGAGATCGGGCGTTATCCGATGGCGCATCCGTCGGGGCTGGACACGCTTGCCATCGTGATCGAACCCGATGGCGAGGAGCGCTGGATTGCGCGCGAACCCCTCGACATGGCTTCCGCCAGCCACGAAGAACTGATTTTGCGCGTTCAGGCCAGCGGTATCGTCGGCATGGGCGGAGCGGCTTTCCCCAGCCATATCAAGGCCAACAGCAAAATTGACACCCTCATCATCAACGGCGCGGAATGCGAGCCGTGGATTAGCTGCGATGATCGCCTGATGCGCGAACGCAGCGCGGACATCGTGACCGGCGCCCGGATTCTGCGCCGCCTCACCGGCGCCAGGCGGGTGCTGATCGGCATCGAGGACAACAAGCCCGAGGCGATCACCGCGATGAAGCTCGTAGTGCAGGCCGCAGCAGATGACGGGGGTGAAATCTCCGTCATTACCGTTCCTACACGCTACCCGACCGGTGGGCAAAAACAGCTTATCCGCGTGCTCACCGGGTTCGAGATTGCGTCCAACCAGCGCAGCAGCAGCTTCGGGGTGCAGTGCTTCAACGTCGGCACCGCGCATGCCGTGTGCCGCGCCCTGGTGCATGGCGAGGCGATGGTATCGAGGGTCGTGACCGTGACCGGCAACGTCGAGCATCCGGGCAATTACGAGGTGCTGCTGGGCACGGCGGTCGCCGATCTGATCGAGCTGTGCGTCGCCAAACCCGGCACCGAGCGCACCCTGATGGGCGGGCCGCTGATGGGCTTTACCCTGCCCAGGCTGGATGCGCCGATCACCAAGAGCAGCAATTGCATCATCGCCGCCTCCAACACCCTCTTCCCGCCCGCACCGCCCGAGCAGCCCTGCATCCGTTGCGGCAGTTGTGCGCAGTCGTGCCCGACGGGGCTGCTGCCGTTCGAGCTTTATTGGAGCAGCCGCGCCAAAAATTACGATGGCGCGGTACATTACAACATCTCCGAGTGCATCGAATGCGGCTGCTGCGCTTACGTGTGCCCGGCCCATATCCCGCTGGTCGATTATTTCCGTTTTGCCAAAAGCGAAATACGCGCCCGTAACCAGGAAAAACGGGCCGCCGATCAGGCGCGGGCGCGGTTTGAAGCGCGCAGCGCCCGTCTCGAACGCGACAAAGCCGAGAAAGCCGCCCGCCTCACCGCCAAAGCCGCCGAAACCCGCGCCGCCCTTGCCGCCAACAAGGACGCCGCGACGGACGCCAACGACGCCGCCCTGATCGCCGCCGCCGTGGCGCGCACCCAGGCTCAAAGCCAGGCTCAACCCCCGGCGTCAGGCCAAAATGGCGGCGCAACCCCGCCGGAACCGAGTATCTGATCCCGACATGAGCTCTCCCCATATCCGCAAACCCGTCAGCGTCCAGCGCGAGATGTTTACCGTGCTGCTTGCGCTCGTACCCGGCATCACTGCCTACGTGTGGCAGATTGGCGCGGGCATCCTGGTGAATCTGGTGCTCGCCTCCCTCACCGCCCTCGCCGCCGAGGCGCTGGTGCTCAAATTACGCGCCCGCCCGGTGGCGATCACCGTCACCGACGGTTCCGCCCTCGTCACCGCCTGGCTGGTCGTGCTCGCCCTGCCCTCCATCGTGCCATGGTGGCTGACCGTGCTGGCGGTGCTGGTCGCCATCGTCGGCGCCAAGCATCTGTACGGCGGCATCGGGCAGAATCCGTTTAATCCGGCGATGGCCGCTTACTGCGCGATGATCGTCGCCTACCCGGCGCTGATGTCGCAGTGGCCCGCCATCGGCAATACCGACTTCACTACCCAGTGGCACCTGATTCTGGGCGGCGAGCGCGCCATCGACGGCCTCACCGGCGCAACCGCGCTCGATGCCATGCGTACCGGGCTGCGCGGTCATACCGACGTCACCAGCATCCTCTCATCCAGCGCTTTCGGCTTTGTCGGCGGGCGCGGCTGGGAATGGATTGCGCTGGGCCACCTGCTCGGCGGCCTGTTTCTGCTCGCCACCCGCACCATCTCATGGCGTCAACCGCTCAGTTTCATCATCGGCCTGGGGCTTACGGCGAGTGTGTTCTGGCTCATTGCGCCGGAGCGTTTTCCCTCGCCGCTCTTCCACCTCGCCAGCGGCGGGGCGATGTTGGCGGCTTTTTTCATCCTCACCGATCCGGTGACCTCTTCCACCACGCCACGCGGCAAACTGATTTTCGCTGTCGGCGTGGGCATCATCGCCTGGTTTGTGCGCACCTTTGGCGCTTATCCCGAAGGCATCGCCTTTGGCGTCTTGCTGATGAACCTCTGCGTCCCGCTGATCGACCGCAGCACCCAACCCGCCACCTTCGGGCAGCGCAAGGAAAAACGGCCATGAAGCGCTCCCTGCTCTCACGCCTGCCGCCCGCCTGGCACAGCGCCCTGACTTCCGCCTTCGGTCTGGTGGCGTTTACGCTGGTGTTTACTTCCCTGATGGCTTTTGTCCACGACATCACCCGCGAAGATATCCGCGCTGCGGTTGAAGCCCAGCAAATGCGCCTCATCGACGAAGTGCTGCCGCGTGAACACTACGACACCGCGCTGTTGCAGGAGGAGATCAATGCCGCCGCCCCCGCTCCCTTTATTGGCCGCATCTGGCGCGCACGGCGTGCGGATCAGCCGGTGGCGCTGGTGTTTGAAACCTTCGCCGATGACGGCTACGGCGGTCGCATCAAGCTGATCGTAGCCCTCAAGGCTGACAACACCCTGGGCGGCGTGCGGGTGGTCTCGCACCACGAGACGCCGGGCCTGGGCGACTACATCGACCCGGCCAAAGACCGCAACAAGACCACGCCATGGATTGCGCAATTTGTTGGCCTGGATGCCGGGCTGCCCGGAGAACGCTGGGCCATCCACAAAGACGGCGGGGAGATCACTTTCCACACCGGCGCCACCATCAGCGCCCGCGCCGTGACCCACGGCGTCGGCCGCGCCGTCGCCTGGGTGAGTGCGCGGCGTGATGAACTGTTCAACGCGCCGGCAAACGCACCAACAAGCGCGCAAGGGCAAAAGGAGTAAAGCCGGATGAACTTCCACCACTTCAAGGAAAGCGCCCGTAACGGCCTGTGGCGGCAGAATCCGGGGCTGGCCCAGATTCTGGGGCTGTGCCCGATTCTGGCGATCAGCACCAACATGGTCAACGCCGTCAGTCTGGGGCTGGCCACCATCCTGGCGATGGCGATCTCGAATCTGACCGTCGCCGCCCTGCGCCGCCTGATCGCCTACGAGATTCGCATCCCGGTCTTCATCCTCATCATCGCCGCCCTGGTCACGGTGCTGGATCTGGCCTTCAACGCCTTTTTCCACAGCCTCTATCTGGTGCTGGGCATCTTCATTCCGCTCATCACCACCAACTGCATCGTGCTCGCCCGCGTCGAAGCCTACGCGGCCAAAAATGGCGTAGTGGAATCAACCCTGGACGGCATCCTGATGGGCGCGGGCCTGCTCTGGGTGCTGGCCTTGCTCGGGGGCATGCGCGAGCTGATCGGCGTCGGGACGCTCTTTGGCGGCATCGAGATGATCGTACCCGGCTGGTCGGGGCTACAGGTCTTTGGCGACGACTACCCCGGTTTCATGCTCGCCATCCTGCCCCCCGGCGCCTTCTTCACCCTGGGCTGCCTGATCGCCGCTTTCAACGCCATCAATGCCCGCCGCAACGCCCGCGCAGTCGTCACCGCGCCACCCCCGCCCGCCGCCGCGACCGCGCCGCTGCCGCCGGGCGCGGCCTGACATGCCCGCGATCGCCCCCGCCCCCGCCACCTCCCCCATGTCGGCAGCGGCGATCGCGGAATTTTTCCGTCGTCTGGCGGCACAAAATCCCGCGCCTGCCACCGAGCTCGAATACGCCACGCCCTACCAGCTTCTGGTGGCGGTCGTACTCTCCGCCCAGGCCACCGACAAAAGTGTCAATCTGGCCACCCGCAAACTTTTTGCCGCCGCCCCCACGCCGCAAGCCATGGTCGATCTCGGCGAAGCGGCGGTGACGGAGCTGATCCGCACCATCGGCCTGTTCCGCAACAAAGCCAAAAACACCGTTGCGCTCTCGCAACTGTTGATCGAACGCCACCAGGGCGAAGTTCCCGCCGCCCGCGCCGCCCTCGAAGCCCTGCCCGGCGTGGGGCGCAAAACCGCCAACGTCGTGCTCAACACCGTATTCCGTCAGGCGGTGATGGCGGTCGACACCCATATTTTCCGCCTCTCCAACCGCACCGGACTGGCGTCGGGCAAGGACGTGGTGCCGGTGGAAGATGCGCTCATGCAGCGGGTGCCCGCGCCCTGGCTGCTCGACGCCCACCACTGGCTGATTCTGCACGGACGCTATGTGTGCACCGCACAAAAACCCCACTGCGCCACCTGTTGCGTATACGATTTGTGTCTGTGGCCTGACAAGGCCCACGGCAGACAACAATCGTAACAAGCGGGGCTCCCGACATGTTCAGTCCTACCCGTGACCAGGTGCGCGGCTTTTTTATTGACACCTGGCGCAAACACCAACAACACGAGCGCCTCACCCCACTGGAGACGATCGCCGCCGGCATCGTGATCGAACACCCGGAATACCACGCCCTGCTTGACAGCCCCACAGCGCGCAGTCGGGAATTTCGCCCTGAAGACGGGAAGATCAATCCCTTTCTTCACCTCTCCCTGCACCTGGCGATAGAAGAACAGATCTCGATCGACCAGCCTCCGGGCATACGCGCAGCGTTCGACGCCCTCTGCCAACGCCGTGGCGAACGCCACGGCGCGATGCATGACACCCTCGAATGCCTGGGCGAGACCCTCTACGAGGCTCAGCGCGACCAGGCCAGTCCCGATGGACAAGCCTATCTGATCCGGATACAGCAGCGTGCGGGCTTATTAACGGGCGCAACTTTATAGTGCTGACTTATAATCAGCGAGAAAATTCGCCCGGGGTGAGCCCATGTTGATCAATTTCTTCCGCCGCCTGTTCGGTCGTCTCCCTTCCGCGCAGCCCGCACGACACACGCCCACGCCTGCACACATCCCCGCACAGCCGCCCTCACTACCCCCGGTTACAGCCGCGCCGACGCCCCCCCCCCAGGCTGCCCCGCCCCCCAATCCGACCTTTGAAACACTCAACCAGCAAGCCCCCCTCAAAGCGTCTCTGAGCCAGACGCCGCCGCCCGAGCCGTTCTCTGAAGAGATCGGCTCCGCCATCATCTGCCGTGAAGCCGTGCTCAACCGCCAGCAAAAAATCGCCGGCTACCAGTTCCTGCTCAAAGACTCCGCCTACGCCAACATCCGCTCCCGCCGCCGCCGCATCCTCCAGCTTTATGCAGAAGTGCTGGTGGATAACCTCCTGCGCGCCGACATCGCCACCCTGCTCGGCCCCCGCCTCGCCTTTATCGACATCCCTGATTTCTTCCTCGATCACCCGCTCATGGACGAGCTTCCGGTGGCCAACACGGTCATCATCGTCACCCCCTCCGACCTCCCCGACGCGCCCAGCGTAGAGAAGCTCCGCATCCAGATCAGCGCCTTGCGCGCCCGCGGCTACCGGATCGGGATACCCAACCGCGAATCCGCGCCCCAATTTGCCCCCCTGTTGAGCGGAGTTGATCTGGTCGCCGTGCAAGCGCCGCAACTGACCGCCGAAGCGGGCATCAATCTGTCCCGCAGCATTCTCAGCGACGCCCCCAACGCGGCGCTGCTCGTGCGTGCCGTGCCCGGAATGGAAGATTTCCACTTCTGCTACCAGATCGGCGTCGGCCTGTTCCAGGGCCCCTTCATCACCAGCCGCGAACAATGGCAGGCCAAAAATCTCGGGCCGAATTTCGCCCGTCTGACCCTGCTGCTGTCCAGGCTGCGCCAGGACGCGGAGAACCGCGAGATCGTCGCCCTGCTGAAACAGGACGGCGCCATTACCGTGCGGATGCTGCGCTATATCAACTCGGCCGCCAACGGCCTGCCCGAGCATGTCTCGTCGCTTGAACGCGCCCTGGTGCTGCTGGGCCGCAAACCGCTGAGCCGCTGGCTGACCATCATGCTGTGCAGCGCCGACCGCAGCCAGGCGCGCTCCGCCGCCGTGCTCGAAGCCGCGCTGGTGCGGGCGCGCACCATGGAGCTCATCGCCGCTCGCCGCCCCACCGCAGAGCGCGAAGCGATGTTCCTCACCGGCCTGTTATCGCTGATCGACGTCATCCTCCAGCAGCCCATCGCCAAGGCGCTGCCCTCCCTGGCCATCGGCGTCGACATCGAAGACGCCATTCTCAACAACAAAGGCCCCTACGCCCACGGGCTCATGCTGGTCAAGGCCTGCGAGAGCGCCGACATCGACGCCATCGTCTTCGCCGCCACACTCTGCGGCGTCACCCCCGAAGAAGCGGCCAACTGGCATATGGAAGCGCTGGCGTGGACGCTGGCATTGCAGCAGGAACAGGAAGCGGCCTGAAAGGCGTCACCGGCTCATTGCCCAAACCATAAAATGCTCCTCACTCTTCCCTCACAAAGGCAAATAAATCATGCAAAATCCCGTAAATTATCTTGACTTTTCCAAAACCTGCACAACAATTTTTGCAAGCAAGCAAGCAAGCAAGCAAGCAAGCAAGCAAGCAAGCAAGCAAGCAAGCAAGCAAGCAAGCAAGCAAGCAAGCAAGCAAGCAAGCAAGCAAGCAAGCCAGGTAGGGCGGCATCGAAGAACGCCCCGTCCGCCGGATTAAAAAACCGCCTCCGCCCACCCCAAAAAACGAAACTCGCCGCCCTGCTGCTGGCCGCCGGTCTGGTTTTGCTGCCCACGCCAGGCGAGGCTGCGGATCTCTATATCAGCGGGGGTGGGGGTGGGGGTGGTGCCGGTGGGAGTGCTAGCGGCGGTAACGGTGGCGCATACAGTGGCAATGGCGGCAATGGCAATACCGGTAACAGTGGCGGTGGCGGTGGCGGCGGTTATATCTATTACGGCGACAATCCTGCTAAGCCCGACGACATCGACGGTAATAATGGTAGTGCTCTGGGAACAGGAGGCGCAGCCAGTATCTCAGGTATTAGTGGCAGTGTTGACGACGGCTCTGCTAGAAACAACGCGCATGGCGGCGCTGGCGGTAGCGCAAGCGTTACGGTGAGTGAAGACCTGTCGCTAGATGGGCTGCATATCAGCAGCGGCTGGAATGGGACAAGCGCCTCAGGCGCAGGGGGTGCTGGGGGTGCAGCCCGCTTTACGGCTGATGAAACCCTGCGTGCTGAAACGATCGAATTGACAAAGAATGATGGCGCGCTGAGCTTCACCGTCACCCATCTGGAAATCGGCTCCGCCTTCGACACCACGCTGACCGCCACCGGCAACTTTGACGCTGGCGACACGGCGAGCATTGCCAACCTGCGGCTGACCGGCGACAAGAATTTCACCCTGAGCGGCGCAAACGTCAGCGTAGGGCAACTCGTCATCGACGGCGGCACCATCAACGGCGGCAATTTCGCCAATTTGATCAACGGAAGTTTTTACACCACACCCGACATCACCCTCGCAGGCAGCGCGACTTTCGACACCAGCAGCGGAGATCAGACGGTAAGCCGCGTCCTGACCGGCGCGGGCGTCCTGACCGGCGCGGGCAGCCTGACCAAAGAGGGCACGGGCACGCTGACTTTGAGCGGAACGAACGACTACATCGGCGGCACCACGATCAGCACAGGAACGCTGGCGCTCTCCGGCACTGGCAGCATCGCGGCCTCTTCCGGCGTCACGCTCGCCAATACGAACGGCGCGATTTTTGATATTTCCGCCCTCACCGTCAGCGGCACGACGATAAAAGGTCTCATCGGCGGCGGCACAAGCGGCGGCAATGTCACTTTGGGCGGCAAAACGCTCACCATCAATAACGGCATCGAGAATATTTACGACGGCGTGATCAGCGGCGCGGGCGGCTCCCTGACCAAAAGCGGGAACGGCGTCCTCGAACTGACCGGAGCGAACACCTACAGCGGCGGCACGACTGTCAGCGGCGGCACCCTCAGCATCGCCTCCGACAACAACATCGGCGGCAGCGGCAGTAGCGGCACGAACACCTTGGCAGGCGGCGCTTTGCGACTTGCCGACAGCACATACGCCAAAAACTGGACGCTCGGCACGGGAAGCAATGCCATTGAAATCGTGTCTGGAAGCGACACCGCCACCATGAACGGCATACTTTCCGGCAGCGGCGGTTTCAGCAAAACCGGCGCGGGCAAGCTCACTTTGAGCGGCGCAAATGACTACGACGGCGTTACCACGATTAGCGCGGGGACGCTGGCGCTCACGGGCAGCGGCAGTATCGCCGACTCTTCCGGCGTCACGCTCGCCAATACGAACGGCGCGATTTTTGATATTTCCGCCCTCACCGTCAGCGACACGACGATACAAGGTCTCACCGGCGGCGGCGCAAGCGGCGGTAATGTCATGTTGGGCAGCAAAAATCTCACCGTCAGTAACAGCACGGACAATAATTACGCCGGTGTGATTTCCGGCGCCAACGGCAGCCTGACCAAAACCGGCGACGGAACGCTGTGGTTGACCGGCGCAAATACCTACGACGGCGGCACCACGGTCAGCGGCACCGGAACGCTGAAAGGCAACACCACCAGTCTGCAAGGCGCGATCACCAACAACGCCAATGTAGAGTTTGCCCAGGCGACTAATGGAATTTATGCCGGAATAATGAACGGCTCCGGCAGCCTGACCAAGACCGGGAGCGAAACGCTGACTTTGAGCGGCGCAAATACTCATAACGGCGGCACGACCGTCAGCGCGGGAACGCTGCAAATCGGTAACGGCGGCACAACGGGCAGCATCACGGGCAATATCACCAACAACGCCAACGTAAGCTTCAACCGCAGCGACGACCTGACCTACAACGGCATCATCTCCAGCAACGGCAGCCTGACCAAAGACGGCGCAGGAAAGCTGATTTTGGACGGCGCAAACACCTACAGCGGCGCGACCACCATCAACGTCGGCACCTTGCAGTTGAACAGCGCGAACGCGACACAAAACACCAGCGGCATCACGGCAGCCAGTGACGCAACGCTGACGCTGAATTTCGACAACACATTTGACAGAAATATTACCGGCGCGGGCAACCTGACCGCCAACCCCGGCGGCGGCCAAAACCTCACCCTCTCCGGCACGAACGGCTATACCGGCATGACCACGGTACAAAGCGGGACATTGGAGCTTGGCAGCGCCCTTGCCTCGACGCACCTTACCCTGCTTGACGGCACCGAGTTCAAACGGAATAGCCAAACGCACACACTGGATAGCGGCTCCCTCACGGTACACGGCAGCGCGACCTATGATGGCGAACTCTCCGCCCAAAACGCGACCCTGAATTTCTTTCTGCCGGGCACGATAGCCGCCGATGAAACCCTGCTGAATGTCACGGGGAGCGCGGACATTGGCGGTAGCGCGGTGACACTCGCCTTCGACGGCGGTGCGACCAGCCTGACCGCCCTCACCGGAGGCGAAAGCATCAATCTCATCGCAACAAGCGGAAGCCTCACCGGTAACAGCAACCCCACCGCCACCCTCACGGGAGGCATATCTTTCTCCGCTAATTTCAGCCTGACCAATAACGGCACTAACCTCGTCGCCGAGCGGGATGCAACCCCTGTTCCGCCTCCTCCGCCCCCGCCTCCGCTGCCGCCTTCACCTCCGTCCCCGCCGCCAGTTGAACCGCCCCCCGTTGAACCGCCCGTAGTCGAGCCACCGGTCGAACCCCCTGTCGAGCCGCCAACTCCCCCCGTCGAACCCCCGCCCCCCGGCAACGGCGGCATCAAGCTCAACGCCCAAACCAAAGCCCTCGCCGAAGCCTTCCTGAGCGGCACCGCCTACCTCAATCAGGCGCAGGATTTTGCCGTGACACAAGGCATCGACGCCGCCCTGCTCGCCAGCGGCACAGCCGAAGGCACCGGCCCCCGCCTGCAAGGCTTCGCCGCCATCGGCTACGGAAAAATGCGCCACAACACCGGCTCCCACATCGACGTCGACGGCTACACCTTGGTCGCCGGTCTTGCCGCGACCACACCCACCAACGCAGGCGAACTCACCGCCGCCGCCTTCATCGAACACGGCAAAGGCGACTACACCAGCCACAACAGCTTCGCCAACGCCGCCAGCGTGCGCGGCAGCGGCGACACCGAATACACCGGCGCAGGCGTATTGGCCCATCTCGCCCTCAACCCCTCAACCACCGCCCAGCCCTACCTCGACGCCAGCCTGCGCTCAGGCCAGGTCAAAACCGACTTCGGCGGCCATTTCGTCAACGGCACAACACTCCACAGCGCCTACAACGCCAAATCCACCTACCTGAGCGCACACATCGGCGCAGGCTATGTGCTGAACCTGACCGCACAAAGCAAGCTGGATGTCTACGCCCAATACCTCTGGAGCCACCAAGACGGCGACACCGTAAAACTCACCACCGGCGAGACGGTGAAATTCAAGGACGTAGACTCACAAAGAACCAGACTGGGCACAAAATGGGATTACGCCCTGACCCCCCAAACCACCGCTTACCTCGGTGCAGCCTGGGAACACGAATACGACGGCAAAGCCAACGCCAGCATCTACGGCTACAAACTGGACGCCCCAACGTTAAAAGGCGACACCGCCCTGCTTGAACTAGGCCTGACCCTAACCCCCGTCACCAAAGGCTGGTCACTGGACTTCGGCGTACAAGCCTACACAGGCAAACGCGAAGGCGTGGCAGGAAATGTGAAAGCGGGATATCGGTTCTGACCCCCACCGGGAGCGATGGCGTCCCCGCCGTCGCTCCCGGCCGGCGCTCTCCTGAACCATGTTCACCCCTATAATGGCATATCAAAATGCTACCTGAGTGCGAACATGCCCCCGCCCTTCCTCCTCTCCCCCATCAACGACGCGGTGTTCAAGATGATCTTCGGCGACAGCCACGACATCGGGCACCTGACCAACTTCCTCAAATCCGCCCTCACCATTCCCCCTGAAGACTACGAAGAAGTCTTCCTCCCCGACCCTCACCTCATGCGCGACGGCTGGGGCGACAAGCTGAGCATTCTCGACGTCAAGCTCAGAACCCGCTCCGGCAAATTGGTCGATATCGAGATCCAGCTCGTCGACCAGCCCGATCTGCGCGAGCGCATCGTCTTCTATCTGGCTAAAATGGTCACTGAGCAGATCGGCGCAGGCGACCCCTACCGCAACATCCAGCGCACCATCTGCATCCTGATCACCGATTTCAAGCTCATCGTCGAGAACACGTCCTACCACAACCGCTACCGCCTCCACGACGCCGCCAGCGGCTCGGAATTCACCGACCTGCTGGAGGTCAACACCCTGGAGCTACCCAAGCTGCCACGAAACACGGACGGCTCCACCTTGTGGGACTGGTTGGGATTTTTGAAGGCGAAGAGTAAAGAGGAGTTTGTCATGCTCGCAGAGAAGAACCCCGAGGTAAAAAAGGCCGTCGCCAAGCTGATGACGCTCACGGAAGACGAGCAGGCGCGGATGGTGGCCGACGCACGGGACAAGATGCGCTGGGATATTGAATCCAGAGAGCGGGCGGCAAAGAAGGAAGGGCACGAGGAAGGGCGCGAGGAAGGGCGCGGAGAAGGACGCGAGGAAAGGCAGTTGGAAATTGCCCGGAGGCTCCTTGCGCGCAACCGACCAATCGAAGAGATCATCGAAGATACTGGCCTTACCCTCGAACAGATCCAGGCGCTCACGCTGCATTAGCCCTGCTGCATGCACTGTAGCGCGGATGCAACACCACACACCACACACCACACACCACACACCACACACCACACACCACACACCACACACCACACACCCCACACCACACACCACACACCACACACCACACACCACACACCACTTGCGCCGTTCCGCGCCGTGCTGTCATAATCGCCCCCGTCGTAGCCGATGTGCGTGGTCTCGTGGCGCGAATGTTGTAATCCCGCAACGCTTGTATTCCGGGGTGCCCGCTCAGCCGCTTGGGGCTTGTGTTTACAAGTTGCCGTGCTAGAGTCGTGTCCCACGTGGTATCAAGCACGTCGAGCTGGATATAACCTAGGTTCTAAACAGGAGTTTTTCTACATGAAAAAGAAGTTCCTCGCAGTAAACGTAGCGCTCGCGCTCGGTGCGATGACGATGAGTGGATTGGCATCAGCAGCGCCGGTTGCCTTTGAAGTTATGCCAGCGGTTGCTGGTCCGGCAGCCGTGACAGCCAGTGCTGTGCAGCGTGTCGCGCAGCCGGGTAATGTCGTGGTGTCCGAAGATCACATCGGCCTCATCAACGTCGTGCCTTATTACAGCGTGCAGGAAGGCAACACCATCGCGCTGTCCATCACCAACAACGACCGTTTGAACGGCAAAGCGGTGAAGGTGCGCTTCCGTGGTGCGCAGTGGTCGGATGACGTGCTTGACTTCCAGGTCTTCCTCTCGCCGGGCGACATCTGGACGGCCGCGCTGACCAAGCAGGGTGATGTTGCCGTGCTGAACTACGCTGGCGACACGACTTGCACCCGCCCGCAACTCAATCCTGGCGACGCGGTGCCGTTCCATGCGGACACCCGTGTAGCAGGCTCGGCAGGCAACACGCTCGAAGGCTATGTCGAAATCATCACCCTGGCCGACATTCCGCCGGTTTTGAACGGTGCGGCCGCTCCGGTGGGCGGTGAATTCACCCCTCCCGCTAGCGACGCGGCGTTTGTTGCTGGCGCTACCCATACCAACCCGCTCTACACCGTCACCAAACACGTCGGTGGTGCACAACCCCCGTGCCGTGCCGACGGTTCCATTTATCAAGCCACTATCGGCTCTCTGGTTCAAGACAGCTACTGGGTGAACGGGTCGAACGTTGGCGCTTCAGTGGGGGGCGACGGTCTCCATCTCTACATCACCCCCGCTCCCGGCCTTGGACAACCGAGTGGTGCGGTGTACGACGGCAAGAGCCAGTTTGGTGGTTCCAAGGCTCATACCTCTGACGACTGGCTGCAATTCCCCACCGCCAACCGCGGGAACGGGATTTCGAGCTACGTGACGATCATCAACGTTCAGGATCGCAAGGCCTTTACGCTGCAAGCCACTGCGCTGAAGAATGCCCCGGTGATTGACGGTCTTGCCATCAACGACACCGACGCCGGTAACAACAATGATGGTATCTACTACACCGCCGCCGTCCCGAACGTTGGCAATCCCAGAAATCTGCAACCTGACGTTGCGGGTTCGATCAAGGCTTACTTCGCGCAATTTGAAGCGCCTGTGGCTTGGGGTGTTGGTCAAGACGTGACCGCCGACAAGCTGTTCGGCGCAGCGAATTGGGCTGATGGTACTCTTGCCCCCGTCAATGCTTACGCGGGCCTCGACCTGCTGGAACTTGACTTGCCCGACTTGTCGACGCCTACCACTGCTGCGGTTGCGGGCATTGGGTATGCTATACCGACTGCTGTGACTGCCTCCCTCCTTGCTACCGCACCCACCTACCCCGGTGGCGCACCGGCTGCACAACGTGACCTGGTTGCGTCCGCGCTGCAATCTGCGGGTTTTGGCTTCGAGTACGTCACCGACCTGGGGCTCAGCGCCTCGACCGACATCGTGCTCAACCAGCCCGTCCGTCGCTACTACTACTGGTACACCAATGTGGGTGCCGCCGCCACCAGCTTCCACCGTGAGTTTGTCCAGCCTCCCGGCAAGTTCAATGTGTTCGGCGAAATCAACACGCCATACACCGGACTGCTCGGTGCGTCCAACAGCATCAACACCTCCGGTGTCTGGTTCACCGGTCGTGAAGAACAAACGGTTGCGGCCGCTGGCGGTTCTACCTGGTCGCCGCTGCCTCCCAGTGCTGCGCCCATTGGTCTGATCGGCGAAGTGTCGGTGCTGGCGATCAATGGCAAGGCCGGCCCCTCGGATGCGCTGGGTGCGTCGCTGACCAAAAACTTCGTCAGCACTGGCGGCAATCAAAACGGTTGGGGCTACTACAACACGGTCAGCACGGGGGCGACCACCGTCACCCCTGCGGTTGGTCTTGAGTATGGCTATTACAATCCGGCGGTTGCTCCAGGATCGGTTTACGCGACTCACCCGCTGTTGAAGGATGGGACTGCTGTACGTCAGATCCCGTTCGTTGCCTACGGCGCGATCAATGTGTACTCGCCGGCCAGCAACGCGGTGTATGGCACGACGCTGCCGGTGCGCAGGAACCTTGTCGACTAAGGCATCTGTCGCACACGCTCACGCCAGCCCGCAAGGCTTGGTGTGAGCGTCAAGGCGGTTGAAAACCGGGCTTCGGCCCGGTTTTTTTATGGGTCGCACATGGCGCGGCAGCCCGCTTGTCTGCGCGCTTGTCTGCCAAGCGCGTGCGTCTCGGATAATATAGACAACTCACGCGCTCCCCGCCCTCATGACGCCCATGCCCTCTACCCCGTTCAATCCCGCCGCCCTCGATCATGCCCTCGGCCCCCTCGCTGCGGCTTTTAGCGTGCGCTGGGAGGCGTGCGTGGCGTCGACCAATGCCGCACTGATCGACCACCTGCCCGCCGATGACGGGCGGGTGGTCGTGTTGGGGGCGACCGAACAGACCGCAGGACGCGGGCGGCGCGGGCGGCGCTGGCTGGCGTGGGCGGGCGGCAGCCTGACGTTTTCCGTATTGTGGCGGTTTGCGCCCGCAGCGCCTGCGCCGGCGGGGCTGTCGCTGGCGACGGGGCTGGCGCTGGCGCGGGCGCTGGAAAAACTGGGGGTGGGCGGGATCGCGCTCAAATGGCCTAATGATGTGCTGGTGCAGGGGCGCAAGATCGCGGGGGTGCTGATCGAGCTGAGCACCGAACGCGATCGCCGCCTCGCGGCGGTCATCGGCATCGGGCTCAACCTCCGCCTGCCGCCGGACGCCGGCATCCCCGACCAGGCGGGCGGCGTCACCGATCTGGCAAGCGAATTGGGGACGACGCCAACGCAGGAGCATGTGCTGGCCGCGGTGCTGGCCGAGCTGCATCCGCTGCTCACGCGCTATGCCAGCGCGGGCTTTCCCCCCTTGCGCCAGGCCTGGCAACAGCTCAACGCATTTGCCGGACTGCCGGTGCGCGTCACGAGCGAAGGCGAGGAGATCGTCGGGCGCTGCGTGGGCGTCGATGACGATGGCGCGTTGCTGCTCGACCGCGAACACGGCGTCACCCGCGTGCTGGCGGGCGATGTGTCGCTGCGCCAGGTGTGACGAGGCCGATCGGCATGATGCTCCTGCTCGATGTCGGCAACAGCCGGGTGAAATGGCGGCTGGTGGGGCGCAGCGTCCACAGCGCGGGGATCGCGACCCACGCCGCGCTGGGCGATCTCGCCGCCACGCTGGAGACGCCCAGCATCACCCGCGTGCTGGGGAGTAACGTCGCCGGCGACGAGATCGCCACCACGCTCTCCGCCATGGTCGCCCGCCGTGGCCTGAGCCTCGAATGGATTATGGCCAGCGCCGAGCGTTGCGGCGTGACCAACCTCTACACCCACCCCACCCAGCTCGGCGTCGACCGCTGGGCGGCGCTGATCGGCGCCCGTGCCCGCCACCCGCGCGCCACCCTGGTGGTGATGGCCGGCACCGCCACCACCATCGACATGCTCGCCGCCAACGGCCATTTTCTGGGCGGGCTGATTCTCCCCGGCGTCCATCTGATGCGCCAGGCGCTGGCCGCGAATACCGCGCAACTGGGGGGGCGCGCCGGACGGCTGGCCCCTGTGCCGCGCAATACCGCCGACGCCATCTTTTCCGGCTGCCTCCATGCCCAGGCCGGGGCGATCGAGCGCATGTTCCGCCAGCTCCAGGAGCCTTACGCCAAATGCCTGCTAAGTGGCGGCGGCGCCGACGACATTGCCCCCCTGCTTGACATCGCCGTGCAACGGGTAGACAACCTCGTGCTTGACGGCCTTCTTCAGCTTGCCCGCGAAACCTGAGCCATGACCACGCAACGCTTTCTCTTCATTCTCTTCCTCCTGTGCAATCTGCTCGCCTACGCCGCCATTCAGGGCTGGCTCAGCGAAGCGCCGACGGTGGAGGCCGATCGTCTCGCCCTCCAGCTTCATCCCGAACAGGTCAAAGTCCTGGGGCCGCCGCCGCAAGCATCCGCCCAGGCCCAGGCCGTGCGCCCCCCCGCCAGCAACAATCCCCCGCCGCCTGCCGCCACCCCGTCCGCCACAAGCACCGTGCCAGTCGCCCTCCCTGCCGCCCCGCCGCCCACGGCGACCGAGCGCCCGGGGCGCTGCTTCCTGTGGCGCAATCTCGACCCCGCTGACAGCGCCCGCTTGCAGACCGTGTTCAAGAACGCGGGCATCGAGTACAGCGCCAGCGAACGCGAAACGGTGTCGGCGTGGTGGGTTCGCATTCCACCGCAACCCAACCGCGAAGCCGCCGACCGTCAGGCACGCGAGCTGCAAACCCAGGGCGTGCACGAATTTTTCATCGTGCGTGAGACCGGGCCTCATCAGTGGTCGATCTCGCTGGGCACGTTCAAGACCGAACAGGCCGCCCGGAGCTACCTCGACCAATTGCATGCTCAGGGCGTAAAAGCCGCCACCCTCAGCGCAAGAAGCCGCCGCGAAAACCAGATCGAAGCCATCGCGCCCTCGACGCGCATCGAGTCCGTCATCGCCGGGTTGAACTTTGCACGCAACTACGGGGTGTGTCCGGGGCAATGAGTTACCTCGTGGGCCTGACCGGCGGCATCGGCAGCGGCAAGAGCGCAGCGGCGGCGCAGTTTGCCCACCTGGGCGTCAGCGTCATCGACACCGACGCCATCTCACGCGAACTCACCGCGCCGGACGGAGCGGCCCTGCCCGCCATCCTCGCCGCTTTCGGCCCCGAGGCGCTCAGCGCCGATGGCGGTCTCGACCGTGCCCGCATGCGGGCGCTGGTGTTCTCTACCCCTGCCGCACGCGCACGGCTCGAAGCCATTCTCCA
>BNUB01000024.1 GCA_025997045.1 Betaproteobacteria bacterium
GGCGTCACCTACGGTGACGCCAAATTTAGCAGCGCCTATGGCGCTGGATGTTTCAGATGTGAAGAGAACAGATGTCAGATCTAAATTGAAAGCGGGGCGGACAACATACGCCGAAGAATCGACGTAGCTGCTGACGTCGTAGCCGCCGCCAGACTACCCGGCAAGGGCGAGGCTATCGCTGTGGTCCGGCGAGCGCAGCCACCACGAAGAAGGGTATTTTCGGATGTCATTATTACCAATGGCTTCCCATTCCGCAAAGGAAAGCGCCCAGTGCAATTGGCCAGGTGCAGCATAACCATTTATTCCGTCGTTTTCCTTATCAGCATCCCAATCAGAAGGATTAGGAAGCTCCGGCGTCATCGGCAACAAAGTCCGCGCATTAATCACGTCCTGCTCTTTGTCGAGCCCCCCTGCTATCGCATCCATCGCGCCTTGCAAGGTGCTGCCGTTGTATTCGTTGGGTTTACCCGCTTTACAGTCTCCTGGAGTTGTGCCGCATGCGTCGCTGCGGTACGCCGAAGTGCCAAACCCGTTTCCAGCCTCATAACCCGTACCCCCATTGCTACTACTCAGCAACAGGGTCACGCTGCCAAGCGGTTGATGTACTGCCGTATTGCCGTAAGCACCGCTAAAGTTAACACCACCCGTAATCGTGCCCTGGTAAATGTCCTTGGTATCGTTCCCGATTACCACCCACTCATGCCCGCCAAAGTTGATTTGCGTGCTGTTGATGTGTGTGTCTGTGGTCGCTATCGGGTGGGAACCAAGCTGCCATTGCGAGGTCTGCGCCGCCGCAGGCAAGGACACCAGCGCCAGCGCGGAGGCCACCGCCAGGGCCAAGGGGTGACGCGCGGGCTTGCAGGCTTGTCGGGCTTGTTTCATTTCCAGTACTCCCAGTGTATCCGTGTTGTGAACCGGGGCATTATAGGGGGGAAACGGACAGAGCCGCCAGCGCGGGACGCGGCGGGGGCGGCGGTTTTGGTCTCTTTTGCGGGCGGCTGACGGTGAAAAAATTCCTGCACGCGCCGGGTCATGGCATGAGCATTTATGTGTCCCCATGTCCGCATGCTAAGTGACGGAAAACAGATGCTTTTTGCACATTATCCCGGCTGCCCGGACACACTATATGTAGTGTATAAGCAAATCATGACACACAACCAAAAACGATAACTATATGTTTCTAAACGTTTATTTTTTTTTGCAAAATCCTCCTCCCGGCGTTATCCTTCCCTTCCCGTTGACAGTGTTTTATGAGGATGCAGGATCATCATGAGCGTGACGCCTCCCACCACCCAAACCGCCGCCCCTCCCCCCGCAAAACCTGCCCTGGCGGTGCAGGAGATCTCCGCTGAAGTCCTGATCGAGAAGTACGCCAAGGGCGAGGAAAAAAACGTGCGCGAGGTGCGCCAGCGGGTCGCCCGGGCGCTGGCTGCGGTCGAAGCGGAAGAGCGGCGTGCGCATTGGGAGGCGAAATTTCTCGAAGCGCAGGAACGCGGCTTTGTGCCTGCGGGGCGCATCAACAGCGCCGCCGGAACCACCCTCACCGCCACGCTGATCAACTGTTTTGTGCAGCCGGTGGGCGACTCGGTGACTGAATCGGTTGATGAGCGTCCCGGCATCTACACCGCGCTGGCCCAGGCCGCTGAGACCATGCGCCGTGGCGGCGGGGTGGGCTACGATTTCTCCTCGATTCGTCCCAAGGGCGGCATGGTGCGCGGCACCGCCTCCAACGCCTCGGGGCCGGTGTCTTACATGCGGGTGTTCGACCGCTCGTGCGAGACGGTGGAGTCCGCCGGTGCGCGGCGCGGGGCGCAGATGGGGGTGTTGCGCTGCGACCACCCCGACATCGAGGAATTCATCCACGCCAAGGATCATGGCGATCTCACCAACTTCAACATCTCGGTCGGGGTGACTGACGCCTTCATGCGTGCGGTCGAAGCCGACGGTGAAATCGAGCTGGTTCACAAGGCCGAACCCGGCAGCGACATCAAGGAAGCGGGCGCCTTCCAGCGCGACGAAGGCGCCTGGGTCTATCGCAAGGTTGCCGCCCGTGATCTGTGGGCGCAGATCATGCGTTCGACCTACGATCACGCCGAGCCGGGCATCCTGTTCCTCGACCGCATGAATCAGGACAACAACCTGTATTACTGCGAGACCATCGAGGCCACCAACCCCTGCGCCGAACAACCGCTGCCGCCTTACGGCTGCTGCTGTCTGGGTTCGATCAACCTCACCCCCTTCATCACCGAGCCGTTTACCGGGCAGGCCGGTTTCGACTTTGCCGCTTTCGGCAAGATTATCGACATCGCCGTGCGCATGCTCGACAACGTGCTCGATGTCACCCACTGGCCGCTGTCCCAGCAGCAGGCCGAGGCGCGCTCGAAGCGCCGGGTCGGGCTGGGGTTTACCGGGCTGGGCGATGCGTTGATCATGCTCGGCAAACGCTACGACACCGACGAGGCACGCGAAGCGGCGCGCAAAATTGCCGAATACCTGCGCGACCGCACTTATACGGCGTCGATTGAACTCGCCCGCGAACGGGGCGCCTTCCCGCTGTTCAGCGCCGACCTGTACCTCTCCGGAGCCAATTTCGCCTCGCGCCTGCCCGCCGCGATCAAGGACAAAATCCGTCAGCACGGCATCCGCAATTCCCACCTGCTGTCGATCGCGCCCACCGGCACGATCAGCCTCGCTTTTGCCGACAACGCCTCCAACGGCATCGAGCCGCCCTTCTCCTACACCTACACGCGGCGCAAACGCATGGCCGACGGGACGTTCAAGGAATACAGCGTCGAGGATTACGCCTGGCGGCTCTACCGTCATCTCGGCGGCGACGTCAAGAAATTGCCGCCCTGTTTCGTCACCGCGCTGGAAATCTCCGCCCAGGCCCACAAGGACATGGTCGCCGCGGTCGCGCCTTACGTCGACACCTCCATCTCCAAGACGGTCAACGTCCCCGTCGATTACCCGTATGCCGATTTTGAAGACCTGTACCTCTCGGCGTGGAAATCCGGCCTGAAAGGGCTGGCGACCTATCGCCCCAACGACATCACCGGCTCGGTGTTGTCCCTCACCCCTCCCGCCAGCGGCCACAAGCCGTCGCAGGACATGGATCTCCCCGACGCCAACCGTCGCCTGTCGATCAAGAGCCTGCCCGCGCCGGTGCTCGCCAGCCTGCGCTGGCCGGGACGCCCCGCGCTGCCCGATGGCAATCTGGCGTGGACCTACATGATCGACTCGCCCTTCGGCGGCTTCGCCCTCTTTGTCGGCGAGGTCGACGCCCCTATCGACATGTTCAACGGCGCGTTCCCGTTTGAAGTCTGGGTCAACGGCGCTGACCAGCCCCGCGGCCTCGGCGCCGTCGCCAAAACGCTGTCGATGGACATGCGCACCAACGACCACGCCTGGCTCAAACTCAAGCTCGACACCCTCGCCCAGACCATCGGCGAGAAATCCTTCGAGCTGCCCTTCCCCCCCTACGGCGAGAAAAAGCTCGTCCCCGGCATGGTCTCCGCCTTTGCCCAGATCGTGCGCTACCGCTGCGAACAGCTCGGCGCCTTCACCCACGAAGGGCCGACGCCGGTGCTCGACACCCTGTTCTGCCTCGAAGAGCCCAGGACGGACACCAATGGCACCCTGTCGTGGACGGTCGACATCCACAATCCGGCCACCGGCGAAGAGTTCATGCTCGGCCTCAAGGAGATCACCCTGTCCGACGGCACCGACCGTCCCTACGCAGTGTGGCTCTCCGGCAATTACCCGCGCGCACTCGACGGCCTCACCCACGTCCTCACCCTTGACATGCGGGTGATGGACCCGGCCTGGATCGGGATGAAGTTGCGCAAACTGCTCGATTACCCCGAGCCGCTGGGCGATTTCATGGCCTTTGTGCCGGGGCCGGGGCCGAAAAAGCAGCAGACCTTCCCGTCGACGGTCGCCTACATTGCCCGCCTCATCATCCACCGCTACGCCATGCTTGGCATCTTGGACGAAAAGGGCTATCCCGTAGCCGAAATGGGCATCCTGGAATCGCCACGCGGCGAGAAGGAACCCAAGGTGATGCACGGCGCCTTGTGCAAGGAGTGCGGCAATCGCACCGTGATCAAAAAAGACGGCTGCGACTTCTGCACCGCCTGCGGCGCGGTAGGGAGCTGCGGATAAAATTGGCACAACCCTGCACAGTGAAATGTTGCAGCGCAGCTAAGCGCGTGCAAAACAGTTAAACTTCAGCCATTGTCGGGCCGATACACGTTTTCCGTGTGTCGGCCCTTGCCTGTTACCACTGCCCTGCCTGCGCACCCCATGCTGGAGTTGCCAATGAATCGCCCGTTGTCCCGCCTTGCCCTGCCTGCCGCCCTGCTCGCGTTGATGTTCGCGGGCGCTGTTTTTGCCGCGCCAGCGCCGACGACTGCGGCCAAGACCCCTCCCGTGTTGCAGCCCACCGCAGTTCACGCCGACACGGCGCTCGCCACGGCCAAATTGCTGTCGCGTTACCACTATCAGGCCAAACCGCTCGACGACGCGATGTCGGCGCAAATCTTCGAGCGCTACCTGAAAGCGATCGACCCCAACCGCTCTTTTTTCCTCCAGGCCGATATCGACGAATTCGCCTCCGCCCGCACCACGCTCGACGATGCCATCTACGAACGCAGGCTCGACGTCCCCTTTGCCATTTTTGCGCGCCATGTCCAGCGCGTCAGCGAACGGATGAAGGTCGTGCGCGAGATTCTTGCCGCCGGCTTCGACTTCAGCGTCGATGAGAGCTATGTGCCCGACCGCGCTGATGCGCCCTGGGCCCAATCCGCCGCCGAGCTGCGCGAAATCTGGCGCAAACGGATCAAAAACGACTGGCTGCGGCTGAAACTCGCCGGTCAGAAGGCCCCCGAAATCCGCGCCACCCTCATCAAACGCTACGAGCACGCGCTCGACCGCACCCTGCGCGTGACCAGCGATGATGTGTTTCAGTTGTTCATGAACGCCTGGGCCAGCGCGCTCGAACCCCACACCAGCTACTTCGGCCCGCGCGCGGCGGAAGACTTCTCCATCTCGATGAAGCTCTCGCTGGTGGGCATCGGCGCGGTGCTGCAGGAGCGCGACGATTACGTCACCGTGCGCGAACTGATCGCGGGCGGCCCGGCAATCCTCTCGGGCAAGGTCGCCGTGGGCGACCGCATCGTCGGCGTGGCCCAGGGCAAAGGCCCGATCGTCGATATCAGCGGCTGGCGGGTCACGGAAGCCGTCGACCTCATCCGCGGCGCGCCCAATACCACCGTGGTGCTCGACATCCTGCCCGCTGGCGCCGACACCGAGCACCGTCTGGTCACGCTGGTGCGCGACAAGATCCAGCTCGAACAGCAGGCCGCGTCAAGCTCCGTGATCGAAGCCAAAACGGCTGACGGCACCCATCGCATCGGCGTGATCAAACTGCCCAGTTTCTATCAGGACGTCGAAGCGCGCCGCAGCAACCCCCAATTCCGCAGCGCGACCCGCGATGTCTCCCGCCTCATCGAAGGGCTCAAACGTGACAAGGTCGAAGCCCTGATCGTCGACCTGCGCAACAACGTCGGCGGCTCGCTCGACGAAGCGGTATCGCTGACGGGCCTGTTTATCGACACCGGGCCGGTCGTGATCCAGCACAACGGTCGCGGCGCGGTTCGCGTCGAAAACGACACCATCTCCGGCATGGACTGGGAAGGGCCGCTCGGTGTGCTCATCAACCGCGCCTCGGCGTCGGCAGCCGAAATTTTCGCCGCCGCCATCCAGGATTATGGCCGTGGCATTGTTCTCGGCGAAGACAGCTTTGGCAAGGGCACGGTGCAGACCCTGCTCAACCTCGACGAGAGAACGCGCAAACCGCGTTACGGTGAACTGAAAATCACCATCGCCCAGTTCTTCCGCATCACCGGCAGCACCACCCAGCTCCGTGGCGTCACCCCCGATATTGCCTTGCCGTCCTTCCTCGACACGGAACATTTCGGCGAATCGAGCTACGACAATCCCCTGCCGTGGTCACGCCTGCCTGCCGCCGCGTCCTACCACCCCGTCGGCAATATCACCGCGCTCCTGCCCGCGCTCAATTTGCGCCATGAACGACGTGCGGCCAACGACAGCAGCTTCCGCCAGTTTTCCGAGGAAGCCAACGAACTAAAAGCCTTGCGCCAGCGCAAAACCATCTCGCTCAACGAAGCGGTGCGCCGCGCCGAACGCACTTACCAGATGACCCACCTCAAATCGCTCCTCAACCCGACCTCAGTTGAAGAAGGCGAAAGCAGCGCCAGCGGTGAAGCCCCCGTCTCGCTGGAAGACGACGGCCTGCTCGCCAACGAGCGCAGCCTGAGCGCCGAACTTGCCGCCGAAAAGGCACGCAAGGCAGCGCGCGACGTCCTGCTCAACGAAAGCGCCGCCATCCTGGGCGACATGGTCGAATTGCTCCAAAGCGACCCCGCGCTGGCCCGCCGTGGCGCCGCGCCGGGAATCAATTAGAGGAACCGGAAGCTTCAGTCTCATCTTCGCCCTCCGCCACGCCGATCAGGCGTTCGGCCTCGGGCGCGGGCAGTGCCTCGACATTCCTCAGATGACGCGAGAGCACGCGGGTGCGGGTCTCGGCCTTGCCGATGCTGCTGCTCGCCTCGTCGAGCTTCTTTTTGGTGTGGGCGAGCGCTTCGCCGAATTTGCCGAATTCGCTCTTGACCGCGCCCAGCACCGCCCACACCTCAGCCGAACGTTGCTCGATCGCCAGCGTCCTGAACCCCATTTGCAGGCTGTTGAGCAGCGCCGCCAGCGTCGTCGGCCCGGCCAGATTGACCCGCCATTCGCGCTGCAAGGTATCGACCAGCCCCGGACGCCGCAGGGCTTCGGCATATAAGCCCTCGATCGGCAGATACAGCAGGGCAAAATCAGTGGTGTGCGGCGGCGCGATGTACTTGCAGTGGATGTTCCGCGCCTCCTGTTTCAAGCGCGCCTCGATCGCCTTGGCCGCCTCCTCGACCGCCGCGGGGTCGCTGCGCTCCTGCGCATCCAGCAGGCGCTGGTAATCTTCCAGCGGAAATTTGGCATCGATCGGCAACCACACCGGCTGCTCGGGCGTCTGCCCCGGCAGGCGAATCGCAAACTCCACCCGCTCCTTGCTCTCCGGAACGGTTGCCACGTTGCAACCGTACTGGCTGCTGGTCAACAACTGTTCGAGCAGGGTGGCAAGCTGCACCTCGCCCCATGAGCCCCGCGTCTTGACATTGGTGAGCACCCGCTTCAGATCGCCCACCCCGGCCGCCAACACCTGCATTTCCCCCAGCCCCCGGTGCACCTGCTCCAGCCGCTCGCTCACCAGCTTGAACGATTCCCCCAGCCTTTGCTCCAGCGTAGCGTGCAATTTCTCATCAACGGTGCGGCGCATTTCCTCCAGTTTCACACTGTTATCCGTTTGCAGTGCCTGCAGGCGCTGTTCCACCACCTCGCGCAATTGCACAAAGCGCTCATCCAGCCCCTGGGAAAAGCGCCCCAGCTCACGCGCAAAAGCGTCCAGGCGCTCGCCCTGCGCCGCCCCCAATTGCCCGAGATGCTGGGTCAGGGTCTGAGCCTGCTGGTTCAAGGTCTGCAACAGCCGCGCATCCGCCAGGCTCTGCGCTTCACGTTCACGCAACGCGGTCTCGGCCCCTTCCTTGCGACTTTGCGCCAGTTCTTCACGCACAACCCGGGCCAAACGCTCCAGCCCCCCGGCGATTTCCTGCTGCACAAGCTGATGCAGCCCCTCTTCCTTCCCGGCCTCTGCATCAAAGCCCGGCAGGCGCAACAGCAGCAGGATCACCGCCAGTTGCAGGATGAGCACCAGGCCCGCAAACGCCAGAAACCAGACGGGAATATCAGCCATGAAGATGTGTTCCAGAGTGAAAGAAAGGCTCATTCTACCCAGCCCGCAGTCGGGACAGCCTGATGAACTGCGACGCCAACCCTCACCAGGCTTGTTATAATCATACTTTACCCGTGCGGTATTGGAAAATGACCGTAACCACCTGCAAAGCGTGTCACAAAAAGGTCTCACTGAGCGTCAGTGCATGCCCACACTGCGGCTGCAAGAATCCAACGACAGGGTTCAGTAAAAGCAAGACTGTCGGCGTCTTCGCCATGCTTGTGATCATGACGTTTGCCATGTCATTTTATGCGGTTCACAACAAGATAAACAAAAACGAGGTCTCTGTCCCTCAAACACCTGGCCTTACGTCCCCAGCGCCCGTGCGCAGATTAAACATGACGCCAGAAGCGTTTCAGCAGGCGCTTCATGCCGAACTGAAACGCACCACGACCCAGCTTGCCGTTGAGCGTGGAGAATTCAATGGCGCGTTCATGATAACGATGGAGGATGGTATTACCATGGTCGGAACCGTGAACAAAAATGACGGTTCAATCAAAGGGCTGGCACTGACTGTGCCCGCGAAAAATGATGGTATTACACCCCTGATAATCTTACTGTCGACGGCTTATGCCATCACACCCGATGTCCCGAAAGAAGAAATCAATCTGGCAATGACAGAAATGATCAAAGAGGCGACGGACGGGACGGGAAAAGGAATTCCTGTAGAAAGGACGGTCGGCCCACTGAAATACGCCGCATCAGCAGACAGCACGACCGGGCTGAGATTTTCCTTTGCGCCACGCTGATTATGATCTGACCTGTTTGTCCCATTCGCTACACAGCTTGCGAAACGAGCGGCTGCGATCAAATGCCTGTTGCAAATCCATCATCGCTGAAAAGGCAGGCTGATCCAGCACCGGGTCGTAGCTCTTCCCGCCCATATGCTTTTCGATCCATCCCTTTGCATCGCGGGGTTTCTCTGCATCAACGATGTCAGCCGAACCCAGCGAAAACCCTCGTTTCCCGTCCAGAGAACGGGCTGCCGCAATAAACCAGGCTTCATACTCCCTGTTAGCCAGCACGACGGACACACGCTGATGCTGCAAATATTCGGATGCACGCCGCAAAATTTCAGTCCCACGCTTCGCCGGACAGGCATCGTCCGCATCCAGCAGAATAAGCACCAACCCATCATCACCACACTTGTTCTTGGCCAAAGTTAGGTGTCGGAAAAATTCGCTGTCTTTATTCAGGAAGCGGTCTTTCTGGACTCGGATAGGCTCAAGGATATTCGGGTAGATGTCTGGCGTTTTCCATGTAGCAAGATTACGCAGTAAAAGCGGAAGCGCTTTCACTTCACCGTACCCCTCCACAATAGCGGCAACCGTCAAACTCATGCCAAAATATCTCCAAACAAATCAAACTCCTTCGTCTGCTCTTCCAGTGATTTCAGGTCGGGAGTCAGTTGATTCAAGCGAAGCAATTCACCTGCCGAAAAAAGATGATCGCGCATCGTCTTACGTGATGCTTCATCCAACGGAGCAATACGTGTTTCGCCCTCGTCGGATGCCACTGCAAGCAACGAATCCGGGTCAATATCCGAATCGTCCAATAAATCAGGGCTGTGACTGGTAACAATAATCTGTGTTTGGCGTGACGCTTTGACCAAAGCTCCGCGTAGTGCTGCGCTTGCAGCAGGATGTAATGCTGTTTCAGGTTCCTCAATACCGACCAATGTTGGAGAATAGTCAAGATTACCTTGAAAAAGAGCCGTCAATACACCCAATGCACGCAACGTCCCATCGGACATACTTTGTGCCAAAAAACGCCACGGGTGAGTAGAGCCAGCCATCTTTTGGCGAAATTCCACCGTCTCCATGGGGCCAATCACTCTCCGCGAAAAACCATGCAGCATGGGCACCACAGTCTGTACATACTCTTCAATGACCTCAATCTGTTCCGGTGCATTCCTCTCCAAATGACCAATCACACTAGCAATATTCTCGCCAACCGGTTTCAGCAAACGACCATCTTGTGGTTTTTGTAGTTCGCGCATGAGCTTGGGGTTCAGGTTATAGAAGCTCATTGAGGTCAGTGCATCAAAAACAGGGCGAAACGCTGTCATCCCGGAAACCGCTACCAAAGCCAACCGATCCGATGTAACTGCCGGAAATGTGCTTTCACTGCTCGATTTAAGCTTACCTCGTTCAATACAATAATAGGGGCCTTTGCTGCGTCCGCCGATGGAACACTCCTCTGTCTGTACCTCATAGCCACCATTCTTCAAAGCCACAACATTAAAAGCAAAGTACCCCTCTGTTTCGCCATCTGGCAGGTTGAATTCCAACCGTATACCAATATGCGTGGGATGACCGCTAGAGCGTCGTCTCACCTCGGCTACTCCCCCGCGTCCGCTCAGCGCATTATCCAGCGAACTAACCAGCGCATCACGCACAAAACTCAACGCATCCAGAAAGTTACTTTTGCCAGAGCCATTGGCTCCGACCAGATAAGTCAAAGGCTTCAAACGCACATCGCAGTTGCCTATGCTCTTGTAACTACGCAGCATCACACGGGTAAGAAAAACCGGTCGGGTCACTGTTCACTCCCACTCAATCGTCGCAGGCGGCTTGCTCGACACATCATATGTTACCCGATTAATTCCTCTGACTTCATTAATCACCCTGTTCGACACCCTCTTGAGCAGCGCGTAAGGCAGCTCCGCCCAGTCCGCCGTCATGAAGTCACTGGTCTGCACTGCGCGCAGGGCGACAACATAATCGTAAGTGCGGCCATCGCCCATCACGCCCACGCTTTTTACCGGCAAAAACACAGCGAATGCCTGACTGGTAAGGTCGTACCAGCTTTTGCCGCTGTTGGGTTCGATGGTGGAGCGCAGTTCGTCGATGAAGATCGCGTCTGCCGCGCGTAGTAAATCTGCGTACTCCATTTTGACTTCGCCAAGGATACGCACGCCCAGACCAGGACCGGGAAATGGATGGCGGTAGACCATTTCGTGCGGCAGGCCCAGCGCGATGCCCAGGGCACGCACCTCGTCCTTGAAGAGTTCACGTAACGGCTCAAGCAGCTTCAGGCCCAGCGTTTCGGGCAGGCCGCCGACGTTGTGGTGACTCTTGATGGTGGCGGCTTTGCGGGTTTTGGTGCCGCCGGATTCGACGACATCGGGGTAGATGGTGCCTTGCGCCAGCCAGCGGGCATTAGTCAGTTTTTTTGCTTCGGCCTGGAAGACTTCGACGAATTCGCGGCCAATGATTTTGCGCTTTTTCTCGGGGTCGGCGACGCCTGCAAGCTGGGCCATGAACTGCTCCGAGGCGTCGATGTGCACGACTCTGGCGTTCAGGCGGCCTGCGAACATGTCCATTACCATGCGGCCTTCGTTGAGCCGCAGCAGGCCGTGGTCGACGAAGACACAGGTGAGTTGGTCGCCGATGGCGCGGTGGATCAGCGCCGCTGCGACCGAGGAATCGACGCCGCCGGAGAGGCCAAGGATGACCTGCTCGTCTCCGACCTGCGCACGGATGCGGGCGACGGCTTCTTCGATGTAGTTGCCCATCACCCAGTCGCCCGCGCAGCCGCAGATGTCACGCACGAAGCGGGTGAAAATCGCCGCGCCCTGCACGGTGTGGGTGACTTCAGGGTGGAACTGCACGGCGTAATAGCGGCGGGTGGCGTCGAACATACCGGCTATCGGGCAGCTCTCGGTCGAGGCCATCAGCGCGAAGCCGGGCGGGAGCTTTGTGACTTTGTCGCCGTGGCTCATCCAGACTTTGAACATGCCGTGGCCTTCGGCAGTGGTGAAGTCGGCGATGTCGTTCAAGAGCGGGCTGTGGCCGTGGGCGCGCGCCTCGGCATAGCCGAATTCGCGGGAATCGCTCCAACTCACTTCGCCGCCGAGCTGCACCGCCATTGTCTGCATGCCGTAGCAGATGCCGAGCACCGGCACGCCTGCATCCCAAACCGCTTGCGGCGCGCGCAACTGGTGGTCTTCGTAGGTGCTGGCGTGACTGCCGGAGAGGATGACGCCTTGCGGCGCGAAGTCGCGGATGAAGGCGTCAGAGACGTCGCTGGGGTGGATCTCGCAATAGACTTGCGCCTCGCGCACGCGGCGGGCGATCAGTTGCGTGACCTGGGAGCCGAAGTCGAGGATGAGGATTTTCTGGTGGGCCATGGGGGCATCCGCTCAAACAAACGAAAAGGCGGCCAGGCCGCCCGGATGGATTCTCCCCCTCCCTCCGGGAGAGAGGGGATGAGGGCGTTTCTCAGCTTACCTGGTAGTTCGGCGCTTCCTTGGTAATCTGCACGTCATGGACGTGCGATTCGCGCATCCCCGCCGAGCTGATCTCCACGAACCTGGCCCGGGCGTGCATGGCGGCGATGTTTTCGCAGCCGAGATAGCCCATCGATGCACGCAGACCGCCGATCAACTGGTGAATCACCGCCACCGTCGCCCCTTTGTAGGGCACGCGGCCTTCGATGCCTTCGGGCACGAGCTTGTCGATGTTCGACGAAGCGTCCTGAAAGTAACGATCCGCGGCGCCTTTTTCCATCGCTCCGAGCGAACCCATGCCCCGGTAGGCTTTGTAGGTACGCCCCTGGAACAGCACGGTCTCGCCCGGCGCCTCTTCGGTGCCGGCGAACAGCCCGCCCAGCATCACACAATTGGCCCCGGCAGAGATCGCCTTGGCGATGTCGCCCGAAAAGCGGATGCCGCCATCGGCGATCATCGGCACGCCGGTGCCCGCCAGGGCGCTGGAAACCAGATCAATCGCGGTAATCTGCGGCACGCCCACCCCGGCAACGATGCGGGTGGTACAGATCGAACCCGGGCCGATGCCGACCTTGACCCCGTCCGCGCCGACATCAAGCAGCGCCTTCGCCGCCTCGCCGGTGGCAATGTTGCCGCCCACCACTTCGATCTGGGGGAAACGTTTTTTCATCCAGCCCACACGGTCGATCACCCCCTGGGAATGGCCGTGGGCGGTATCGACCACGATCATGTCAACCCCGGCTTCGGCCAGACGCTCGGCGCGTTCCTCGGTGCCAGCGCCCACGCCGATTGCCGCGCCCACGCGCAGGCGGCCCAGCTCGTCCTTGGCCGCAAGCGGATGTTCGGTCGCCTTCATCATGTCCTTGACCGTAATCAATCCGCACAACTCGCCCGCGTCGTTCAACACCAGAACCCGCTCCAGCCGATGCAGGCGCAACAGCTCGCGTGCTTCTTCAAGGCTGGCGCCTTCGCGCACGGTGACGAGCTTGTCCTGGGGGGTCATGATCGTGCTCACCGGCTGGTCAAGGCGCGACTCGAAGCGGGTGTCACGATTGGTGACGATCCCCACGACCTTGCCCCCCTCCACCACCGGCACCCCGGAAAAACGGTGCTGGCGTTGCAGCGCGATCGCCTCGCCGACCGTCATCGTCGGCGGAATCGTCACCGGGTCTTTCAGCACCCCGGATTCGTGACGCTTCACCTTGTGGACTTCAGCGGCCTGCTCAGCCGGGGAGAAATTCTTGTGCACGATGCCGATGCCACCTTCCTGGGCCAGCGCAATCGCCAGCCTCGCTTCGGTCACCGTATCCATCGCAGCGGATACCAGGGGGATGTTCAGGCGGATGTTGCGGGTAACCTGGGTACTCAGGTTCACGTCGCGCGGCAACACCGTCGAGTGTGCAGGAACGAGAAGGACGTCATCAAACGTCAGCGCCTTCTGAATCACTCGCATGGCTTCTTTCCTTTCGATCAAATGCGTATTATACAGGTCTCACCCATGCCGGTAAAAGGCATCATTTCTGGAGTTCTCAATGAAGCGTGCAGCCCTACTCATCCTTGCCCTGTTCATCGCCCTGCCTGCCGCCGCGCAGGTCTACCAATGGAAAGACAAGGACGGCAATACTCATTACTCCGACACGCCCCCCGCGTCCGGTGAGGCCAAAACCGTCATCCACGGCACTACCCCGTCGGTTGTACGCAACGCCCCCGCGACCACCCCGGAGGCGGCCACTGCCGAACTCACCGACCCCACTGCCGCAGCCGACCCCGCCAATCCGGCGGCGCCCAAATCCCCTGCCCTCACCGCCCCGGAGAAAAGCAAGGCCGAGCGCGATCTCGAAGAAAAGGAACGGCGTGAAAAAGCCGCCGCCGATGCCCTCAAGGCTGACCAGGCCGCCGTCCAGGAACAAAAGCGCGCCCAGGAATGCGAACGCGCCCGTGTCCAGCTTGCGGCGCTGACCAGCGGCCAACGTTTCGCCCGCCCCACCGCCGATGGCGGACGCACGATCCTCGACGACAAGGAACGCGCCGTGGAAATCAATCGCGCGCAGGAAATCGTCGACGCTTTCTGCAAGTAAATTGCAGGGGCGGGCTTCAAACCCGCCCCCGATCACCCCTGCAAATCTGCGGCCCCGCCGCCTTTTTTCGTCGCCTTGCCTTCGTCTGCGCGCAGCTTTCTCACCGCTTTGGGGTCCGCGATCAGCGGGCGATAAATCTCCACCCGGTCGCCTGCGCGCAACACGGCATCCACCTTCGTCGGCTTGGCGTAGATACCCAGCTTGTTTTTCCCCCCCCGGCTCGATCCCGGGATATTTGCGCAGCAAACCGGACGCCTCGACCGCCTCGCCCACCGTCGCCCCCAGGGGCAATGACAGCTCGATCACATCCTGCTGCCCGGCCAGCGCATAGACAACCTCGACCTCGATGAATTGGCTCATGGGCGCGTTCCGTAAACCTGCGCGGCGCGTTTGACGAACGCGTCGACAAAAGTGTTGGCAATATGGTTGAACACCGGCCCCAGCACCTTCTCCAGCAAGCGGCTGGAGAACTGGTAGTGGAGATCGAACTCCACCTTGCACGCGCGCTCCCCCAGCGCGGTGAAATGCCATCCACCATCGAGCCGGGTAAAGGGGCCGTCACGAAAACGGATCAACATCTCGACGGGCACACGCTTGCTGTTTTCGGTGCTGAAACGGGCTTTGATGCCGTGGTAATTAACGTGCAGGGTCGCCGCCGTCACCTCATCGGTGCGGGCAAGCAGTTCGACCCCTCCGCACCAGGGCAGGAACGACGGGTAATCCTCGCACCGGTCAACCAGCTCGAACATCTGCGCGGGGGTGTATTCGACCAGAATCTTCTTGTGGACATCGGCCATTGCTTGGCGGGACAGGCGTCGTATCGAACTGTTAAGATGCCGCATTCTAGCGCAAAGGAGCTGCTTGACCATGCAAGACCAGCAAAATGCCCAACGCATCCTCAATCAACTGACCCAAAAAGGCGAAATCGACTTTCCCCCACTCGACCAGCGCGCCGAACAGCTCGCCGCCGCAGGACAGACCCGTCTGGCCATTGAGCTTTACCAGAACTGGATTCAACACCACCCCGGACACGTTCATCTCGTTGACGCCTGGTTCGCGCTCGGCAGCACGCTGTCCAACGGCATTACACAAGGCAGCATCCCGTCCAATCACCAAAACCTTGCACAAGTACGCGACGCCTATATATGCGCACGGGACATTTATTCAAGTACGGCACGTCTCCGTTACGACCAATACCTCAACCTTCTTGAACTGTACGTTGCGCTGGGGTCACTATATGCCAAACTCGATGACAAACAAAAAGCGCTTGAGCAATGGAACTGGGTTATCAACCATGCCGACCCCAAAAATCCCGAAGCCCTTCGTATGCTGGCCTATTCACTCAGCCGGGTCGGAGATATCTATTTTGATGACAGACAAATGCCGCAAGCGCTCAATGCAAAAAAATTAAGCCTCGATTACGCCCCTGAACAACCCAAAACAATTGGGGATTTAATATCAGTTCGCCAGATGACTTGTTTGTGGCCCATTGATGCGCCATTGACCAAGACCGGGGCCAACTTGTCTCTCAGCCATACCAACGCCTTGTACACACTCAGCTTTTCCGATGACCCCGAATTGCAACTCGCCGCCGCACGCAAAACTGCGCTTCAAAGCAGCCAGCAGCCAGCAGCCAGCAGCCAGCAGCCAGCAGCCAGCAGCCAGCAGCCGCTATTATATCATAATCACAATCGTATTCGTATCGCTTATACCTCATCAGATTTCAGCAATCACGTATTAAGCCATCTATTCGTTGAAATTTTTGAACTGCACGACCGGAATCGTTTCGATATTTATGCTTTTGAGTGGTCAAAAGAAGACAACTCATCGTTTCGCCAGCGCATTATCGCAGCCTGCGGCGACCATTTTATTCGTGTCGCCACCTTAAGCGATGGCGAGACGGCCCAACTCATTCGCGATCACGAGATCGACGTACTTATCGACCTGAATGGTTTAAGCGGACATTGTCGTGTTGACATTTTCGCCCATCGCCCGGCTCCCATCCAGATCACTTATCTGGGATTCCCCGCTACCACTGCTATAAACGGCATAGATTACGTGCTCGCCGACCGCTTTCTCATTCCCGAGGATTGCGCACATTATTATTCAGAAAAACCACTTTATCTGCCTGATGTCTTCCAGCCAGCAGATCGCCAACGCATCCCCGCGTCGATTCCAACTCGCGCAGAATGTGGTCTCCCCGAGGAAGGATTCATTTTTTGTTGCTTCAACAACACACACAAATTTACCCCCGAGATGTTTGACGCCTGGGCAAGAATCCTGACCAGGGTGCCGGGTAGCGTGCTGTGGTTGACCACCAAAGACCGGTTCACCGAAAACAATCTCAGACGTGAAGCCCGCCAGCGAGGCATCGAAAACCGCCTGGTCTTTTCCTTGCGTGCCAGCTATGAAACCTTCCAGGCCCGCCTTGCCGTCGCTGACCTGTTCCTTGACACCTTTCCATTCAATGGCGGCGCCACCACCAACGCCGTCCTGTGGATGGGATTGCCCATCCTCACACTGGCGGGGCGTTGCTTTGCTTCCCGCATGGGCGGCGCGCTACTCACCGCCGCAGGGCTGGACGAACTGATTACATACCGTCTGACCGACTACGAGGACAAGGCGGTCGCGCTGGCGCAAGACCCTGAGCAATTTCAGCGCCTGCGCACCAAAGTAGCCGGGCTCAGAAACCAAAGCGTGATTTTCGATACGCCCCGCTTCACCCGCAACCTGGAAAACACCCTCGCGGAGCTGGTCAGACAGCGGGAAAACGGGTAATCCCCCGCAGCAATCAACCCGCGCTGGAAGACAGGACAGGCGCTGTATCAACCTGTTAAGATGCGACGTCTCAGCGCAAAACCAGCCATCCGCCCCGACCATGAGCATCATCGACAACCGCAAAGCCTTCCATGATTTTTTCATCGAAGAAAAACATGAAGCCGGCCTGGTGCTCGAGGGCTGGGAAGTCAAAGCCATCCGTGCCGGACGCGCCCACATCAAGGAAGCCTACGTCATCATTCGGGGTGAGGAGTTGTTCATCCTCGGCATGCACATCACCCCGCGGGCCGAAACCTCGACCCACAACGTGGTCGACCCCGTGCGCACCCGCAAGCTGC
Organism: Betaproteobacteria bacterium; assembly: GCA_025997045.1. Classification (GTDB taxonomy): domain Bacteria; phylum Pseudomonadota; class Gammaproteobacteria; order Burkholderiales; family Rhodocyclaceae; genus WRNU01. The sequence continues at coordinate 17,332 of BNUB01000024.1, forward strand.
TGCTCCACGGCAAGGAAATCTCCCGCCTGATCGGCAAGGTCGAACGCGCCGGCTTCACCCTGATCGCACTCGACCTGCATTTCTCCAAAGGCCGGATCAAGGTCGAGATCGGGCTGGCCAAGGGCAAGAAGCTCTATGACAAACGCGAAGACGAGAAAAAACGCGACTGGGACCGCGAAAAAGCGCGCCTGATGAGGGAAAAAATCTGATCAGCCCGCCGGGCGGGGCGCCGCATGATGGCGTTTGCGTTTTTCCGCCATCAGTTGGGTCACATCGCGGCGCAAGGTCTCGGCGTCCGGTAGTTGGTTGGCGTCGTAGACAATCAGCGGAATTCCGGCCTGGCGCAATAGCTCGCGTTTCTTTTCGTGCAGTGCTTGCAGCGCGCCCTGCCCGGCCCCGGAACGGTTCAGTTCGATCGCCAGACCCAGCGCCATTTTTTCGCCGTCGCCCTTGCAAATCACAAAATCAACCCCCAAGGCGCCCAGCTCGCCCAGGCGGGCGCCAGCTTCCAGCTCGTCGAGGCGGAACAATTGCGCCAGACTGACGTGGCTGAAGGCCACCGTTTTCGGAAAGGCGGCCCTCAAGGCCATATACAGCAAGGTCTCCGCATGACCCATAAATTCAGTTTTCAGGTGGAGCGGCGCGGCGGGGGGAAGAGGCGGGCTGATCGCCCTGGCCGGATGCAGCGGGGCAGGCGTCACCGCCCCCGCACGCTGCGCCACGGGGTCGGGAGGCGCTTTCCGGACGATTACGTCTGCATAAACCTGCTGCAACATGAGATCATCATCACGGTTGCCGAGCTTCTGCCCCATGCCATGTTTGAGGAACAGCCCGGCAATCACGATGAAGGCCACGACCAAAACGACAGCAATGATCACCGCAAGAAATGGCGACAAGATTCACCCCCCTCTATTTCAGTCCATTCTGGCGACGGATGGCTGGCGGCTCATGCACGTCGCGGATCGAACGCGTCCCGCACCGCGTCTGCCAGCAGGTTTGCGGCCAGCACCATCGTCACCATGAACACAAACGCGGCGGCCAGCGACCACCACACCATCGGCTCACGGGCCAGCTCGGCTCTGGCCATGTTGATCATGGTGCCAAAGCTGATCGTGCCCGGATCGACGCCAATCCCGACGTAGGATAGCACCGCCTCGGCGAGCACCAGGCCGGAAAAATCCATCACCACCGTGATCAACACGATGTGCATCACATTGGGCAGGATGTGACGGCGCAAAATGGTCACGGTGCTGACGCCGAACGCACGCGCCGCCTGAACGTATTCCAGCTCGCGCAGTTTCAGCGTTTCCCCGCGCAGGAGCCGGCACAAGCCCGTCCAGCTCGTGATCCCCAGAATGACGCACAAGGCCAGCAGGCGGGCATCGGCGCGCTGCGCTGCGGTCTCGAACCACTGCGGATGGATGTCGATCACCACCTGCATCATCAGCACCGCCGCCGCGATCAGGAGCACGGAAGGGATGGAATTGAGCACGGTGTAAAGATATTGGATGACGTCATCGACCCAGCCGCCGAGATAGCCCGCCGCGATGCCAAAGGCGACCGCGAACGGCATCATCACCAGCGTCGTCAGCGTACCAATCACGAGGCCGGTGCGGATGCTCTTGAGCGACAGATAGAGGATGTCCTGCCCCACCTTGTCCGTGCCCAACACGTGATAGAGCGGCGCAAGCTCCACCGCCCAGGCCACCAGCACCGCCACGCCCCCCGTCACCACCAGCACCGCCCGCCACGCCAGCGCCGTCTGGCCACGGAGGATGAAGCACGCCGCCTCAGGCAGCGTGCAACGCCGCCCGCGTGCCACACCCAACGCCAGCACCATGCCCACGCCCACGGTAAACAGCAGCGCCGGAATCAGCGCCACGGCCAGCCGCGCCACGACATCCGCCGCGACCGAATCCTCTGCGCCCAGATGGCGGGCGCCGTGTTCGAGCGGCGGATAAACCCGCGCCTGTCCGCCTTCCGCCAGCTCGATGGTTTCCCTCTGGAACAGGGTGCGGGCGAAAGGCTCGGAATAGGTCTTTTCCGTATCCCGCCGCAGCGGTTCCAGCAGCGTGTCGAGCGCGGAGAGCACTTCAGTGGAATACACCGCCGCCTTGCCCGCCTCCTGCCCCGGCGCTTGCGGCAGTTGCGCACGGTAATGAAAGCTGTCGAGAATGCCGACCACGGCAAAGCACAACAGCAGCGTCGCCGCCGCCATCGCCGCAGGCTGCTGTCCGACCCGACGCCAGGCTTCACGCAAAGGCGGACGTTGGCGCGCATGGAGCGTCAACGCAAACGCGCAGGCAATGAGCACGAAGATCAGCACATCCGTCCACAGCAATACCGGCTGTATATTCATCGCGCTAACCCAGCCTGACCCGTGGATCGACCAGGGTATAGGAAATGTCGGTGAGCACCAGACCGACGATGTAGAGCATCGAGCCGATGAACACCATCGCCCGCACCACGGCAAAATCCTGGGCGCGAATCGCCTCGATGGTATAGCTGCCCAGGCCGGGCACGGCAAAAAATGATTCGATCAGCAGGCTGCCCATGAACAGGGCGGGAATCACCACCACCACCCCGGTCAGGATCGGGATCAGCGCATTTTTCAGCACGTGGCGGAACAATACGGCCAGCTCCGACAAGCCCTTGGCGCGTGCAGTGCGCACATAATCACGCGAAATTTCTTCGAGAAAGATGGTGCGATACCAGCGCGTGCCCGCCCCCAGGCCGCCCACGACGCTGATCAATACCGGCAAGACCAGAAACCTCATCGCGTCAATTCCGCCCGCATAACCCGACACCGGCACCAGCCTCCACACCTTCGCCACCAGCCACTGCCCACCGATGATGTAGAACATGCTCGAGATCGACATCATCACCACGCAGAGCACCACGCCCCAGAAATCCAGCGCCGTGGCGCGGAAAAACACCAGCAACAGGGCCAGGGTAATCGTCACCACCAGCGACAGCAAAAAGCCCGGCAGCGCAATCGCCAGCGACGGCCCCATGCGCGCCCGAATCTCCTGCGCAATATCGCGCCCGTCGTCGGCACGCCCGAATTCAAACGTAAACATCGACAGGGATTTGGTGACGAACAAGGTATCGGTGAATTGCGCCCCCCCGCTTTGCGCGGCGTTCACAAACATCGGCTTGTCATAGCCGCGCTCCACCTTCCAGCGCTCGACCGCCTCCGGCCCCGCGTACTTGGCCCCAAGCTGCATGCGCGCCATGTCGTCGGGCGAATTGACCACAAAAAAGAGCAGGAAGGTGAGCAGATTGACCCCGAGCAGAATGGGAATCGCGTAGCCCAGGCGGCGCAACAGGTAGGCAAACATCAGGCCATCCCCCCCGGCCCCGGCCCCAAGCCTGTTGCGGAGCGTGCGGTCGCCCGTTCCCGCCGCTGCCAGCTTCGCACCGCCGGCAGGATGAAGATGATCAGCGCCATGCCCGCCAGCACCAGCGGCCACAGCACAGGCTGGTTCCACTGCCGCCGCGCAGCCTCGCGGGCGTCAATATCGAGCCGCTGATACTTGAGACCGTTTCGCATGATATCGCCCCCCGGTTTGCGGTTTTGAATCCAGCCGTGTTGCAGGGAATACGCCAGGGGATGAAAACCGAATACCCACGGCGCGTCATTTTGCACAATCGCCACCATGCGGTCGATGACGGCCTGCCGCGCCGGGCCGTCGGGCATCACTTTCATCTGCTCGAACAGGCGGTCATAGGCGTCGTTGTGGTAGTTCGAAGCGTTCTGGCCCTGGGCGCCCACCTTGCCCTGGGGGCCGTAGAGCAGGAACAGCAGGTTCTCCGGATCGGGATAATCCGCATTCCAGCCAAAAAAGAAGAACTGGGCGCTGCCCCGCAGAATCTTGTCCTGAAAGCGGTTCCAGTCAGTCGCCCGCACCTCGAATTGCACCCCGAGGGCACGAAATTTCTTCGTCATCCAGTCGCTGCGAGCCTTGTCCCCCAGCCCGGAGGAGGTGGTATCCAGATGAATGACGAGCGCCTCGCCGCTCTGCGCGTTGCGCCCGTTCGGCCACCCCGCCTCGGCCAGCAGACGTTTGGCCTCATCGAGACTCCGCCGCTGCGCCCGTCCGTCTCGCCACGTATACACCACCGGGTTGATGCCGACCTCGCCCTCGCGGGCGCCGAAAATCCCCGGCGGCACCGGATGCATGGCCGGAATGCCGCGTCCGTTGAGGAAAATCGAGATGAATTCCTCCATGTCGAGCACGATCGAGATCGCCTGACGCAGCTTGCGTGCCCGCTCCCGGGCAGCGGCATCGCCCACATCCCCGACCACCGGGTCGAGCATGTTGAAGCCCATGTAAAACACGCTCGGCGATACCGAGGTCAGCAGGCGAATGCCCCGTGCGGCCATCTCGTCCGACAGGCTCACCTCGCCCCCGCCGCCCATGCTCACCGCCTGATCGAAGTTGTCCGAAGAAATTCCCGAGGCATCGTAATAGCCTTGCAGAAACTTGTTCCAGCGCGGAATGTCTTCGCGCTCGCGGGTAAACACGATCTCGTCGATGAAGGGCAGCACCTTGCCGCAATCTGCAAGCAGCCCGCGCTCGCGGTCGCCCTCTTCGCCTTCGCAGGGGTAGGTGTCGTGGCGGAAATTGGGATTTTTCCTCAGCACCATGCGCGCGTTGGGGTCGTTCTCCGCCAACATGTACGGCCCGGTGCCTACCGGCCAGTAGTCGAGGGTGAAGTTCTTCTCCGCCATGCCGGGCTGGGCGAAAAAGCGGTCGACCTCGCGTGGCATCGCGGAGAAAAACGGCATCGTCAGCCAGTAGCGGAACTGCGGATAGATGCCCTGCAAAGTGATGCGATAGGTATAACGGTCGACGACCTCGACCCCTTCGAGGGGAAAATCATCCAGATCGAGCCACGCCGCAGGACGCTTTTTGTTCTCTTGCGCCAGCGTTTCATGCAGGGTTTTCAGCCCCGGCAGATACTCCGCCATCAGCTCCAGAATGGGCGAGTGCAGGCGCGGATGCGCCAGACGCTTGATCTGGTAAACATAATCGGCCGCGACCAGTTCACGGCTGTCGAGTTCGGCGAAATCCAGCGGCCCGCGCAGGTGGGCGAGATCCTGTGCGCTCATGTTCAGATAACGCGGCGCGCCCTGCGCATCGCGGGCAAAGGCGGGATGGGGCTGAAAGCGCACCCCGGCGCGCAGGGTGATCTCGAACACACTGCGCGCCACCTGGCCCGGATCAGGCTTGTCCCCCAGCTCGACGCCTGCCGCATCGAAATACCTGACCCGTGGCAGACTCGCCGCCACCCCCGGCTCCAGCTCGTAAGGACGTTTCAGGTAGTGGTATTGCAGCGGCGGTTCGACAATCTGGTAGAGGAAAGTCGCTTCGTCCTCGGAGAACGACTGCACCGGGTCGAGGTGTTTGGGGCGCTCGGAGAACACGCCGTAGAGGATGTTCCGCCCCGCCTCGGCCACCGGATAAGGGTCGTTCGGCTGCTGCGTGCACGCGCCGAGCAGCACGACAGCCGCTACGCCCGCGAACGGGAAAAGCGCACGGGCGAGACAACGGAGGGCACCAGGAATGTGGAAGAGAATGACAGGCACGGGCACGATTCTACCTGCCCCTTGCCTTTGCCAACACCCGGACAGGAATTTTCATCCCCCGCGCCATATCAAATACATGTATACCGTTGATAACGTTGTTCATTATTCAGTTTTGATAGCCCTGAACCACTTGAAATGACGGAAATACGCTGTTCCGAGACTTTTGCACTATACGGAACATGCCTTAGGGTTGTAACCTTGGGCACAGCATGGATAAACAGGTTCCATTTCAATGACGGTCTCGCCTCCCCCCGCACGCCCCGCTCCTCATACTGTCCATCATCATGGTCAGGTCTCCGGCTGGACGTTCGCTCATAAACATCGCCTCGGGCCTCAAAGCGACAGGAGCATGACATGAAAATGTTCAGGCTGAATTCTTTCCAGGCACGGATGATCGGTTGGGGCATTCTGGTGGGTGCCATCGTGATGGCGCTGAACCTGATCATCAACCTGTCTTCGATCGACGAGCAACTTGAACGTCAGCTCCAGGCCCGCATTCACTCCATCGAGACCGCCTACCAGACCGTGCTCGTTTCGCCGTTGGCTGAACACGACTACGCCACCCTGAACGACATTGCCCACACCTGGCAGCAAACCGACGAACTCTCCTACCTCGTCATCTTCGACACCGACAATCGGACGCTGGTCAGCATCGGCGTTGAACCCGGCGCCGCACTCCCTGCCCTCGATACAGCACAGGCAAACAACCGCCACGTCCGCTTCGATATTGATTCCCTCGGGCAGGTCTACGGCGCCGTGCAGTATGGGATATCCACCACCTATCTCTCCAGCGCACGTGACGAATTGATCCTGCGCAACAGCGTCACCGCCCTCTTCGGCATTTTTCTCTTCTGCATTCTGCAGATCGCCATCTCACACCATATCGTCACCCCCTTGTTGCATCTGGGGAAAGCCGCCGAACGTATCGCCAACGGCGACTACGACATTGGCCTCAAAGAGACGGGACTCACCGAACTGGATCACCTGTCGAACCACTTCAGCAACATGGCGCTGTCGGTCAGCAACAAAATGTCCATGCTGGAATGGCAGGCCCAGCACGATGCCCTCACCCAGATCTATAACCGCCGGGCGTTTGAAAACCACGCCGCCGAACTGCTTGCCGACCCGAGCATCACCGATGTCACCATGCTCTATATCGACCTTGACCAGTTCAAGGCGATCAACGACTCCTGTGGTCATGCTGCGGGCGACGAGCTGCTGACCCGCATCGCCCACCTGCTCGAAAGCCGGATCGAAAACGCCTTCGTTGCCCGCATCGGCGGTGACGAATTCGGCGCGATTCTGACGCTGGACGGCACCTCATTCGATGTACGCAAGCTGGCCCAGGACATCATCGACGACATCTCCCGCGCCCATTTCATCTGGGACGCCCAGACCTACCGCATCGGCGCCAGCGTCGGCATCGCCAGCACCACCGCGATCGACACCCGTTCCCTGAAGGAACTGATGATCGCCGCCGACACCGCCTGCTTCGGGGCCAAGGAGATGGGGCGCAACCGCATCCAGGTTTACCTGCCGAACGACGAATATTTCCTCCAGCGCCGGGAAGAATTGCGCAGTGTCGCCCAGCTCGACAGCGCCCTCGCCGAAGGGCGCTTCGTGCTCTATCACCAGCGCCTCACCCTGCTCTCCAGCGACAAACCCACCCACACCGAAATTCTGCTGCGGGTCAAGAACGCGGAAGGCAAGGACGAACCGCCGGCCAGCTTCATCCATGCCGCCGAACGTTACAACCTCATGCCCCACATCGATCGCTGGGTCGTGGAGAAAACCTGCCAACAGATCGCGCAATGGCAAAAAGAAGGACGTGAGATCCCGGTCGAGCGTTTCGGCATCAACGTCTCCGGCGCAAGTCTGTCGGATGAGCGTTTCCCGGATTTCGTCCTCGCCCAGATCGAAGCCTCCGGGGTCAATCCCAAGCAGCTCTGTTTCGAGATCACCGAAAGCAGCGCCGTCTCCAACCTCAGGCCGGCGCTCCATTTCATCGAGAGTGTGCGCCGCATCGGCTCCACCGTGGCGCTCGACGACTTCGGCAGCGGGCTGTCCTCGTTTGCCTACCTCAAACGCTTCCACGCCGATTACCTGAAAGTGGATGGCGTGTTCGTCAACGACATCGACAGCGACCTCACCAATTTCTCCACCGTACAAGCCATCGTCACCCTGGCGCGCGCCCACCAGCTACACACCGTCGCCGAATTCGTCCATAGCGCCAGCATTCTTGAAGTCATCCGCGATCTGGGCGTCGATTACGCCCAAGGCTTCTTCCTGCACCGGCCTGAACCGCTGGTGACGCTAGGCGACGCAGCACCGGCAACACCCCACCTCCTCTAGCGCCAACTCACCCGTTCCGTCACAAAGGCAAACGGCGATGAAGAGTCGTGCCTTGACCCGGCGTTCGTGTTCGAGCACAGCACATGCTAAACTCTAGTGTACTTCCGACAACCGCAGATAAAAAGCTCAATGCAGTTTTTGCCACAAGGCCGACTCGACCGCGGCCTGATTTACCACCAGCCTCGACTACCACGCCACTTTCAGCCCTTCCTGCGCATACCCGGCAACCGCCTTATCGGCGCTCAACAGGGTGTAATCGTTTTTGATCGCTTCCCAGACCAGGAAACGGTCAAACGGGTCTTTGTGATGACGGGGCAGGCGGAAATTTGTAATGGCGAGAAAAGGTTCGACCGGCTTGCACAGAAAATAGCTTTCATCAAGCACTTCATAAAACGCTTCCGGGGTCATGCCACCAAGCTGTAATTTGTTCAGCCCATATTTGATCGAAATTTCCCACAAGCTGATGGGGCTGTAGTAGATGTCACACGCCTCATCCAGCAGGATAGCCTGTATCGTTGCTGACAGGCGTTCCGGCGCAAAAAAAGACCAGAGCAGAACATGCGTATCGGCAAGGTATTTCATGGGTTCAACAGTGCTTCATCGCTCATGGAAAAATCCGCAGCAAAAACCAGCGCACCCTTGCCGCGCAGGGTGCCCAATTGCCTTTGTTTTGATTTTTTCCATGTTTCATAAGGCACGATGACAGCAATGGTTTCCTTCTTTTTGCCATACGAGATGGCAACCTCATTGCCCTGCTCAACTTCTTTCATCACCGCCGAAAAATGGGTTTTAGCCTCTGCCAGCGCGAGCGTTTTCATGTTCAAGCCTCCTTATGGTTTCCTGGGCCTCATTATAGGCTACTTGTCCATGTTGGTCAAGTTGTAGATGTCATACCTGTTTATCTATAAATCCTCATCCCCTCACCCGCCTGACCTTCGCCCCCAGCGCAGCGAGTTTTTCGTCCAGCCGTTCATAACCGCGATCAAGATGATAAATACGTTCGATGCCGGTTTCGCCTTCGGCCACCAGTGCTGCGATCACCAGACTCGCCGAGGCGCGCAAGTCGGTCGCCATGACCGTTGCCCCTTGCAGGCGGTCGACGCCTTGTACCACGGCGGTGTTGCCGTCGATGCGGATATCGGCGCCCAGGCGCTGCAATTCCACCGCGTGCATGAAACGGTTTTCAAAAATGGTTTCGCGGATGGTGGCAGTGCCTGCGGCCACGCAATTGAGCGCCATGAACTGCGCCTGCATGTCGGTGGGAAAGGCCGGGTAGGGGTCGGTGCGCAGGCTCACGGCCTTGAGCCGTGGCGGGGCTTGCAGGCGGATTTCGTCGGCATGTGCGCTCACGCGACAGCCCGCCTCAGTGAGCTTGTCGATCACCGCGCCGAGGTATTGCGCCGACGTCCCGCTCAGGCGCACTTCGCCTCCGGTTGCCGCCGCCGCGCACAGGTAAGTGCCGGTCTCGATCCGGTCGGGCATGATGCGGTGAGTCGCGCCATGGAGGCGGTCGACGCCTTGCACCCGAATCACGTCGCTGCCCGCGCCGGTAATTTTCGCCCCCATCGCGCTCAGGCACTGGGCCAGATCGAGCACTTCGGGTTCGCGCGCAGCATTTTCGATCACGGTTTCGCCTTCCGCCAGACAGGCTGCCATCAGCAGGTTTTCGGTGCCGGTCACTGTCACCATGTCGGGGACGATGCGCACGCCTTTGAGCCGCGCCGCCCGGGCATGGACGTAGCCGTGTTCGACCAGCACCTCCGCCCCCATCGCCTGTAGCCCCTTGATGTGCTGGTCGACCGGACGGGCGCCAATGGCGCAGCCACCGGGCAGGCTGACCCGCGTCTCCCCGCAACGCGCCACCAGCGGCCCCAGGACCAGAATGGAGGCGCGCATGGTTTTCACCAGTTCATAGGACGCCACCGGGTTGGTGATCTGACAGGCTTCCAGCGTCACCGTGTCGCCGTCGTGGGTGACTTTGACCCCCATCTCCGCCAGCAGTTTGAGCAGCGTCACCACATCCTGGAGCTGCGGCACATTGGTGAAGTGAACCGGCTCGGCACTCAGCAGCGCGGCGCACAGAATCGGCAACGCCGCATTTTTCGCGCCCGAGATCGCCACTTCGCCCACCAGCCTGACGCCGCCCTGAATCAGTAATTTGTCCATACTTTATCTACCCGAAAACTGCTACGCCGCATCCATCGCCGCACGCACCTCCGCCCACGCTTCCGGCGTATAGGTCTGCAATTGCAAGGCGTGAATTTCGCCGCCGATCAAATCGCCCAGCGCAGCATAAACCATCTGATGCTGGCGCACGCGGGGCTTGGCGGCGAAAGTGGTGGAGACCACGATGCCGCTGAAGTGTATGCCATCGTCGCCCTCGATGAGCACGAATTCACAGGGCAAGGCGTCTTCGATCAGACGTTTGACGTCATCTGCATGAAACATGAGTAATAGTCCTGATTAACCGCGTAATTTGTAACCCGTCGCCAGCATGCGCAAGGTCAGCGCCGCCAGCAGCGCAAAGCAGAGGCTCACCACCCCCAGACTCAGCCACGGCGAGGCGTCGGACTGGCCGAAGAAGCTGTAACGAAAGCCGTCGATCATGTAAAAAAACGGGTTGAAGTGCGAGATTTGCTGCCACAGCGGCGGCAGGGAGTGGATGGAGTAGAACACGCCGGAGAGCATGGTCAGGGGCATGACCAGAAAGTTCTGGAAGGTGGCGAGCTGGTCGAACTTGTCCGCCCAGATCCCGGCGATGACGCCGAAAGTGGCGAGCAAGGCGCCGCCGAGCACGGCGAAGGCAAGCGCCCACAGCGGATGCGCAATCGGCGTCAGGACAAAGCACGCGGACATCAGCCACACCCCGACCGCCACCAGCAGCCCGCGCAGAACCGCGGCGAGGACGTAGGCGGCGAAAAAGGCGCGGTAGGACAGCGGGGGCAGCAGCACGAAAATGATGTTGCCGGTGATCTTGCTTTGAATCAGCGACGACGAACTGTTGGCGAAGGCGTTTTGCAACAGCGACATCATCACCAGCCCCGGCACGAGAAAGGCGGTATAGGCCACGCCGCCATAGACGGTGACGTGGCGATCGAGCACATGGGAGAAGATCAGCAGGAACAGCAGCGCGTTGAGCACCGGCGCGGCCACGGTCTGAATCGCCACCTTCCAGAAGCGCAGCACTTCTTTATACAGCAGGGTGCGAAAGCCGATGAACGGCGAGGCTTCAGGCACGGCGCATGACCTCCACGAACACCCGCTCCAGATCCGCGCCGCCCACGGCAAGCTCAAGCACCCCGGCACCGGCCTGACGCAGACGGGCGAGCAGGATTTCGACCTCGCCCGGCTCATCGAACCCGAATTCCACCCACTCCCCTGCCGCCGTGCCCCCCAGCTCCAGCGCAACATCGCCGAGTTCGACCCGCACCTTGAGGCTGCGGCTGGCGAAGCTGGAGAGCAGATGAGAGGTGGTGTCGAGCGCCACGATGCGGCCCGCTTTCATCATCGCGATGCGTCCGCACAGGGCCTGGGCTTCTTCAAGGTAATGCGTGGTCAACACGATGGTGTGACCGTCGGCGTTGAGTTTTTTGACGAACTGCCACAAACCCTGGCGCAGCTCGACATCGACCCCGGCTGTAGGCTCGTCGAGCACGATCACCGGCGGGCGATGCACCAGCGCCTGCGCCACCAGCACCCGGCGCTTCATGCCGCCGGAGAGGGTGCGCATATTGGCGTCGGCTTTGGGGATCAGGTCGAGGTGGTGAAGAATCTCGTCAATCCAGTCGTCGTTATGGCGGTAGCCGAAATAGCCGGACTGGATGCGGAGCAATTCGCGCACGGTGAAAAAGGGGTCGAACACCAGCTCCTGCGGCACCACGCCGAGGCGCAGCCGCGCATTGCGGTAATCCGTGGCAACGTCGTGCCCCATCACTTCAAGCTGGCCGCTGGTGGGCCGCACCAGACCGGCGAGCGCCGAAATCAGCGTGGTTTTGCCTGCGCCATTGGGGCCGAGCAGGCCGAAAAACTCGCCCTGCGCCACCTCCAGATCAATGCCCGCCAGCGCCTGGAGCGCGCCGTAGCACTTGGTCACTGCGCGCACGCGAATGGCAGGGAGCGTCATCCGCCGACTCAGCGCGCGTCCGGCAGTGCGACGGGCAGCAGACCTGTAACACCGTAGACGTCCGCCAGCACAACCAGCGCCTCCGGCAAGGCGCGCAATTCGATTTTCGTGCCGCTGGCTTTGGCGCGGCGCAGCCAGTCGAGCACCAGCGCCAGCGCGGCGGAATCAGCCTCGGTGACGGCGGAGAAGTCGATCACCAGATCGCCCGCCGATAACTTTTTGACATACTCGTCTTTGGCATATTCAGCCGCGACCGAGCGCATCGTCAGCGCCCCGCTCAGCTTCAATTCAGTCGTCACGCTGTCCACTTATTTCGCGGCGAGCGACTTGTTTTTGGTGTCGAGCGATTTGATCAGGCCATCAATGCCCCCGACCCGAATCTCGTCGCCGAAGCTGCCACGGTAATTCGTCACCAGACTGACCCCGGACACCACCACATCGAACACTTTCCAGCCTTGATCGGTTTTTTCCAGTGAATAGTCGATGGCGATCGGCTGCGCCCCCGACTGCCGCACCGAGGTCTGCACTTTCACCACCACATCGGCCGGGTCGGCGCGCAAGGGCTTGAAGTCGATGGTCTGGTCACGGTACTGGGTGAGGGAGTTGGAATAGGTGCGCACGAGCAGGGTACGAAACGCCTCAACCAGCCGCTTTTGCTGCTCCGGCGTTGCGCTGCGCCAGTCGCGCCCGACCGCCAGCGCGGTCATGTGGTTGAAATCGAAGTGGGGCAAAACCTTCTGGTCGACCAGGGCGATGACCTTGACCGTATCGCCAGCCTTGATCGCTTCATCCGAACGCACGATACCCAGCACGTCATTGGTGACGCTCTTCACCATCTCATCCGGCCCGGCGCCCTGTGCGTAGACCAGATTCGGCAGGCCGGATACAACCAGCACCACCAGACACCATTGCAACAACTTTTTCATCATCCCGCTCCGAACCGTTATCCTGCTGACCGTCGTCACTGCGACAAACGCGAATGTGCGTCATCGCCGCCATCATAAAAATCATCTTCCAGCGCCGGGGGATTGCCGTCATGCACCTTGTAGCGCCGTTGTTGCAGATAAAAATCGCGCACGAAACGATATTTATCCAGCGTCCCCTCTTCGAGCGTGCGTTCCAGCCCCAGCGCGGCAGCACGCTCATTGGTGATTTGCACGACCGAAAGCGCATTCCGGGTCGCAATGCGAGGCGTCAGCCGCCACGCATCATCCAGGGTGGCATCGAGCGGCAACACCACCGCATCGCGCAAGGTGCGTGCGCCGAAAAACGGCAGCACGACATAAGGCCCGTCGCCCACCCCCCAGACGGCCAGCGTCTGGCCGAAATCCTCGTCGTGTTTGGGCAGGCCCGCTTCAGTGGCGACATCGAACAGGCCAGCGATACCGAAGGTGGAATTCACCAGAAAACGCATCACATCGGAGATCGAATCCGCCGGCTTGCCCTGCAACAGGTTGTTGAGCCCGACCCAGGGCTCGGCCACGTTGGCGAAGGCATTGCTCACGCTGTTGCGCACCGGCCTGGGCGTCACTTTCGCGTACCCCTGTGCAAGCGGTTTCAACACCGCGTCGTCGATTTTCTCGTTGACCTTGAACATCGCCCGGTTATAGCCCTCGAACGGGTCTTCCGGGGAAGTCGTCGCGCAGCCAGCCACGAGCATTGCCGCCGCAGCGACGATCAGACATCGGGCATCACGCACAAATGGCACAAACGCTTCTATCACTTTCTCAATCCTGCGCCGACGGTTCGGCGGCCTTGTTGAACATAAACTGACCAATCAGCTTCTCCAGCACCACCGCTGACTGGGTCATGGCGATTCTGTCCCCCTCTTTCAGCACGGCCTCCTCGCCGCCCGGCTCCAGCCCGACATACTGCTCGCCCAGCAGCCCGGAAGTGAGGATGGTGGCGATGGTGTCGCGGGGAAATTCGTAGCGCACATCGAGCTCCAGGCTGACCACGGCACGATAGGTCTTGGAATCGAAGCGAACCGCTGTCACCCGCCCTACCAGCACCCCGGCGCTCTTCACCGGCGCCTTCACCTTCAGCCCGCCGATGTTATCAAAAGGCGCTTCCAGCGCGTAAGTCTTGCCGCTCGACAACTCCGCATAACTGCCGACCTGCACCGCCAGAAACACCAGCGCGGCAAAACCCAGCACCACAAACACCCCTACCCACAAATCAAGCACTGTCCGGTTCATCAAAGACCTCGGAACATGAAAGAAGTCAGCACGAAATCCAGCGCCAGAATCACCAGCGCCGAACTCACCACGGTGCGCGTAATCGCCCGCGACACCCCTTCAGCCGTAGGCTGACAATCGTAACCCTCGAACACCGCGATCAACGACACCGCCGTCCCGAACACAAAAGACTTGATGAAGCCATTGACAATATCATAACGAAAATCCACCGCATCCTGCATCTGCGACCAGAACGAACCATTATCCACGCCGATCACCACCACCCCGATCAGCCAGCCGCCGAAAATCCCCATCGCCGAGAACATCGCCGCCAGCAGCGGCATCGAAATCACCCCGCCCCAGAACCGCGGCGCGATCACCCGCGCAATCGGATTCACCGCCATCATGTCCATCGCCTGCAACTGCTCGGTCGTTTTCATCAGGCCGATCTCCGCCGTCACCGCCGACCCGGCGCGGCTGGCGAACAACAGCCCCGCCACCACCGGCCCCAACTCGCGCAACAGCGACAGCGCCACCATCGTCCCCAGCGCACTGCTGGAACCGAAACGCTGGAGGATGTCATACCCCTGCAAACCCAGCACCAGCCCGATAAAGAGGCCCGACACCAGAATAATCAGCAACGAGAGCACGCCGCTGAAATAAATCTCCCGAATCGTCAGCGGCAAGCGCTGGAACGACTGCCCCGAATAACGCAGCACCGCAAACAAAAAGCGCACCGCAAAACCGAGCCGCCATACGCTATCGACCACCCGCGCCCCCAGCTTGCGCAGCACCCCGGCCAGCGCGCTCATGGCACGTCCCCCTCAGGCAGACTCAGCAGACTCGCCAGCGGCGGAGCCGGATAATGGAACGGCACCGGCCCATCGGCCTCGGCATGGACAAACTGATGCACGTAAGGATCGTTTGAGGCCCGAATCTCCGTCGGCGTGCCGTGCGCCACAATGCCACCGCCGGAGACGAAATAGACGTAATCGACCAGATCGAGCGAGACATGCACATCGTGCGTCACCATCACCGACGCCGCCCCCAGCGCATCGTTCAGACGCCGGATCAACTGCGCGGTAATGCCGAGCGAGATCGGGTCGAGCCCGGCGAAAGGCTCGTCGTAGAGCACCAGCAACGGGTCAAGCGCCACCGCCCGCGCCAGCGCCACCCGCCGCGCCATGCCGCCGGAAAGTTCCCCCGGCTTCAAGCCCGCCGCCCCGCGCAGGCCCACTGCCTGCAGTTTCATCAGCACCAGGTCATGAATCAGCGCCGCAGGCAAATCCGTGTGTTCGCGCAAGGGAAAGGCGACGTTATCGAACACGCTCATGTCGGTAAACAGCGCGCCAAACTGAAACAGCATCCCCATCCGCCGCCGCAGCGCGTAGAGCGCCGCACGGGACAAACCGCCCAAATCCTGCCCCGCCACCTCGACCTTGCCCGCGTTCGCCCGCAGTTGCCCGCCGATCAGGCGCAGCAAGGTGGTTTTGCCCGAACCGCTGCTCCCCATGATCGCCACCACCTGACCGCGATGCACCGTCAGATCAACGCCGCGCAGCACCGCATTGTCGCCATAGGCAAAGCCTGCCTGGCTGAGACGGACAACGGGCACAACGGGCGCGGATGACGCAAGGGGCTGGGGCACGGGGGCGGAAAAACCGAAGTGAAAGCGGGCGATTTTAACAGACCTCGCGCCCTTGCTGAA
The DNA here is from genome assembly GCA_025997045.1 of Betaproteobacteria bacterium. Classification (GTDB taxonomy): domain Bacteria; phylum Pseudomonadota; class Gammaproteobacteria; order Burkholderiales; family Rhodocyclaceae; genus WRNU01. Next base: position 33,285 of record BNUB01000024.1, read on the forward strand.
CCTTGTTGAAAATTCACCGCCTTGTCAGCGCCGCACATGGGCGTTTTGAGCGCAACGCAAAAACCACCGCGCACTTGTCGCAAAATCCCTGCCGATGGTGTTATGATGCGCGCCCGGCGAGGCCACAGCCCGCCGTCGCCCTGAGCGGGTGTAGTTCAATGGCAGAACGGCAGCTTCCCAAGCTGCATACGAGGGTTCGATTCCCTTCACCCGCTCCACCTCCCGGGCGGCAAACCCAGGCGCTATTACGCACACCCCGGCGCACACCCCGATGATTAATCGCCATCAGAATAAGCATAGAAAAAAAACATCTTTATTGCGCGCAAACCCATTTGCTACCATCGCCCGTTCATCACGGCTAAAGACTCACCTTTTCCCCGGAGATCATCCATGTCTGCTCGTTTCAAATCCCTGCTGCAAGGTGCAGTTTTCGCCGCATCATTGATGGTCGTCGGCATTGCCCAGGCCCAGGCGCCGAACCCCTTGCGCGTCGGTGTTCGCGCCGGCCCCGATGAGCTGATCTGGGAAGTCGTCACCCAGGAGGCGAAGAAGTCCAATCTCAATGTCGAAGTCGTGGTGCTTGCCTCCAATGTTGCCCCCAATGAGGCGCTGAACAACGGCGATCTGGAAGCCAATTCCTTTCAGCATATTCCGTTCCTGCGCGACCAGATCAAGCAGCGCGGCTACAAACTGGAGATTATTGGCGATACCTATATCTCCCCTCTCGCCTTCTATACCAAAAAAGCCTACAAATCGCTCGCCGATTTGCCCGAAGGCGCCAAGGTCGGCATTCCCAATGACCCCAGCAACGAGACCCGCGCCCTTGTCGTCCTGCGCGATGCCGGTCTGATTACCTTGACCGAAGGCTTCGACCCCTCCAGGAGCACTGTTTCCATCAACGATGTCAAGAGCAACCCCAAAAAACTGGAGCTTGTGGAAATCCCCAGCGGCGTGCTGGCCCGTTCTCTGGAAGATATTGATGTGGCAGGCATTCCCAACTCCTACGCCTATGGAACTGCCGGACTCATTGCCAGCCGCGACGGCATTGCTGTCGAGAAAAGAGAAAATAACCCCTACGTCAACGTTCTGGTTGTCCGCGAACAGGACAAGAACGTGCCTTGGGCCAGGGAACTCCTGAAGGCTTATCAATCGGAAGCAGTCAGGAAGTTCATCCAGCATAAATTTGAAGGCTCTGTTATCCCGGCGTTCTGATGAGAGAGCCATCCCGTGCGCATCCCGTACCGCTCGCCGAATCCTCCAGCGTGCATATCCGCTTCGATCATCTGCACAAAAAGTATTCCGGATACAATGAAGTCGCCGCCCTGAAAGACATTTCCTTTGAAGTGCATCGCAGCGATATTTTCGGCATCATCGGCCGTTCGGGTGCGGGCAAATCCACGCTGATACGTTGCATCAACATGCTGGAAAAACCAAGCGCCGGCGGGGTTTACATTGACGATAACGATGTAGGCTTGCTGGATGAAAACGAATTGGTGGCGCAACGGCGGCGCATCGGCATGATTTTCCAGCATTTCAACCTGCTCGCCGCCAAAACGGTACGTGACAATATCGGCTTGCCACTCAAGGCAGCGGGCGCACCGAAAGCGTTTATCCGCGAACGGGTCAATGATCTCCTTGAGATGGTGAACCTTGCCAACAAGGCCGATGTTTATCCCGCGAATCTGTCCGGAGGGCAGAAGCAGCGCGTCGGCATTGCCCGCGCGCTGGTGCATAACCCGGAGATTCTGCTCTGCGACGAAGCGACCTCCGCGCTGGATCCTGAAACCACGCTCTCCATTCTGGATCTGCTGCGGAAAATCAACGAGAAATTAAAAATCACCATTGTCCTGATTACACATGACATGTCGGTGATCCGCAACATATGCAATAAGGTTGTGGTGCTGGATCACGGTGAAATCGTCGAGCAAGGGGACGTGTGGTCTGTCTTCGGCAATCCGCAAGCGGATGCGACCAAAGCGCTGCTTTCCCCGATCAGACACGATATCCCCGATGATCTGAAGCAAAATCTTGCCCACGAAATCTCCCCGGATTCCAGTGGCCGTATTTTTCTCAACCTGACTTTTTCCGGCGAAGAACAGGAGGAAGGGGTGCCATTGGCGACCCTTCTTTCAATTTCACCAGACATTCGCTTGCTCCATGGTGGTCTCGACCGCATCCAGGGCCATTCCCAGGGAAATCTATTGGTTTCCGCTCCGGCGAGCGTCCTGAATAGCCCTGTTTTTCAATACCGTCTTTCCACTCAATCCATCAAGGTGCTGGGTTATGCCCCTGACGATGTTTGATCGCTATTTACGCGCGCTCAACGAAACGCTGCTGATGGTCGGCATTTCCAGCGTGATTGCCATCTCCTGCGGTCTTTTGTTGGCCGTAACGCTGGTCGTGACGGTGCCCGGCGGACTCTATCCAAGACCGAAATTCAACAAGATTCTGTCCATCATCGTCAACATGTTCCGCTCGGTGCCCTTTATCATTCTTCTGGTAGCCTTGATTCCGGTAACACGTTTTCTCGTGGGCACGACGCTCGGCACCTGGGCCGCTATCGTGCCCTTGAGCATCAATCTCATTCCATTTTATGCCCGCATCGTGCAGGTGAGCCTGCTGGAGGTGGACAAAGGTTTGATTGAAGCCGCCTTTGCCATGGGCCTGAAACGTCATCACATCATCTGGCATGTGTTGCTGGGAGAATCGCTTCCGGCCATCATCGGCGGCATGACCGTCTGTGTCGTGGTGATGATCAGCGCTTCAGCCATGGCGGGCGCTGTCGGCGCTGGAGGTCTGGGAGATCTTGCCATCCGTTACGGCTATGATCGCTATGAAACCAAAGTGCTGTTCGATATCATCATTATCCTCATCGTCATGGTGACGATCGTACAGCTTACCGGCGAAAAACTGGCCAGGCTGACGGATCACCGCTGACACTTTCACGTTTTATTATTTGCTTGAGCAAAAGGATACAAAATGGCTACACAAGCTCCCGCGCACAGCGTTCCCGCAGGAACCCCCCTGACGATTGATGCGGCCCATTACCTTGGAGTAAGCCCCATCCGGCATGTCAAGCCGGAATGGCGGATTATTGTGGCCGAACGTGCTTTCCGGCCAAACCCGGAAAACCCCCAGGCCGACTGGTTGCCCACCGTCGTTGTTCCAGCACTGAAGCTCATTGTTGAAGATCGCGGGCCGGTGAAATCTTTCGCTTCCATTGGCGCTGGCGCGGGAGTGGATATTTTGACGGGCATCGAGATACTGGGCGCGACCGTTGTCGGCGCGACCGACGTATTTCCCGATATTACCGAGGCTGCTGAATGGAACATCCGCCAAAACCTCAGCAACGAGCACCCGGTTGATGTCCATGTGAATCATGGCGATTTGCTCACGCCCTTGCAAGGCAGAGGCTTGAGCTTTGACGTCATTTACGAAAACCTGCCCAATATTCCCATCGACAATGCCAATGCGCTGGAGGAGAAACGCAAGTCTTCAAACTTTGTACCGCCGAGGACGGAAAAAATCCCTCAATTCGCCCATGACCACCTGTTGGCCCTTCACTATGTCGCGCTCAAACAATCTCTGGAATTTCTCAGCGCCGATGGTTTCGTCATTTCCACCCTCGGCGGGCGCGTTCCCCTGGAATATCTTTCCCGCCTCGCTGTCGAGTCCGGCCTGACGCCAGATTTCCTGAGCTATTCCTGGAAACTTCAGGCCTTGGGAGAAGAGGTGCTGCCTTCTTACGCCGAACTGGAAACCCGTGGTTTGGGGCCCTTCTATTATTATCCTGTTGAGGCCCTGGAAAAAACCTTCAATGGCATTAGCACCAGAGACAGCGGTGTACGGGCGATTGAGATTGAAAAGGAACTGCTCCCCTACCGTATTACGGCAACGCAGGCCTGGCAAGCATATCAGGCAGGGCAACGCATCGGCCATACCGTCGCCGTACTGAAATCGGCTCGACGTTAATGACAAATCCATGCCGCCGTTTTCAGCCCCCTCCCTCCCCGACCTGAAAACCAGGCTGAAAGATCTGGGCGCCTGTCTGGTCGGCTTTGCCGACCTCTCCCGCCTGCCGGATGAAGCCGTATTGCACGTTTTCCGCAGGCGTCTGCACGATGCGCCGGAAAAACCTGCGGCGGCACTGCACGGAGTGAGCATTGCCGTCGCCTTCGCGCCGGAGATTGTCGCCGGACTGGGCAAGGGGCCAACCCGTGCCTACTACGACGCCTACCACGCCACCAACGACAGATTGGACACGCTGGCATCGCACGGCGCGCGCCTGCTCGAAGAAGCCGGTTTCGCCGCCTGGGCGCAAACCAGGGAAAACGTGCAGGCGCGCGACACGCTCAATGATTACGCGACCCGCCTGCCGCACAAAACTGTCGCCACGCTGGCAGGGCTGGGTTGGGTCGGCAAGAACGCGCTTCTGGTCACGCGCCAATTCGGCGCGGCCATCCGCCTGACTTCGATCGTCACCGACGCGCCGCTGCCCTGCGACGCGCCGGTGTCCGTCTCGCATTGCGGCACATGTGCCAAATGCGTCGACATCTGTCCCGCAGACGCGCTCACCAACGCACACTGGCAGCCCGGCGTCACCACAACGGACGATCTGGTCGACACCGCACGCTGCTCCATCGTCGCGGCCGCGCTGTCCAAACATAATTACGGCATCAGCTTTGACATCTGCGGCAAATGTTTCTACGTCTGTCCATTTACCCAAAAATGGCTCAGACGCTCCACCCCAGGGCAATCGCATGAATGCCAAAGGTATGCTTTTGTGGCGGCGAAGCCGCTCTGATCTCCGCTCCCCCCTTGTGCCTGAGGTTTACCCGCAATCCCGGATGGATGCCCCGCAGGTTGGGAAACCTTCGCACCGGGAGCGACGGCGTCCTCGCCGTCGCACGATGGCGAGGACGCCATCGCTCCCGGAAAGTGGCCCTCAAAACCGATATCCTGCCTTCACATTTCCCGTTACGCCTTCGCGTTTGCCTGCGTAGCCCTACGGATGTCCGTGCTACGCCTGTTGGGAGCGACGGCGTCTCGCCGTCGCACGATGGCGGGGACGCCATCGCTCCCGGTGGTGGTCAGAACCGATATCCTGCTTTCACATTTCCGGTGACGCCTTCGCGTTTGCCTGTGTAGCCTTGTACGCCGACGTCCAGTGACCAGCCTTTGGTGGCGGGGGTTAGGGTCAGGCCGAGTTCCAGCA
>BNUB01000025.1 GCA_025997045.1 Betaproteobacteria bacterium
TGGTAGAGGAAAAAAGCGGCGCGCAGGACGTCCTCATCAATCGGGCCACTGAAAAATACGGTGGCATCCACCCAGGTGCCGCCATATTGGGCCAGCAGGGCCGTGCGCAGCCAGTCGGAAAAATGGGCGCGATGGGTGTGCTGGATTTTGCGGATGCAGGCGGGGATTTGAACGTAAGCGTCTACCGTGGTGTCGTCGAGCACGATCACCTGCCGTGCGCCGCAGTGGCGTTTGACCGAGGCGAGGCTGGCGCGAACGATCGCGGGCATGGCCGCGCCCTCTCCCTGCCCCCAGTATTGCCAGATCGGCCCGATGGGCGTGTTTTCCTGCACCGGCGCTTCCCGATCCAGCTCGGGCGCGGTGCAGTAGGGCAGCAATGCCGCCCGTCGCGTGATTGCATTCGGGTTGCGGGCGTACATCGCGGCTTCGGCGCGGATTTCGTTCAGCAGTTCAAGCGTCAGCGCGTGCTCGGGCGCCTGTTCGAGCAGGCGGAGGGCACGCTCGTAGTCGTTCAGGCGACGGTAGCTCTCCGCCAGCGCCGGGTAGGCGGCGTACATGTCCGGGCGGGCGTCCACCGCGAGCTGGAGATGACGGGCGGCGGCGGCGGCGTTGCCGGCCTTGAGAAAGGATTCGCCCAGCGCGGCCTGCCAGGCTTGTTGCGCGGGGTCGAGTTCGAGCGCACGAGTGATGAAATCAGCCGCTTCCCGCTCCAGCCCCTGTTTGGCGCAGATGAACGCCAGGTAGGCGTATGCACGCGGGTCGCCGCTGCGTTGCTCGACCGCGGCGGACAGGCAGGCGAGGGCTTGCTGTATTTCTTCGCGCTCGAAATGACGGATGCCGCGCTCGACGATGGAGTGCGGAACGCTGCCGAGCAGATGCTGACGGATGCGATGCAGTTTGGTTTCGAGTTCGTTGGCCATGGCAAAGTCCCGGATGGGTCAGATAAGGCGGACAGGCAGTGATGCGGTTTCGAGCGCCTGGGTGGCCCGGCTGAAAGTTCCTTCCGGATCGCCTGCGGTAATGTTCTGAAAACCATTGAAGATAAACAGGAAATTGTCCATGTCCGGGGCGTTGATGCGGATATTGAGGTGGTCGAGAGTCATCATGGTGAGCTGGCCCAGGTTGAGCGGAACATCCTGCGCGGGGCGGGCGCAACTGGTTACGCGGTGCAGGGTGAGGAACAGGCTGCGGAACAGGATGAACTCCAGCGGCAGGGCAAAGGGCATCTCCCATTCGAGATCAATGAAGGCGGCGCTGCCGTCGGGGTGAATGATCCAGTTGTTGGGCGCGGCATCCAGGTAGTTGCCCGGCAGGAGCAGGGGGAAATGGGCGAACGCGGGCTCGGTGGCGAACTCGGGGTTGTGGTGGGCGATTTGTTCCAGCGCAGCCTTCCACGGCGCGGCCCAGGCGACCAGTTCGTTCGTGCTCCAGCCCGGACGGTTGACGATGCGCAGCAGGGCGTCGAACCAGGAGCTGCCCGGCTCATACACCTCGTTTTCCCATGCGTCCGGGGCGGCGCTGTTTTTGCGCGTGCGGGTCTGGACATGACCGTTTTCAACCGTGAACCGGGTCTCCTTGCCGAGATCGTAGGGGCGATCGCAACCATAATGCACGGCGAGGGTGTGGGCGTGCGCGGCGGTGAGACGCGCCACGCCGTCCGGCGTCTGGCTGCAGGCGAAGAGGAAGGAGTTGGCGAACTCGGCGGCGAGGCCGTTGCGGACGACGAGGGGCCAGGCCATTTCGAGCGAAAAGGTGGGACGGGCAGCGTTTTTTAATTCATGGGACACGGCGCCGGCGAGTAGCGTGCCCAGATTCCACTCCGCAGGCGCGTGGGCGAGGTCGTAGCCCTGCGGATAGATCACGGTCGCCGGGGTCTTGTAGTCGGGGAAAGGGAGATAGAGCGCGGTCGAGGCGAAGCCGGCGTGGTGCAGATGCGTCAGCAGCTCGTGGCGGCCAAACGTGACCGGGGTGTCTTTGCCGTAGATATCGTTGATGCCATACATCGCCTGCCCCAGATGATCTTCCGGGGCGGAGGAGAAATATTTCAGCCCAAGCTGGTTTTCGATCGCCAGCAGCAGGATGCCATCAGGTTTGAGAAAGCTGCGGGCGTGGCGCAGGAGCGCACCAATGGGGTCGGCGTCCTGGAGGTACATTTGGGCGTATTCGAGCACGCCGATGAGGGTGACGAAGTCGAATTTTTCTTCGAGGGCAAAATTCTGGATCAGGTCGCAATAAACCCGGACATTGGGCAGATCGGCGCAGCGGACGCCGATGACTCTGGCCCGGGCCTGGCTGCCTTCGAGGGCGGTGACTTGTCCGCCCTGTTCGCCCAGATAGCGGGTGACTGCGCCGCAGCCCGCACCGAGTTCGAGCACACTGGCAGACGAGATGAGGTCGCGGAAAGGGCGGACGATATTGGCGCGCTGGGGGGTGAGGTGGTAGTAGGTCGGCCAGTCGACGGCGCCGCGTTTGAGTTCGAGGGAAAAAATGCTGCGGTCGCCGACGGTGCGCATCAGCCGGTACAGGTGCTCTTCGGCATTGCCGACATCCTTGTAGGCAAAACCGGCGTTGGCGGCGCTGTCTTCCGCGACGAAGATGTTGTCATCGGCGTTGTAGTGGTACATGGATGTCATTCCTGTCAAAGCAGCACGATGTCGAACTGCTCCTGGGTGTAACTGGTCTCAGCCTGGAGCGAGATTTTTTTGTCGATGAAGTCGGAGAGCATCGCCAGCGACTGGCTCTCGTCTTCGAGAAAGAGATTGATCACCTCGGGGCCGGCCAGGACACGGAATTCGCGTGCGTTGAACTGGCGGGCTTCACGCAGCACTTCGCGCAGGATTTCGTAGGCGATGGTGCGTGCGGTCTTGATCTCGCCACGGCCACCGCAGGTGGGACAGGGTTCGCACAGCAGGTGGGCGAGCGATTCGTGGGTACGCTTGCGGGTCATCTCCACCAGACCGAGGGCGGTGAAGCCGTTGACGCTCATCTTGGTGTGGTCGCGGGAGAGCGACTTGCGGAGTTCTTCGAGCACCATGTCGCGGTGTTCGGCGTTTTCCATGTCGATGAAGTCGATGATGATGATGCCGCCGAGATTGCGCAGGCGCAGTTGGCGGGCGATGGCCTGGGTGGCTTCGAGGTTGGTCTTGAAGATGGTGTCGTCGAAATTGCGCGCACCGACGAAGCCCCCGGTATTGACGTCGACGGTGGTCATCGCTTCGGTCTGGTCGATGATCAGGTAGCCGCCGGATTTGAGCTCGACCCGCCGCTCCAGCGCTTTCTGGATTTCGTCTTCGACGTTGTAGAGTTCGAACAGCGGGCGGTCGCCACGGTAATGTTCGAGCAGCGGCAGCACTTTCGGGGTGTATTCGGCGGCAAAGGACGAGAGTTTGAGGAAATTCGCCTGCGAATCGATGCGGATGCGGGTGGTCTCGTCGTTGGCTAGATCGCGCAGGGCGCGCTTGGACAGGCCCAGGTCTTCATGCAGAAGGCGGGGCGCGACGGGGTTGGCGCTGGCGCGCTCGATTTCGCCCCACAGCTTGGCGAGGTAGGCGATGTCGGAGGCGAATTCATCATCCGTGGCGTTCTCGGCCATGGTGCGGACGATGAAACCGCCCGGTTCGCTCTCCGGCACCAGTTTGGCGAGCCGTTCGCGTAGCTGCTCGCGGTCGGCCTCGTCGCCGATGCGCTGGGAGATGCCGATGTGCTTGTCCTGGGGCAGGTAGACGAGCAGGCGTCCGGCCAGACTGACCTGGGTGGACAGGCGTGCGCCCTTGGTGCCGATCGGGTCTTTCAGCACCTGGACGAGCAGGCTCTGGCCTTCGGTGAGGATGCGCTCGATCGGGCGCGCGGCGTCACCGTTCTGACGCTCGCTCCAGATGTCGGCGACATGGAGAAACGCGGTGCGCTCCAGGCCGATCTCGATGAAGGCCGATTGCATCCCCGGCAGCACCCTGACCACCCGGCCCAGATAGATGTTGCCCACGATGCCACGGCTGGCGGTACGCTCGACGTGCAGTTCCTGCACTACACCCTGTTCAACGACAGCAACCCGCACTTCCTGCGGGGTGAAATTCAGCAAAAACTCAACGCTCATGTGGAAAGATTCCAATGGGAAATGCGCAAGGGCGGATCGCTCTCCACCCTTGCGCATGGCTCATCGAACCGGCGTCAACATCTCCGGCTGCTCCGGTTACAGAGGATAATCGAAAACGGTCAGCAGGGCCGCCGTCTCGAACAGCGGCAGGCCCATGATGCCGGAATAGCTGCCACGGATTTCCTCGATGAAGGTTGCGGCAAAGCCCTGAATGCCATACGCACCGGCCTTGTCCATCGGCTCACCGGTCTTGATGTAGTGGTGGATGTCGTCTTCCGAGAGGGTCTTGAAACGGACTTCGCTCGTCGATATTCTGGAGCGGATTTTCTCGCCATCACTGATTGCCACCGCGGTCAGCACGCGATGGCTGCGTCCGGAGAGCTGTTGCAGGATGTCGCAGGCGTCGTTGATGTCGGTGGGCTTGCGGATGATTTTGTCGTCGATCTCGATCACGGTGTCGGCGGCAAGCACCGGCTGGCGCGGCAGCTTGCGCCACAACAGGCGCTTGACCCCTGCTGAAGCCTTGGTGAGGGCGAGGCGTTCGACATAGTGCCCGGCCTTTTCGTCGGCATGGAGCGCTTCATCGACATCGGCATCTTCACCGCGCTCGCCGATGCGGAAAACCAGCACATCAAACTGCACGCCGATCTGGTGCAGCAGCTCGCGGCGGCGCGGGCTGGACGATGCGAGGTAGATGTGAGGCTGGCTGGCGGACATGGCGGGAAAGATGTCTTGGAATACCCTTAGTTTAGCCTTGTATTTTCACTCGCGGTGATACGGATGGTGGCAGATGATGCTCCAGGCACGATATAGCGCTTCGGCCAGAAGGGGGCGGACGAGCGCATGGGGCAGGGTAAGGCTGGAGAGGCGCAGGCGCTCGTGGGCGCTTTTCTTCAAGCCCGGCGCCAGCCCGTCCGGGCCACCGACGATGAAGGCGACATCCTCGCCCCCCGCCCGCCAGTTTTCCAGCCTGTGCGCCAGCGCCATGCTGGTGAGATCGGCGCCGTGTTCGTCGAGCACGACCCGGCGGCAGCGGGCAGGCAGGGCGGCTTCGATGCGCCCGGCCTCCGCTTCCATCATCGCCGCCGGGGGCTTGCCCGTGGTGCGGGACTCGGCCTTGAGCTCGATCAGTTCGAGCGGCAGTTCCCGCGGCATGCGGCGGGCAAATTCATCGAAGCCGCTGACGACCCAGTCGGGCATCTTGTGGCCCACGGCGACGATGAGGAGCTTCACTCAGACCGTTCCTGCATGCGCCATGACCTCGGCTGCGCTGCGTCGGCTGGCCGGGGTGGCCGTCCATAGCTCTTCCAGACGATAGAGGCTGCGGATGGCCGGCTGCATGACGTGCACCACGATCTCGCCGAGATCGACCAGCACCCATTCGCCGCTGTCTTCGCCTTCGATCCCGAGCACTCCGCCCCCGGCTGCGCGCACCCGATCCTGCACGTTGCGCGCCAGGGCGCGGGTCTGGCGTCCGGATTCGGCGCTGGCGACGATGATGCGCTCGAATTGTGCGGTGAGACGGGTGGTGTCGATAATTTCGATGTCCCGCGCCTTGATGTCTTCAAGCGCGCTGACAGCGATGCGTTCCAGAGTGGCAATGTCCATGCGAGGGGAGCGTGAGGAGGGAATGAAAGGGAAGGGGGAATATATCGGCAACGTCGGCAGGCGGCAAATGGGCGCTTACGAAGTGTTTGCCAACCGGGCGGTGGATTTGAGGGTGAGGACGGGTTTGAAACCCGCCCTCACCCTCAAAACCGATACCCCGCCTTCACATTTCAATGCTTTTTGTTAGTTGCGTGGCAGCCGCCGCCGCGCCAGCTCCACCCAATACGCCACTCCGAGCGTCAGGATGTCGTCGTTAAAATCGTAGCCGGGGCTGTGCAGGGTGTGGCCGTTGTCCGCCGGGCCGTTGCCTATCCACACATAAGCGCCGGGCCGTTGTTGCAGGTAGTAGGCGAAGTCCTCGGCACCGGTGCTCGGGCGGGCGTCGGTGATGACCGCATCAGTCCCGGCTACGGCCCGTGCCGCCTCGATGCACAGGGCCGCTTCCGGCGCGCTGTTGATCGTCGGCGGATAGCCGGGCAGCAGGGTGAGGTCGATTTGCACGCCGAACGCGGCGCTGATCCCCGTACACAGCTCACGCAGCCGCGTCTGGATGCGTTCGCGCACTGCGGGCGAGAACGCACGGCAGGTGCCGGCCAGCTCCGCCACTTCGGGCACGACGTTGTAGGTTTCGCCAGCACGGAAGCGGGTGATGGAGACGACCGCGCTCTCGGTGGGGTCGATGGTGCGTGAGGCAATGCTCTGCACCGCCTGCACCAGCGCCGCCCCGGCCAGCACCGGGTCGACGAGGAGATGGGGCATCGCCGCATGGCCGCCGCGACCGGTGATGCGGATGTCGAAACGATCTGTGCCTGCCATCACCGCCCCGCCATGCACGGCGAACTGACCGGAGGGGATGCCCGGCCAGTTGTGCATGCCAAATACGGCTTCCATCGGGAAACGCTCAAACAGCCCTTCGTCGATCATCACTTGCCCGCCGCCCGCGCCTTCTTCGGCGGGCTGGAAGATCAGATAGACGACGCCATCGAAATCGCGCTGCGCCGCCAGGGCTTGCGCTGCGCCGAGCAGCATCGTGGTGTGGCCGTCGTGACCGCAGGCGTGCATGCAGCCATCATGGGTCGAGCGATGGGCAAAGGGGTTGGCTTCGCGCAGCGGCAGCGCATCCATGTCGGCTCTGAGGCCGATGGCGCGCTTGCCCTCGCCCGCGCGCACTACGCCGACCACGCCGGTACCCGCCAGCCCGCGATGGACTTCGATGCCTGCCGCGCCGAGCACTTCCGCTACCTTGTCTGCGGTGCGCACCTCTTCAAAGGCCAGCTCGGGATGGGCATGCAGATCGTGACGGATGGCGCGGAGCAATTCGGCGTTGACGGGGAGATTCATGGCGTGGAGGTGAGGAAAAACAGGGCAGGCTTGCTGTGGACAGGGGTAAACTGGACGGGAAATCATGGAGGGCGATTATGGACAGCAGGGGCAAGGATTGGATTGCGGCACTGTTCCTGATGGGCGTGGCGAGCACGGCGGCGGCGCAGGATCAGGTTTACCGCTGCACCACCCCTTCGGGAGCAGTGGAGTATACCCAGACCCCATGCACAGCGGGCAATCAGCAGAGGCTCGTGCGTACCGACGACCCCCTCTCCGGCACCGACCCCGATGCGGCAAAGCGCCAGCTCGATGAGATGATCAGGGATCTCATTGCGCGGCGGGAGTACGACCGGGCCTGGTCGATGGCGATGACCAACGCGCAACGCGCCGCCGTGACCGCAGCCCGGAACGCCGACCCGGTGAGCACCTGGCAGGCTGAATCCGAAGCCCGTCGCGCCGAGGTGGCTGCCGCGAATGCCGCCCGTGACGCGGCTGAAGCCGAGGCCGAGGCCAGCCGCAACGCCCGTGATGCGAACGTGAACTGGGGGACGAATTATGGCGTCTGGTATCCCCCCAGCTACTGGAATGGCGCACAGGGGCGCCGCCCGCCTTATCAGCGCCCTCCGTATCCGCATGCCCCTTCGCGGCCCGCAACGCCTGTCAAGCCGCCGCCCGGCGCGCATCCGTCCGCTCATGCACCCGGCGCGTCGAGATTGGCTCCCGCCGCTCGTACCCTGGCCCCTGGCGCCACGGTCAGGAGCGGCGTCACCAAACCCCTCCCGGCGGGCGACGAGCCTCGCATGTCTGTGGTGGGACGAAAACGGTAAGACATCGTCACCGGCCTTTCCATTTACAATGTTTCCTGTTTCGCGTCGACAAAAGCAAGGAGAACACCATGGCAGATTCGTCCTTCGCCGGGCTGCGGGTGCTACTGGTTGAGCCTTCGGCCATGCAGGCCGAATTGATCTCGCGCATGTTGTCCCAGATGGGGGTGGAGAACCTCCAGCATTTCAAGAATGCGGGCGACGCCCTGGCCGAGATGGGCAGCCGCCGCCCCGATGTCGTGATCAGCAGCCTCTACCTGCCCGACATGTCGGGCACCGATCTCGTCACCGCAATGCGCCATGACCCGACGCTGGAATGGCTGCCTTTCATCCTCATCTCTTCCGAGACCCGTCCCCAGGTGCTCGACCCCATCCGCCAGTCCGGCGCCTGTTGCATCATCGCCAAGCCTTTTACCCCCACGCAGATGGCGCGTGCGCTCACCATCGTGGTCGAGGAGATCATCACTCCGCCGACACAGATCGACGAAGTGGAAGTGGAAAATCTGCACGTGCTGCTCGTCGACGACAGCCTGTTCTCCCGCCGCCACACCCGCCGCCTGCTGGAAGACATGGGGGTCGAACACGTCACCGAAGCCGAAAATGGTCGTCAGGCGGTGACTATCCTCGCTGACGCGATGGTCGATCTGGTGATCACCGACTACAACATGCCCGAGATGGATGGCAAGGCGCTGATCGAATACATCCGCACCAAGAGCTGGCAGACCGAAGTGCCGATCATGATGATCACCAGCGAAAACGATCAGGGACGGCTCGCCGCGGTCGAAAAAGCCGGCGTGTCGGCCATCTGTGACAAGCCGTTCGAGGCGGGCGGGATTCGGCAGGTGATTGTGAATGCGGTGCGCGGGTAAGCGGCACAGACAGCAGGAGCGCCGTGGCGGGCATGCTAGAATCGTACCCATCCCGGCGCCCATCTGTGGCGCTTCCGTTTGTCTGCAAGCCTGCACACCGTGAACGCATCTTCTCTTTCTGTACCGTCCAGCATCATCATTGCCACCCGTGAGAGCCGATTGGCCTTGTGGCAGGCCGAGCATGTCAAGGCCCGGCTCGAAGCGCTTTACCCCGCTACCCGGGTCGAGCTGCTCGGCATGACTACCCGCGGCGACCAGATCCTCGACCGCCCGCTGGCCAAGGTCGGGGGCAAGGGGCTGTTCGTCAAGGAGCTGGAAAGCGCGCTGCTCGACGGGCGCGCCGATATCGCCGTGCATTCGATGAAGGATGTGCCGATGGTGATGGGGGAGGAATTCACCCTCGCCAGTATTTCGGCGCGTGAAGTGCCGTTTGATGCCTTTGTCTCGGAGCGCTATGCGACGCTTGCCGATCTGCCGCCGGGCGGTATTGTCGGCACCTCGTCGCTGCGGCGCGAATCCCAGCTTCATGCCCAATATCCGTTCCTCGGCGTCACCAGCCTGCGCGGCAATCTCGATACCCGCCTGCGCAAGCTCGGCGCGGGTCAGTATGATGCAATCATTCTTGCCGCCTCCGGCCTCAAGCGCTTGGGGCTGGAATCCCGTATCCGTGCGGTGTTGCCGGCGGAGACATTGTTGCCTGCGGCTGGACAAGGGGCGCTGGGCGTTGAATGTCTGGCGCGGCGCGACGATCTGATCGCGGCCTTGCAGCCGCTGGCCGATGCCGATACGACGGCCTGCGTGACTGCGGAGCGTGCTGTTTCCCGCACGCTGGGTGGGAGTTGTTCGGTGCCGCTGGGGGCTTATGCCGAAATTCGCCAGGGACGCTTGTGGTTGCGGGGCTTCGTCGCCCGTCCTGATGGCAGCCTGGTGGTGCGTGCCGAGCGCGAGGGCGAACCGGCGGCGGCAACCGCGCTTGGCGTGGCGCTGGCGGAAGAACTGCTGGCCCACGGCGCCGGAGAGATACTCGCCGAACTGGAATGAACACCGCGCTGGCCGGACACACGATTGTAGTGACTCGCCCCGCCGCCCAGGCGGAAGCGCTGGGCAGGGCTATCGAAGCGCACGGGGGGCGGGTGGTGTATTTTCCGGTGCTGGAAATCCAGCCCTTGCCCGATCAATCCGCTGTGGTCGCGTGCGCCGGTCGGCTGGATGAGTTCGACCTCGTTTTTTTCGTCAGTCCCAATGCGGTGGAATACGGGCTGGCCGCGCTCACGGCGAGCACACGCTGGCCGCCGACGCTGAAGGTCGCCGCGGTGGGGCAGGGCAGTGCCCGTGCGCTCGCCGCGCACGGCTTCACGGATGTGATTGCGCCGCAAAGCGGCTTCGATACCGAAGCAGTGCTTGCCCTACCCGAGTTTTCTGCGGCGCAGATACAGGGGCGGGCGGTGCTGATTCTGCGCGGTGACGGGGGGCGTGAACTGCTGGGCGACACCTTGCTTGCCCGTGGGGCGCGGGTCGAATATCTGGGCTGTTATCATCGCGCCTGTCCCGCAACGCCTGCGCAGGCGCTGCTCGCGCCGTGTGAGCGCGGGGACATCGACGCCCTGAGCCTTACCAGCAGCGAAGGCTGCGACAATCTGCTCAGCATCGTCGGCCCCGCGGCCATGGAGCGCCTCGCGGCGCTGCCGGTGTTCGTGCCCCATCCACGCATCGCCGCGCGTTGTCATGCGCACGGTTTCACCCACGTCCACGTCACTGCGAGCGGTGATGAAGCGCTCGTCCACGCGCTGATTACCTACTTTGGGTACACTCCGGATATGAATACTTCTGTGCCTCCTTCCGCATCTGATTCTTCATCGCCCACTCCGCCCGAGGTGGCGACCGTTATTGAGCCTGCCGCGAACGTGGCTGCCGAGGTGGCCGCTGAGACGAGCACCGAGGCGACCACCTCGGGCGTGGCGGGCGAACCCCGCACCGCGTCCGCGCCAACGCCTGCACCCGCCAGTCCTCCGTCACCCGCAGCGGGGTGGGCCTCGGGGTGGGCTTTGTTGCTGGCCCTGATCGCGCTGGCCGCAGTGGGCGTGGCCCTGTGGCAGGGGTATGCGGTGCGTCAGGAAAGCGTCGCCCTGCGTGCGGAGCTGGCGCAACGGCTGAAACAGGGTGATGCCATCGCCACCGCAGCACGCACGCTGGCGCAACAGCAGCAGACCGTGCTGGGGGAGGTGCAGGGCAAGCTCGACACCCTCGAAGCCAAGGTGGATGCCACCGAAGGGCAGGCGGCGGCGCTGGAGACGTTGTATCAGCAGTTTTCGCGTTCAGAAGAAGACCGCGCCATTGTCGAGGTCGAGCAGGCGGTGACGATTGCCGCGCAGCAATTGCAACTGGCCGGTAACGTCGAAGCGGCCTTGATCGCCTTGCAGGGTGCGCAGGCGCGGCTGGCCTTGCAAGACCGTGGTCAGCTAGGCGCTTTGCGCCGGGCGCTTGCCAGTGATATCGAACACCTGCGCCAGCAATTCACCCTCGATATTCCCGCCACCGCGCTGCAACTGGAGCAATTGCTCGGGCAGGCCGATGCCTTGCCGCTGGCGTTTGCGGAAGAATTGGCGCCCACGCCCCGTGCGCCGGGCGAGCCGAGTGGCGGCGGTGTGGCGAACTTTGCCAGGGATATGGCGCGTGACGTGTGGCGCGACATCCTCTCGCTGGTGCGGATAGAACGCATGGATTCTGCGCTCGAGCCGGTGCTGCTCGCCCCCGGCGAGAGCCGCTACCTGCGCGAGAACCTGAAAATCCGGCTGCTCTCCGCCCGCCTGGCGCTGCTGGCGCGTGACGGGCGCACCTATGCGACGGATCTCGCTCAGGCGCGCAACTGGATCGAGCGTTTTTTCAACACCCGCGACCCGGTGGTGCGGCGGGTGATTGATGACATGCTCGTGCTCGAAAAATTGCCGGTGCGGATCGAGCATCGGGAGCTGGCGCTGAGTTTTAATGCGCTCAAACTTTTTCAGGCCCGGGCGGGCGAGGTGGCAGCGCCACGAGGGGAGGCAAATGAGTTGCCAAATGATGCGGCGAATACCTTGCCCCCTGAACCGGCGCATGAATCGCCACATGCAGGGGCGGCGCAACCCGAACCTGCTCCGCAACCCTGAGGCCGGCCACGATGCGCGCGCTGATCTGGTTTATCACCCTGTTCGCCCTTGCGGCCGGGCTGTCCATCCTTGCCAACCATCTCAATCAGGGTTACGTGCTGCTGGTGCACTGGCCGTGGCGGGTGCAGGTTTCGCTGGGATTTTTCGTCGTGGCGCTGCTGGTGGTTTTTGCCGTCAGCTATCTGCTGTTGAGGCTGCTACGGCGCGTTTATACCCTGCCGCACGCGGTCAACCAGTGGCGCGAACGCCGTCAGCGCATCCGCTCTGACCGGGCGCTGCGCGATGCGTTGCGCACTTTCCATGAAGGGCGTTATGCGCAGACGCTGAAACTCGCGGCGCGTGCGTTTTCCTCCGGCGATCACCCCGCCGTTGCCGCCTTGCTCGCGGCGCGGGCGGCGCACGCGCTGGCCGACGATACCCGTTACCGGATCTGGATCAGCCGTGCCACCGAGCAAGGCGAAGAAGCGCGGGTGGCGCGCCTGATGACCGAGGCGGAGCTGGCGATTGTGTCGCGTCGTTTCGAGGAGGCGCGGGAATGCCTGGAAACCCTGAAGGCGTCCGGACATCGCCACATCGCGGTGCTGCGGTTGTCGCTCAAGGTCGCCTCCGCCCTGAACCAATGGGAAGAGGTGCTGAAACTCACCCGCCAGTTGAGGAAGCACAAGGCGCTGTCGACCGAACAGGCGCTGCCCTTGCTGCGGCGCGCCCATTTCGAGCGTCTGCGCGAACATGCCGGGGATGGCGAGGCGCTGGCCAGATTGTGGAGCGAAATTCCCGCCTCTGAGCTGGCAGACCGTTATCTGGTCGAGCAGGCTTGCCCCCTGCTGGCCGCGACCGCTCAGGGCGCGCTGGCGCGCCGGGTGCTGGAACGCCTGCTCGATGAGCAATGGGATTCCGATCTGGCGCGCAGCTATGCGTACTGCGCCAGTGACAGCAGCGATGCCTCATCCTGCCTGGCCAAAGGTGAGCACTGGTTGCGCGAGCATCCGCGCGACCCCGGCCTGCTGTTCGCGCTCGGGCGCTTGTGCATCACCGCGCAGCTATGGGGCAAGGCGCTGAGCTATCTTGAAGCGTCATTGGGCCTGCTGCCTGCCGCCGAGGTGCACCTGACCCTCGCCCGCCTGCTGGAGCGCCTTGAGCGCCCCGACGATGCCCAGGCACATTACTACCGGGCGGCGACGGAGCGGGTGACGACCTGGTAAGGTTTTTGGGTCGCTCTCGCTTTTGAGTGCTTTTTCGCGCTTTTGCGTTTTGCGGGCACGTCTCAAGAAAACCGTCGCGGTGCCGTTAATGTTGCCATGAGCCATTCCCTTGAAAGGGGGCTGTCATGAAAATAGCGGCATCTGACCTGGCATTTTCGACGCAGCACCTGGACTTTGAGGAGACCACGGTGCAGGAGTCCTCGCAGTCGTGGGTGCGGAAAGGCGATCAGGTAAAAATCCTCTCGGAATCTTTTGCCCGTTCATCCTCGACCCGCGTCAGCCTGTCGAGCGAGGGACAGGCACGCAATCCGGGGAAAAATCCGGCAACGCAGGCAGATCCGGCAACGCAGGCTGAGCTGCCCTCCCTCGCCTCCGGGATGCGCACTGCGAGCACCTCCGGCCTTATCGACGAGGCGAAAAAGCTCGGCGACCTGCGGCTGGACATGATGCGTCTGGCCGTCGAAATCCTGACCGGGCGCAAGATCAACGTGTTCGATGTCGAACTGCGCGACCCTGCGGATGCACAGAGCGAGGGCTTCGGCGCGGAATATCAGCGCAGCGAAACCCATGCCGAATACGAGCAATCAGACTTTTCCGCCGAAGGCAGGGTGATCACCGCTGATGGCCGCGAAATCAATTTTCAGTTGAGCCTCTCCATGTCTCACAGCTATTACTTGGAGACCAACACCTCCCTGAGGATGGGTGTGCTCAAAGACCCGCTGGTGCTTAATTTTTCCGGTACCGCCGCGGCGCTCGCCGATGCGCGTTTCAGTTTCGATCTCGACAGCGATGGCGCGGATGAGCGCTTGCGCACCTTGGCTCCCGGCAACGCTTTTCTGGTCTTTGACCGCAACGGGGACGGCAAGGTCAATAACGGTTCCGAGCTGTTCGGCGCACGCAGCGGCGACGGGTTCGGTGAACTTGCGGCGCTCGACGACGACGGCAACGGCTGGATCGACGAAAACGACAGCGTGTGGCAGCAGCTCTACGTGTGGTCAGGGCAGCGCGACGAGGCGGGCAATGACATTCTGCACAGTCTCAAGGATGCCAAGGTCGGTGCGATTGCGCTCAAAAATGCCGCAACGCCTTTTGCGCTCAAGGATCTGAACAACCAGCTTCTGGCGCAGATTCGTTCCACCGGCGTTTTTTTGACTGAAGGCGGCATGGCGGGAACGGTGCAGAAAATTGATCTGGTCGTCTGAAGGTGCAAGGCGGGTTCGACGACGATCTGGCGGTCATTTCCAGCTCCGCTGATAACTGTCACAACCGTTGAATTAGCCCCATGTAGCACCCCGTCCGGCGCTTCGACGCTGGGTGGGTCTCACCAAGCTGCTGCACTGACTTTTGCATATGCCAATGCGCTCAACCATGCCCAAAAAACACCCGGGAAGTGGCGAAAATACAGCACTTTCGTGACGGCAACCCCCAAGCGCCAACAATAAAAAACCGCCCAAAAACAGGCGGTTCAAGTAGACTCCCTTCCGGGCGCACTGGCTGCGCCTTAGCCGAGGCGTAAGCTCAGTGGTTCCCGCCCGAAAGGGAGGTGATTCATATGAAGCCAAACCTTGCTCAAAGTCGTTGGCGACGAGCCATTAAACTGGCCCTACGGGTCATGATAGTGGCACTCTTGCTGTATAGCAAGCGTTGCTGGTAGTACGCAGCACCCGCCCTGCACCAACGAGTGGGGCGGCAACATCAATCTGGATGTCGCTGATCGCATCATGGAGGGCGTCGTTTCCTTATGTCTTGCAGTGCTCCCGTGCCTGTTCGAGCGCGGCAGTGAAATCGGTGGCGATGCTCACGACTCCGGGTTGCTGGTCGAAACCGGAGCGGGACAGCAGGGAGGCGGGTTGGCGGCCAACGCTGCACAGGATCAGGCTGGCGCCGGTTTTGTGCAGGCTGCGGAGCAGGGACTGGAGAATGTCGAGCGCGGTGGTGTCGATGTTGATCACCCCCTCCAGATCGAGGATGAGCACGCGGGTCTGGTCGTTGGCGCAGGTGAGCAGGGTTTCGAGTTTGTTGATCGCGCCGAAAAAGAGACTGCCGGAGAGGCGATAGGCGCTGATGGCGGCATCGGCAGGGGCGAGCGCGACGGGGTCGATCCGGGTCAGGCGGGCCATGCGGAAGATGAACGCCAGACTGGCCAGCACCATGCCGAGTTCGAGCGCCAGGGTGAGGTCGAACACGACGGTGACGAAGAAGGTGGTGAGCAGGATGGCGCGGTAGCTGTTTGAATAGCGCGCCAGTTCGCGCGGGGCGAAAGTGCGCCATTGACCCATGTTGACTGCAACGATCACGACGATCGCCGACAGGGTGGCGAGCGGGATGTGGCTGGCGAGCGGGGCGAGCAGGAGCACGATGAGAAGGAGCACCAGCGCATGGACGCAGCCGGCAACGGGAGTGCGGGCGCCGCTGCGGATGTTGGTGGCGGTGCGCGCCATGGCGCCGGTGGAGGCAATGCCGCCGAACAATGGGGCGACGAAGTTGGCAATGCCCTGGGCCATCAGCTCCTGATTGGAGTCGTGGCGGTCGTCGATCTGGCTGTCAGCGACGCGGGCGGAAAGCAGCGATTCGATCGCTCCCAGCATGGAGATCGCCAGCGCGGGCATGATCAGTTTGCCGACGTTGCTGAGGTTGAGATCAGGAAAGGCGATCTCGGGCAGGGATTGGGGGATGCCGTTGAAGCGCGAGCCGATGGTGGCGACCGGCAGATCGAGGATGCCGTTGGCCAGGGTCATGATGGTGAGCACGGCCAGCGGGCCGGGAAAGCGGCGCATCCAGTCGACCTTGCCCGCCTGGCGGTTCCAGATGACCAGGATGGCGAGGGAGACCAGCGCCACGGCAAGGGTGAACGGGTCGAAATGGGGCAGCGCGGCGCCGAGGGCGGTGAGGCGGGCAAAGAATTCGCCCGGCATGTTGTCGATCGGCAGGCCGAGAAAATCCTTGATCTGGGTGATAAAAAGAACCACGGCGATGCCGTTGGTAAAGCCGAGCACCACGGTGAGGGGAATGAAGCGAATCATGCCGCCGACCCGCAGTGCGCCCATGGTGAATAGCACGATCCCCGACATCATGGTGGCGATGAGCAGCTCGTGGAAACTGAAATCGGCGATGATGGCGTAGAGAATGGGGATGAAAGCGCCAGTCGGGCCGCCGATCTGCACCCGTGAGCCACCAAGCAACGAGGTCAGGAAACCGGCGATGATCGCCGTCCAGATGCCCGCCGCCGGGGATGCTCCGCTGGCGATGGCAAAGGCCATTGCCAGCGGCAGGGAGAGCACGCCGACGGTGATGCCGGCCGAGACGTCCTGCATCAGGGTGTCACGCCCGTAACCGGGCAGGGTATCGAGGAGCTTGGGGCGGAATTGGAAATTCAGGTGAAAACTCATGGCGAACCGGGTGGTTTAGCGTGGCGCTAAGCTGAGGGATTTTACGCGCATGGCGGCGTGACAATGCTAATTTGCTACGTGGACAACAAGATTGTCACGGTGAATCAACTCCGGCGCGTCGATATAGCCGAGCGCGATCTCAATTTCGGACGTGGGGCGGCGGGCGATACGGCGACATTCGCCGGCAGCGTAATTCACCAGCCCGCGGGCGATTTCTTCTCCATTGGTATCGCAGCACGCCACGACCGCGCCACGGGTGAATTCGCCTTCGATTTCGAGCACGCCGACGGGGAGCAAACTTTTGCCCGAATGCAGCGCCTCGACCGCGCCGCTGTCGATGATGAGGGTGCCGGCGAGCTGGAGGTGGTCGGCGAGCCACTGTTTGCGGGCGGCCAGACGCGAGCTGCTGGCGTAGAGCAGGGTGCCGATCTCTTCGCCCGCGGCGAG
This sequence comes from Betaproteobacteria bacterium, assembly GCA_025997045.1. Taxonomy (GTDB): domain Bacteria; phylum Pseudomonadota; class Gammaproteobacteria; order Burkholderiales; family Rhodocyclaceae; genus WRNU01. The sequence continues at coordinate 16,902 of BNUB01000025.1, forward strand.
CCGGAGCAGGGGATCGGCTTCGCGTCCGCTGGCGATGCAGGTGTGAGCGCCGCTGCGGGCGGCGCGGCGGGCGGCGCGGATTTTGGTAATCATGCCGCCGCGGCTGATCTGGGAGGCGGCGCCCCCGGCCATGGCTTCGAATTCACGATTTTCGGCGGCGCCTTCGTGGATCAGGTCGGCGGCAGGGTCGCGGCGCGGGTCGGCGGTGTAGAGCCCTTTTTGATCGGTGAGGATAACGAGGGCATGGGCGTCGATCAGGTTGGTGACCAGTGCGGCCAAGGTGTCGTTATCGCCGAACTTGATTTCGTCGGTCACGACGGTGTCGTTTTCGTTGATGATCGGCACGACGCCGATCTCAAGCAGGGCGTTGAGGGTGGAGCGGGCGTTGAGGTAGCGGGTGCGATCGGCCAGATCTTCGTGGGTGAGCAGGATTTGCGCGGTGGCGAGGCCGTAGCGGGAAAAAATTTTTTCGTAGGCTTCGACCAGCCCCATCTGGCCGACTGCGGCGGCGGCCTGCAATTTGTGCATTTCCCTGGGGCGCTTGCTCCAGCCCAGGCGCTGCATGCCGGCGGCGATCGCCCCGGAAGACACCAGGGCAATTTCGCGTCCGCCCTGGCGCAGACTGGCGATCTGGCGCGCCCAGTCGTCGATGGCGGCGAGATCCAGTCCGGCGCCGTTGTTGGTGACCAGCGCCGAGCCGACCTTGATCACCATGCGGCGGGCATCACGAAGGTGAATTCTGTTGTTCATGTCAATCTGTCCGGGTGGGCGTGTCCGTGTCTGCGTCCGGTTCGTCATCGTCAAGCGCCTCTTCGGGCTCACCCGCAGCGAGGCGGCGGGCGGCCTCCAGCGCGGCCAGGTGCGCCGCTTCGGCTGCCAGGCGTGCGGCGCGTTCGGCCTCGATGCGGGCACGTTCGCTGTCGAGCGCATCCTGAATGGCGAAAGTCAGCGGCCTGGTGCCGTCGCCGGTGATGGCGGAAATGGCGAAGTGGCGCTCGACCGGGCCATAGGCGTCGAGGAAGGCACTGACGCGGGCGTCGCGCTCTTCGGCGGGAATGAGGTCGAGTTTGTTGAGGATCAGCCAGCGCGGCTTGCGGTAGAGCGCCTCGTCGTACTTGCGCAGCTCTTCAACGATGGCTTGGGCATCGCGCACCGGGTCGGCGTCGGGGTCGAACGGGGCCAGGTCGACGAGGTGGAGCAGTACATGGGTGCGTTGCAGATGGCGCAGGAACTGGTGCCCCAGCCCCGCGCCTTCGGCCGCGCCTTCGATCAGGCCGGGGATGTCGGCGATGACGAAGCTGCGCTGTTCGGCGGTGCGCACGACGCCGAGATTGGGCGCCAGCGTGGTAAAGGGATAATCGGCGACCTTGGGGCGTGCGGCGGAAACCGCGCGGATGAAGGTCGATTTGCCCGCGTTGGGCAGGCCAAGCAGGCCGACGTCGGCGAGCACCTTGAGTTCGAGGTGGAGATTGAGCCGTTCCCCTTCCTGGCCCATGGTGTGCTGGCGCGGGGCGCGGTTGACGCTCGACTTGAAATGGATGTTACCCAGCCCGCCGCGTCCCCCGGCGACCAGCAGCACTTTTTTACCGTCTTCGTCGAGGTCGGCGAGGTGGGCGTCGCTTTCGCTGTCACGAATCAGGGTGCCGACGGGGAATTTCAGGGTGAGATCCTCACCGCCGTGGCCATAGCAGTCGCGGCTGCCACCGTTTTCGCCGCGTTCGGCGCGGAACACACGGGTGTAGCGATAGTCGATCAGGGTGTTGAGGTTGCGGTCGGCCTGGGCGTAGATGCTGCCGCCCCGACCGCCATCGCCGCCGTTCGGGCCGCCACGGGGGATGTATTTTTCGCGGCGGAAGGTTGCCACGCCGTTGCCGCCGTCTCCGGCAATGACCTCAATGCGGGCTTCGTCAAAGAATTTCATCGCGTGGAAACCGGAAAAGGAAACAAAAAAGCCCTACCGCGGGGATAGGGCTTCTTTTTTTACAGCATGAAGGGATCAGGCAGCTTGTACGGCTTGCGCGGGGTCGATCACTACGGTACGGCGGCGTTTGTCGCCCTTGACGAGGAATTTCACCGTGCCGTCTTTCAGCGCGAACAGGGTGTGATCCTTGCCGATGCCGACATTGTCGCCGGGATGGTATTCGGTGCCGCGTTGGCGAACGAGGATGTTGCCGGCGAGCACGAACTGACCACCGTAACGCTTGACGCCGAGACGTTTCGATTCCGAGTCGCGGCCGTTACGGGAACTGCCGCCTGCTTTTTTGTGAGCCATGTGGTTTTACTCCAGTTTCGCAGATGGACTGAACTCAAACCGAAATCGCATCGATGCGAATTTCGGTGTAGTTCTGGCGATGGCCCTGGTGCTTCTGGTAGTGCTTGCGCCGGCGCATCTTGAAAATTTTGACCTTGTCGTGACGACCGTGCGCAAGCACGGAAGCCGTAACGCTGGCCCCGGTAACCACAGGCGCGCCGATCTTGACCGACTCGCCTTCACCGACGAGGAGAACCTCGTCGAGTGTGATTTGGGAACCCACGTCGGTCGGTATCTGTTCTATCTTGATTTTTTCGCCGGCGACGACGCGATACTGCTTGCCACCGGTTTTTATCACCGCGTACATGGTGTTGCTCCAGTTGGTAGTGCATGAAGAGAATCGAGCATTCTATTGTCTCGCTCAAAGAACGTCAAGACCGACCGTGACAACCCTCCACAGCGCCTGCAACGCCAAATCCACCTACCTGAGCGCACACGTCGGCGCAGGCTACCTCCTGAAACTATCCGAGCAAAGCAACGATGAAATTCAAGGACGTAGCCTCACAAAGAACCAGACTGGGCACAAAATGGGATTACGCCCTGACCCCAACAACCACCGCCTGGCTCGGCGCAGCCTGGGAGCACGAATACGACGGCAAGGCCAACGCCAGCATCTACGGCTACAAACTGGATGCGCCCAAGCTAAAAGGCGACACCGCCCTGCTTGAGCTCGGCCTGACCCTAACCCCCGCCGAAAAAGGCTGGTCACTGGATGTCGGCGTGCAAGGCTACACAGGCAAACGCGAAGGCGTGACGGGAAATGTGAAGGCAAGATATCGGTTCTGACTCCCACCGGGAGCGATGCCGTCCCCGTCATCGTGCGACGGCGAGCCGCCGTCGCTCCCGGTATCTACAGTCGACCTTGCGCAAAACGATGACAAAAAAAGTCGTGCGATGGCCCTGGGGCGTGATATCGAAGTCGCGACGGATGCGGCGGTGGTGCTATCATGGACGGAATTATTGCTACCGTGATTCCATGCGCATTACCGTCGAAACCTGTGTTGCCCGGCATGTTGGCGATCGCAAGGAGCAACAGGATCGTGTTGCCATTTTCTCTCATCCCACCAAACCGGGCACTTTGCTCGCGGTGTTGGCCGATGGTATGGGAGGGCATACGGGCGGCGCAATGGCGGCCGAGCAGGTGCTGTTGACCGCCAGGCAGAATTTCGAGAGTTTTGCGCCCGAGAGCGATACGCCCGAGCGCCTGCTCGAGAGCATCGTCGTCGATGCCCACGCGGCGATTCGTCTGTGCCGCTTCACCAGCGAGCAGGATCCGCATAGCACAATCGTGGTGTTCATGCTCTATCAGGGCAGATCGTACTGGGCGCATTGCGGCGATTCCCGGCTCTACCATTTCCGCGGGCGCGAGACCTTGCTGCGTTCGCAGGATCATTCCCTGGTTGGCGAGCTGCAGCGCCGTGGGCGGCTGACCGAGGAAGAGACGTTGGTGCACCCGCAGCGCAACGTCCTCATCGCTTGCCTGGGGGGCGACCGGCGGCCACTGGTCGAGCATGGTAACCGGGACGATCTGGTTGCCGGGGACAGTTTCCTGCTGTGCTCGGATGGCTTGTGGGCGTATTTCTCCGACGAAGAAGCGTCGTCCATCCTCACCGAATATTCCGCCCGCGAAGCCGCCGGCATCCTGATCGACCTCGCCCGCGAACGGGCGTGCGGTCATGGTGACAATATCTCGCTGGCGATCGTCAAGTTCGTGCCCGTGCCTGAGTCCTGACGCTCACCTTGGTGCTCATCTTGGTACTCACCCCGGTCGCCCGTCCACCCGCGCCCGGCACAGCATCGGCGCATAGTGCCAGGCAAAGAGGCCGAAGGCCGCCGTCCAGCACACTGCCGCCAGGGTCAGCGCGGCCGGGTAGTGCCAGGGCGCGATAAAGACCCGCGCTACCGTAGCGAGATTGAGCAGGATGAAGGCCCAACTCATCGCCGCCGGGGCTTGCAGGGGGCGTCCGGTGTGGCCGAGGCTGACGCGGGAAATCATCGCCAGGATGAGACCGCCCATGGCGCCTACGGTGAGGGCGTGGAGGGCGTAGCTGGAAGAGGCCAGCCAGCCGCCGTGGAACAGCGCCAGCCCGGCAAAGCCGACCACCATCCACAGGCAGGCCAGATGCAGCGACCACAGCAGCGGCACGCGCCAGATGCCAGCGTCGTACCAGCGCCCGAGGCGGACGGCGTGCCCGACGGCGAGGGCGGCGAACACGAGGGCGAAAGCGGGTTGAGGCTCGCGTCCGTCACCGAGCGCGGTCAATATTGCCACCACCAGTGCGCCCGCCATCAGCGCCGCGTCCAGCCACAGCCATGACGTTATGGCGTCTGGACGCCGCAAGCCCATTTGGGTGAAGAAGGGAATCACCCGTCCGCCTATCATCGTCATCAGGGCCACGATCAGCCAGATCGCCGCCATCGCGGCGTTGTACTGCCAGTCGCTATTGCCGCTGGCGACGCCCGCCAGCGCCAGCGCATCGGCCAGCGCCAGCAGCAACACCGTGCACGGCGCGAGGTAATTGTGCTTCTGCTTCACCTTCCACAGGATGCGCCCGGTGACATAAGCGAGAAAAAGCAGGAAGGCGAGGCCGGTTGCGGCGGCGAAGGCCCACGGCAGTCCCGTCAGCCAGCACAGCCGGGCGGCGCACCACAGACTGACCAGAATGATGAGCGGTTTGCCGTGCAAACCCGGCTGCCCGGTCCAGTTTTGCACCACGGTGAGGAGGAACCCGGCGACGATGGCGGTCGCCACCCCGAACGGCATTTCATGCTGATGCCAGCCCAGCCAGCCGCCGAGCGGGTTCCAGGTGAACAAGGCCGGGGGCAGGGCACCCAGGCAGGCGGCAATCCAGAGCGCGACACTGAGGATGGCGAAAACCGCGCCCGCGAGAAAGAATGGCCGAAAGCCCAGACGCCAGAGTGGAAATTCGGCGGTGGGTGGGGGTGGGGGAGTGGTGGATGATACGGTGCCGTCCAGTTGAAGCAGGGTCATGAAACTTGAACTCCAGGGTTGAGGTAATTTTTTATCCGGCAAATGTCGGGCTGCGCTGCGCTTATCCTGCCTGCATTTTCATTTCATCCTGCGGGCAAATCCATGATGTATATCAAAATCAAAAAATGACGGGAGATTGTGCCGGATGCGGCGATGGCGGGAAGTGGCGGATCGCGCTAGGCTTGTACGTGCGCCGCCAAACCGCTTGTGGAGGAGATTCGATGTCTGACACCCCGCTTGACCGTCTCGTTGATCTGCTGCGTCAGGCGCCGGCTGAAGTCTTCTTGCAGCCGCACAATGTGCCGGATCCGGATGCCATTGCCAGTTGCATGGGGCTGCAGTGCGTGCTGGGAATGCGCGGGGTGGATACGGTCATTGTCTACGACCACAAGATTGAAAAAGCCAACGCGATCAATATGTTGAAGATTTTCAACGTGGACATGCTGCCTGCTGGCGAGGTGCATACCCTGGGGGAGAAAGATTGGGCGGTGCTGGTTGATGGGCAAAAAGGCAATTCCAACCTGACCGACCTGCCGACCGATGAGGTCGCGGTCATCGACCATCACGAGTATCTGGGGAATCAGGGCTACCGTTTTGAGGATGTGCGTCCGGAGGTTGGCAGTTGCAGCGCCATCATTGCCGAGTATTTCTTTGCCAATCAGCTTGTGCCGCCCAATCCGGTGGCGAGCGCGCTGCTTTATGGCATTTACATGGACACGAACAATCTGAGTCGCAAGCTCAGCCGCCTTGATCTCGACATGTTCTACAAGCTGTATGCGTTTGCGGACATGTCCGTCATTGCCGAGCTGCGCACCAACGCGCTCTCACTGGAAGACTTGCGTCTTTATGCCGATGCCTTCAGAGGGGTGGAGGTTCACGGCGAAATCGGGTTTTTGTGCGTGAGCGAAGCGCATGATGCCCTGATTGGCGCGGCGAGCGATATCGTCCTCAGCGTGATCGGGGTCAATATCGTGGTGGCGTATGCGATTCGTGCCGGAGGGGTCAAGCTCTCGGTGCGCAGCGCACGCAAGGAAGTGCCGGCCAACGCGCTGGTGCGTGCGCTGGTCGACGGCATCGGCCTGGGCGGGGGGCACGACCATATGGCCGGCGGGTTTATCCCGGCTGAAAACCTCACAACCGGGCGCGGAGAGATTGGTGCGCGCTTGAAACAGCGTGCGCTGGCCTTTTTTGGCCGTTGCTGCGCCAGGGCGCGTCATGGCTGAGCCGCCGTTTCAGATTTCCAGATTGTCGATCAGGCGGGTATTTCCCAGGCGGGCCGCCGCGAGCACGACCAGCGCCTCATCCGTTTTTTCCGCTATCTGCAAATCGGCGCGGCGGCGCACGGTCAGATAATCCGGCTGCCAGCCGTGCCGGGTGAGTTCAGCGATGGCGGCGGCTTCGAGTTCGGCGTAGTGGCGCGCGCCCTTGCGGATGGCGTTGGCAATGGCGCTGAGTTGCTGATACAGGCGCGGCGCTTCGAGACGTTCAGTGGCGGACAGGTAGCCGTTGCGCGAAGAAAACGCCAGGCCGTCAGCGGCGCGCACGGTGTCATGGGCGATGAGTTCGATGGGGAGGGCCAGATCCTGTGCCATGTTCTGCAGCACGATGAATTGCTGGTAATCCTTTTTGCCGAACAAGGCGACATCGGGCGCGACGATGTTGAAGAGCTTGAGCACCACGGTTGCCACGCCACGGAAGTGGCCGGGTCGCAGCGCGCCTTCGAGGATGGAGACATGCTCGGGCGCGGGATCGACGTGGTAGCGCTGCGGCTGCGGGTACATCGCGGCTTCGGTGGGGGCGAAGAGGTGGGTGACCCCGGCGGCTTCGAGGCGGGCGCTGTCGGCTTCGAGCGTGCGCGGGTATTTGGCGAAATCCTCAGAGGGGCCGAATTGCAGCCGGTTGACGAAAATGCTGGCGACAACCGTATCGGCGTGCCGGGCGGCTTCACGCATGAGGGTGATGTGACCGTCGTGCAGGTTGCCCATGGTGGGGACGAGGGCAACCCGTCCGGCCTGGGCGCGAGCGGCGCGCAGGCTGGGGATAGTGGTGTGAATTTGCATCTTTTGCGCGCTTGCTTGCTCAATAACAATGTTCGGGAGCGGGGAAGCTGCCGTCCTTGACCGCAGCGACATAGGCCGCCGCAGCGTCGGCGATGGTGGCAGCGCCTTGCATGAAGTTGCGCACGAAGCGCGCCGTTTTGCCGGGGAAGACACCCAGCATGTCGTGCATCACCAGCACCTGACCGTCGCACTTCGGCCCGGCGCCGATGCCGATGCTGGCCATTGTGCTCAGGCTGGCGGTGATTTCACCGGCGAGGTCGGCGGGCACCATCTCCATCACCAGCAGCGCCGCACCGGCCTGTTCCAGCGCCAGCGCATCGGCCTTGAGGCGGGCGGCGGCGGCGTCCGAGCGGCCCTGAACCCGGTAGCCGCCAAGCTGGTGCACCGACTGCGGAGTGAGGCCGATGTGGGCGCACACCGGTACGCCGCGCTCGACCAGAAAGCGCACGGTCTCGGCCATGTATTCGCCGCCTTCGAGCTTGACCATCTGTGCGCCCGCAGCCAGCAGGCGGGCAGCGCTGCGCAGCGCCTGCGCCGGGCTTTCCTGATAGCTGCCGAAAGGCAGGTCGCTGAGGACGAGGGCGCGTTTGGCGCCACGCACGACACATTCGGTGTGATAAACCATCTGGTCAAGGGTGACGGGCAGGGTACTGCTCTGGCCCTGAATGGTGTTGCCAAGCGAGTCGCCGACCAGCAGGGTGTCGAGACCCGCGCGGTCGAAGAGGGCGGCGAAACTTGCGTCGTAGCAGGTCAGCATGGTGATTTTGCGCCCTTCGGCGCGCATCTTGCCCAACTCGAACAGGGTGACGGGTTTTTCGTTCTGCAGATAAGTCATCGCGGCCTCCTGAAGGTAGCGAAGTTTTCACCAAATGAGGCCAATGCACAAGCCAAACTGGAACGCGGCCAAACAAAAAGCGGGCCATGAGGCCCGCTTTTTGTGTTGCCTGTCATGCCCCCGTGGGGCATGAGCTTTGTTGCTTAAGCTTGATGCTTGCGCCGACGCATGACACCCAGACCCGCCAGACCCAGGCCGAGGAGGGCCAGTATGGAAGGTTCGGGAACAGGATTGGGATTGGGATTGCAGCCCGAACCCGTACATTGCGACTGATTCGCGGTGAGCCCACCGATGAACACGCCACTCTCATAAGCGTAGTCGAAGATGTCTGCGATGGCGATGTACAGGGTATGGACATTAAGAGCGCTGTCAAGCTGTCCTACCAAATGGTGGCTTGTAGTTATCCCGTTGAATTCAATGGGATAACGATTTGAGCCCAAGGGGTTGTTCTGGAAGTTTGTCGCAGGGGTGTTCTGGACGAGTCCACCATTCGTGAATCCACCATTCGCGATGTTCGCGTAATCGACCCCGTCGACGAAGAAGCCAAAAATGTCATTGCCTATGTACTGGTTGGGGAATTCGTCAGAACCAAATACGAGGTCAGCAGCCAGCGCAGTAACGCCAGAGTCAACGGTAAACTGGAAGCTGAGGACGTTCTGGTCAACCGTACTGATACCGGAGAGGGCAGTCAGCAGCCCGTTTGGGCCGGTACCGGTTCCGCCGCTGGGGCCATGGAAAGTGCTCGATGTATTGGTGGTGGGGAGATTGGCAGTCCCGGTGGTCAGGAGGATGCCGTCCGGATTGGTGATGGTGGCGCCGACACCATCGGAGGGCGACACATTGAGTCCGGTGTAAGTACCGCCCTGGTTGGCTGCACCAATATACTGCAGGCTACCGTTGACGATGTTGATGCCGCTATTGGGGGCGAGGAGCGCATCAAGCAGAGCCTGTGCGTTGTTGGTGGTGGTAATGGACAGGGCGCTGACCGAGGTGGCAGCCGTCATGGCGATAGCACCGAGAACCAGCGAAGAGAGAAGTTTGAGTTTCATGATCGAACTTTCCTGTGGAGAAAAAGTAGCCTACTCCAACTAAAGCATTTTTCGCGCCAGAATGGTATGTGCGCGAATAACATATTGAATTATAACGAGTATATTTTTTAGTCTGTCGCGGTGGAGGAGGATTTTCCCGGTGTGTGTAAAATTTTCCGACAAAAAGCCGCCCAAAACGTCCGGAGCGTGTAAAAAATTCCGACAAACACCTGGTCAAAATCCCCCCTTTGCCCGCCGTGCCAGACTAGCGCCTCCGCCGTTATCCATCGCGCCAGGCTTCGGGCTGGCGAGCGTCGTAGCAGGTTAGCATGGTGATCTAATGGCGGAACGCAGCCAAACAGAAAGCGAGCCATGTGGCCCGCTTTCTGTGTTGCCCGCCATCCCCCCGTGGGGCCATGAGCCTTGTTGCTTAAGCTTGATGCTTGCGCCGACGCATGACACCCAGACCCGCCAGACCCAAGCCGAGGAGGGCCAGCATGGAAGGTTCGGGAACAGGATTGGGATTGGGATTGCAGCCCAGACCCGTACATTGCGACTGACTCGTGGTGAGCCCACCGATGAACACGCCACTCTCATAAATGTAGTCGGAGGTGTCTGCGATGGCGATGTACAGGGTATGGACATTAAGAGTGCTGTCGAGCGCTCCTACCACATGGTGGCTTGTAGTTATCCCGTTGAATTCAATGGGATAACGATTTGAGCCAAAGGGGTTGTCCTGGAAGTCTGTCTGTGCGGCGTTCTGGACGAGCCCGCCATTTGCGAAGGCCGCGTAATTGATCCCGTCGACGAAGAAGCCAAAAATGTCGGTTACGCTCTGGGTGGGGTATTCGTCAGAACCAAACACGAGGTTGGCAGCCAGCGCAGTGACGCCAGAGTCAACGGTAAACTGGAAGCTGAGGACGTTCTGGTCATACGTACCGAAACCGGAGAGGCTGGTCAGCAGCGCGTTTGAGCCGGTACCGGTTCCGCCGCTGGGGCCATGGAAAGTGTTCGATGTATTGGTAGTGGGGAGATTGGCAGTCCCGGTGGTCAGGAGGATGCCGTCCGGATTGATAATGGTGGCGCCGGCACCATCGGAGGGCGTCAGATTGAGTCCAGTGTAAGTACCGCCCTGGTTGGCTGCACCAATATATTGCAGGCTACCGTTGACGATGTTGATGCCGCTATTGGGGGCGAGGAGCGCATCAAGCAGAGCCTGTGCGTTGTTGGTGGTGGTGATGGACAGGGCGCTGACCGAAGTGGCAGCGGTCATGGCGATAGCACCGAGAACCAGCGAAGAGAGAAGTTTGAGTTTCATGATCGAACTTTCCAGTGGAGAAAAAGTAACCTGCTTAAGACTAGAGCATTTTTCGCGCCAGAATGGTGTGTATGCAAATAACGTATTGAATTATAACGAGTATAATTTTTTAGTCTGTCGCGGTGGATGAGGATTTTCCCGGTGTGTGTAAAATTTTCCGACAAAAAACCGCCCCAAACGTCCGAAGCGTGTAAAAAATTCCGACAAACACCTGACCAAAATCCCCCCTTTGCCCGCCGTGCTAGACTAGCGCCCCGCCACTATCCATCGCGCCAGGCTCCGGGCTGGCGATTTTGTGCGATTTTGTATTTTGACTGCGCCGTCAGCCTTGTCCCCTCCATGCAACTCTACGCCCTGGGTCTGAACCATCACACTGCGCCGCTTGCGATCCGCGAGCGGGTGGCGTTTGAGCCTGATTGTCTGGCGCGGGCGCTGCGCGATTTGACCCGCGGGCCGGCGGTGCGCGAGGCGGCGATTCTGTCGACCTGCAATCGCACCGAACTGTATTTCGCCGCCGAGGCGCCGCAGCACGCTGCCGACTGGCTGGCGCAGTTCCATCAATTGGCGCCGGGCGAGGTTGCGCCTTACCTGTATTCCCATCCCGAGCGCGACGCGGTGCGGCATGTGTTCCGGGTGGCGAGCGGGCTGGATTCGATGGTGCTGGGCGAACCGCAGATTCTGGGACAGGTCAAGGATGCGGTGCGCCACGCTGAAGAGGCGGGCACCCTCGGCACGGTGTTGCACAAGCTCTTTCAGAGCACCTTTGCGGTGGCCAAGGAGGTGCGCTCGACCACGGCGATCGGAGCCAACATCGTGTCGATGGCCGCCGCTGCCGTGCATCTGGCGGAACGGATTTTTGAGCGCATCAGCGATCAGCATGTGCTCTTCATCGGCGCGGGCGAGATGATCGAGCTGTGCGTGGCGCATTTCGCCGGGACGCAGCCGCACTCGATCACGATCGCCAACCGCACCGAGGCGCGTGCGTTGGCGCTGGCGGAACGCTTCGGGGCGAGGACGCTGCGCATGGAAGAGGTGGACGCCGCGCTGCCGCAGTTTGATGTGGTGGTGTCCTGTACGGCCTCGCCCTTACCCATCGTGGGGCTGGGGATGGTCGAGCGTGCGGTCAGGGCGCGTCGGCACAGGCCGATGGTGATGGTTGATCTCGCGGTGCCGCGCGACATCGAGGCCGAGGCCGCCGGGCTGGATGATGTGTTTCTGTATACGGTGGATGATCTGGCCCAGATCGTCGCGGCCGGGCTGGAGTCGCGCCAGCAGGCGGTGGTTGAGGCCGAGGACATCATCGACAACCGGGTGGATGGTTTCCTGCACTGGATGCAGGCCCGTGACGCGGTGCCGGTGATCCGGGCGCTGCGCCAGCATGCCGAGACCGTGCGCACGGGCGAACTGGAGCGTGCGCTCAAACAACTCGCACGGGGCGACGAGCCGGGCAAGGTGCTCGAAGCGCTCTCGCACAGCATCACCAACAAGCTGATGCACGGGCCGACGCGCTATCTCAATCAGGCCGAAGGCGAGGCGCATGCCGAGGCCGGGCGCATCGTGCGGCAGTTGTTCAATTTTCCTGAGCAATGAAACAAAGCCTCCGCGACAAACTCGATCATCTGGTCGACCGCCTCGAAGAACTCGACCGCGAGTTGGGTGGCGAGGATGCCGCGCGCGACATGAGCCGCTACCGCGATCTGTCGCGTGAGCGTGCCGATATCGAGCCGGTGACGGCGCTGTACTGCGATCTGCGCCAGCGTGAGCGGGATTGCGCGACCGCCCGTGAGATGCTCGACGACCCCGAGATGCGCGAGTTGGGCGAGGCTGAACTGGCCGATGGGCTGCTGCGTTGCCAGGCGCTCGAAGAGGCTTTGCAGCGTGCGCTGCTGCCGCGTGACCCCAACGACGGGCGCAATCTTTTCCTCGAAATCCGCGCCGGGACGGGCGGCGAAGAAGCGGCCCTGTTCGCGGGCAACTTGCTGCGCCTCTACACCCGCTATGCCGAGCGTCAGCACTGGAAGGTGGAGATCATCTCGGCCAACGAGTCCGATCTGGGGGGCTACCGCGAAGTGATCGTGAGAATTGCGGGCGCGGGGGCGTGGTCGCGGCTCAAATTCGAGTCCGGCGGGCACCGGGTGCAGCGCATTCCCGTGACCGAGACGCAGGGGCGGATTCACACCTCGGCCTGCACGGTGGCGGTGATGGCCGAGGCCGACGAACTGGAAGCGATCGAGATCAACCACGCCGATTTGCGCATCGACACCTATCGCGCCTCCGGCGCGGGCGGGCAGCACATCAACAAGACGGATTCCGCCGTGCGCATCACCCACCTGCCCAGCGGCATCGTGGTCGAATGTCAGGCCGAACGCAGCCAGCACAGCAACAAGGCGCGGGCGATGGCGGTGCTGGCGGCGAGGCTGCACGACGCACGTGTGCGCGAGCGTCAGTCCTCGGAAGCGGCGACCCGGCGCGGGCTGATCGGCAGCGGCGACCGCTCGGAGCGCATCCGCACCTATAACTTTCCGCAGGGACGTGTGACCGACCATCGCATCAATCTCACCCTGTACCGGCTCGATGCGGTGATGGACGGCGAGCTGGACGAGGTCGTCGACGCGCTCACGCTCGAATATCAGGCCGAACAACTGGCCGCGTTGGCGGACGAAGCATGACTGCGCCACAAGAGGCCGATATCGCCGCTGCGCTGGCGTGGGCGCGGCGGCAAATTAATGTGGTCGATGCCCGCCTGCTGCTGCAGCGCGTGTGCCAGTGTTCGCTTGCGCACCTGTCGGCCTGGCCGGAGAAGGTGCTCGATGGCGCACGGTGGACGGCATTTCAGGCCCTCGTCGCCCGTCGCGCCAGCGGCGAGCCGGTGGCCTACCTGATCGGCGAGCGCGAGTTTTACGGTCGCCGTTTCAACATCACCCCGGCAGTGCTGATTCCCCGTCCCGAGACCGAGCTGCTGGTGGAGCTTGCGCTGGCGAATTTCGCTGGCGAGTCTCATCTGCGGGTGCTCGATCTGGGCACCGGCTCCGGGGTGTTGGCGATTACCCTGGCGCTGGAACTGGATCATGCCGTCGTCACTGCGGTCGACCGTTCGCGTGAGGCGCTCGCGGTGGCGATGGCGAATGCAATCCTGCTCGGCGCACGTGTCTCGTTTGTCCACAGCAACTGGTATGGCGCCGTGGGCGCGGCCAGGTTCCAGCTCATCGTCGCCAATCCCCCCTACATCGCCGCTGCCGACCCGCACCTGAGCCATGGCGACGTGCGTTTTGAACCCCGGATGGCGCTTGAGGCCGGCGTGCACGGACTCGACGACATCGCGATCATCGTGGGTGACTCACGGCATCACCTTGAACACGGCGGCAGGCTTTTTATCGAGCACGGCTACGATCAGTCGGGCAGCGTGCGCGCCCTGTTGGCCGACGCCGGCTATGCGTCGATTGCTTCGTGGACAGATCTTGCCGGGATTGAACGGGTTTCCGGGGGGCGGTGGCTGGGGTGAGGGTGCTCAGGATTGACGCGCCGCATCCAGGCGCAGAGAATACCCGACGTTTTTACTCAACTTTAATGGCCCCAATATGAGCACCATCCAGAAACGCATCCACGAGCAGCTCACTTCCAACCCGGTCGTGTTGTACATGAAAGGTACGCCACAGTTTCCACGCTGCGGATTTTCGGCGGGCGCGGTGCAGATACTGAAGGGGTGTGGCGTGACCGATTTTTTTGCGGTGGATGTGCTGATGGACGAAGACCTGCGCCAGGGGGTCAAGGACTACGCCAGTTGGCCGACCTTTCCCCAGCTTTTCGTCAAGGGAGATCTGATTGGCGGCGTGGACATCATGCGCGAGATGAGCGAAAACGGCGAATTGCAGCAGTTGCTCAAGGATGCGGGCGTGGTGGCTTGAACCTGCCCTACAGGTTGGCGATGCGCGAGCTGGCCAGTGACAGGCGGGTGGAGAGCACTTCGAGGAAGGCTTTGTAGAAGTGCATGCGGCAGGTGTCGGAGGCTTGTTGCAGCGCCTTGGCGCGGATGGTGACGACCCTGACCAGGGTGTCGGCTTCGACTGAGGCCGAGCGCACTCCGCTGCCGGCGGAGAAGAGCGCGATCTCGCCGAAGCAGTCGCCGACGGTGAGGATTTCGAGCAGTTTGCCGTGCTTTTTCACCCGGGCGTCGCCTTCGGTGAGAAAGCAGAAATGGTCGCCGGCTTCGCCTTCCTTGAGGATCACGGTGCCGGGCTGGAGCTGGCTCCACTGGGCGAAATTGACGATCTCCCACAGCTCGGCGTCGTTGAAGTCGCGGAAGAAACCAAGGCTGCGCAGGGACTGGAATTTCTCGGTTTCGGCCAGCGTCTGGCTGTCGATCTGGATGCTCTGGTTGCGGAAGGCGAGGGCGAGGTCGTGGGAAAACTCGATCCAGCTCTGGTAGCGACGGTCGATGTCTTTTTCCATCGCCCGGCGCACGATGGTGTCGAGCGCTTCGGGAATGTCCGGGCGGTAGTCGGTGGTGGCGGGCGGGAGTTCGTTGGCGATGCGGTATACGAGGCTGTAGTTGTTGTCGGTCTCGAACGGCAGGCGCCCGGTGAGCAGTTGATACATGACTACGCCGAGTGAGTAAATGTCGGTGCGGTGGTCGAGCGGGATTTCGCGCACCTGCTGCGGCGACATGTAGGCGGGGGAGCCGAGGTTGGCGATCTGGGTGGCGTCGCTCGCGCTCTGTAGCGCGGAACCGAAATCGGTGATGCGGATGTCGCTGCCGCCCGCGACGGAGAGCAGGATGTTGGCGGGCTTGATGTCGCGGTGGGTGACGCCGCGACGAAACGCATAGTCCAGCGCGCGGGTGCATTTGAAGATGATCTCGGTCACGCGCTCGAAGGGGGCGAGGCCGCTGGGGATGGCAAGCGGCTCCAGGGTGCCGCCCGGGACGTACTCCATCACTACATAGGCGTCGTCCTCGTCGACCACTGCATCGTAGATTTGCACGATGTGGGGATGAACGAGCTTGCCCGCGAGCGAGGCTTCGTTGAGCATCAACTGGCGGTAGAGCCTGCCGCGCTGGTGGGTGTGCATGACGCCGGGGTCGAGCTGTTTGACCGCGACTTCACGCTGGTGAAACGGATCCCACGCGAGATAGACCAGACTGGTCGCCCCCGCGCCGATAAGGCGACGGATTTCGTATTTGCCGATGCGCCCCGGAATCATGAGCTAGTCCAGTGCCGCACGGGCGCGGGCGATGGCGGCGCGCACGGTGTCGGGCGCGGTGCCGCCGATGTGGGCGCGTGAGGCGAGCGACCCCTCGATCGTCAACACCGCAAACACGTCCTGCCCGAGTTTGTCCGCAGCGCCGGGCACCCGCGCCATGACGGTGCGCAGCTCGTCGAGACTGAATTGGGGCAGTTGCCGGGCGGTGATTTCCGCCGCGCGCACCGCGAGCGCCACCGCTTCGTGAGCATCGCGGAACGGCAGCCCTTTTTTGACCAGATAATCGGCCAGATCGGTCGCGGTGGCGTAGCCCTGCGACAGCGCGTCGAGCATGTTGTCGGTCTTGACCCGGATGCCGCTGATCATGTCGGCGTAGATGCGCAAGGTGTCGATCACTGTGTCGGCGGTGTCGAACAGGGGTTCCTTGTCTTCCTGATTGTCTTTGTTATAGGCCAGCGGCTGGCCTTTCATCAGGGTGAGGAGCGCGACCAGCGCGCCGTTGACGCGCCCGGTCTTGCCGCGCACCAGCTCCGGCACGTCGGGGTTTTTCTTCTGCGGCATGATCGACGAGCCGGTACAGAAGCCGTCGGTGAGGTCGATGAAGCCGACGCGCGGGCTCATCCACAAGATGAGTTCTTCCGACAGACGCGACAGGTGGGTCATCAACAGCGCGCTGGCGGCACAGAATTCGATGGCGAAATCGCGGTCGCTGACGGCATCGAGCGAGTTGCGGCACACGTCTTCGAACCCGAGTTCAGCGGCAACGAATTCGCGGTCGATCGGGTAGCTGGTGCCGGCAAGCGCCGCCGCACCCAGCGGCAGGCGGTTGACCCGGCGGCGACAGTCGGCGAAGCGTTCGGCATCGCGCCGGGTCATCTCGTAATAGGCCATCAGATGGTGGCCGAAAGTTACCGGTTGGGCGACCTGCAAATGGGTGAAGCCCGGCAGCGGCGTGGCGGCGTGGAGTTCTGCCACAATGAGGATCTGGCGCTGGAAGGCTTTGATCAGCGCCAGAATCTGGTCGATGGCCTCGCGCAGCCACAGGCGGATGTCGGTGGCGACCTGGTCGTTGCGGCTGCGCCCGGTGTGCAGGCGTTTGCCCGCATCGCCGACCAACGCGGTGAGGCGCTTTTCGATGTTGAGGTGGACGTCCTCGTCATCCAGATTCCAGTTGAATTCGCCGCGCTCGATTTCGCCTTTGATCTGCGCCATGCCGCGCTCGATGTCGGCCAGATCGGCGGCGGCGATGATGCCCTGACGGGCGAGCATTTTGGCGTGGGCGAGTGAGCCCTGAATATCCTGCGTTGCCATGCGCTGGTCGAAAAACACCGAGGCGGTGTAACGTTTGACCAGATCGGAAACCGGCTCGCTGAAGCGGCCTGACCAGGCTTTGGCGGGGGAGGTGGAGGTGGAGGCAGCGGGGGAAATGCTCTTCTCTGTCATAATAGGGGGCAGTAGGCGACGCCAGGCGTGCGTTGGAAGCGGGGGCGTCAGAATAAATGGTTGCGTGTCAATGGCAAGTATAAAACAAAAGCCGGTTTCGCCCGTGGCGGCCCAAGCGTCCGTATTGCCGGATTTTCGCAATCTGGGGGTGATGCTGCGTGTGCTGCTGGTGGTGAATCTGGCGGCGATGTTCACCGTTCTGATCAAGGCCGAAGAGCTGGAACGCTTCCCCGGTGAGCTGGTGCTGATGGCGGGGCGGGTGGAGCTGCCGCTGTTTGTCGTGCTGCTCGCGCTCTACGCGCTGGCGCCCATACTGATGCGCCTGTCTCCGCTGCGCGCCGGGGGGGGGCTGACTGTGGTGGTGGTGGGTGTGGTGTTCGCCTTGTGGCCGATGCTGGCGACGCACGAAGACAACCCGTGGCGCTGGGCGCTGTGGGCGCTGGGCGCGGTGGTGGGCTGCCTGTTTTATTTTGATTACCGCAATCTGTTGTATTCGCCCGCGCTCACCGAAGCCCGCCTGCTCGCGCTCACGGCGCGCATCCGGCCCCATTTCCTGTTCAATTCGCTCAACGCCGTGCTCGGGGTGATTCGTACCGACCCCAAGCTGGCGGAACAGAGTCTCGAAGAGCTCGCCGACCTGTTCCGGGTGTTCATGCGTGACAATCGCGGGCTGGTGCCGCTGGGGGACGAGATCGCCTTGTGTGAGCGTTATCTCAACCTGGAGCGGCTGCGTCTGGGCGACAAGCTGCGGGTGCGCTGGTCGATGAAAGGGGTCAAGGAGGGCGGCTCCCTCAACCATCTCAAGGTGCCGCCGTTACTGTTGCAGCCCCTGATCGAGAACGCGGTCTATCATGGCGTCGAACCGGCGCTGAATGGCGGCGATATTGTGATCCGGCTGGGCATACGCAGCGGACGACTGGTACTTGAAGTGGATAATTCGGTCATGGATGATCTTCCCCATCACATCGGCAACCAAATGGCGATGGAAAATATTCGCGAGCGGCTGATGCTCTATTACGATCTGGAAGCCGCGTTGACGACAGTGCGGCGCGATGACCGTTATCGGGTCAAGGTGCAGATTCCGCTGAGGAGACCTTCCAAATGAGTGTGCAGACTTTGCGTGTCATGATCGTAGACGATGAAGCGCCCGCGCGGCAGCGCCTGCGCGAGCTGCTGGGCGACATCGCCGCGCAGTTGCCGACCCGTCTGGTGGGGATGGCAGCCAATGGCATCGAAGCCTTGCGCCTGCTCGATGAAGTGGGGGGCGAAGTCGACGTGGTGCTGGCCGACATCAGCATGCCGGCGATGAACGGGGTGGAGCTGGCGCGTCAGATCGCCGCCCGGACTTCACCCCCCGCCGTGGTGTTTACCACCGCCTACGAGAACTACGCCGTGGAAGCGTTTGATCTCGCCGCCACGGATTATCTGATGAAACCGGTGCGCGCCGACCGCCTTGCCACCGCGCTGGCACGGGCGCGGGCGGCGATAGGAGGGGGGGAGAGTGGGGCGGCGGCGCCTGGTTCAGAGGGAGAGCCTGCCCATTTCAACGTGACCGAACGTGACCGCATCATGCTGCTGGCGGTGACGGAGGTGATTTATCTGCGTGCAGAACTCAAATACGTGACCGCCTGCACGGCCAGCCGGGAATATCTGCTCACCGAGACGCTGGTGCAAATCGAGCAGGCCCACCCCAACCGCTTTCTGCGTATTCACCGCAATTGTCTGGTTGCCCGTAACGCCATCGTCGGCGTGCGCCGCGCCGGAGAGCATAAAGGGGAGGTGCATTGGGAGATGTTGCTGCAAGGCGTCGAAGGCGCGCTGCCGATCAGCCGACGGCAATGGCAGGCGGTGAGAGAGATGCTCAAGTTGTGAGTGTGTGTGGTTCGGGGCGGGGGCGGAGTTTGCAACTCCCCCCGCCCGAACCCTTTCAGAGCACCGCAGCAATCGCCTTGGCAACAACAGGCAGGTTTTTGCCGTTCAAGGCCGCGAGGCAGATGCGGCCGGTGGAGACGGCGTAGATGCCGAAGTTGGTCTTGAGCCGCTCAACCTGCGCGGAAGAGAGGCCGGTGTAGGAGAACATGCCGCGCTGTTGGGCGATGAAAGAAAAGTCCTGGGTGACGCCTTGCGCTTTCAGGGCGTCAACCAGACCGGTGCGCATGGCACGGATGCGGTCACGCATGTCGGCGAGTTCGTCCTCCCACAGTTTGCGCAGCGCCGGGTTGGTGAGCACCGCGGCCACGATCGCGCCGCCGTGGGTGGGCGGGTTGGAGTAGTTGGTGCGGATGGTGCGCTTGACTTGCGACAGCACCCGTGTGGCTTCGTCCTTGCTCGCGGTGATGAGGGAGAGCGCGCCGACACGTTCGCCGTAGAGCGAGAAGCTCTTGGAGAAAGAGCTGGCGACGAGGAAGGGGATAGCGGCAGCGGCGAAAGCGCGGACGGCCACGGCGTCAGGCTCGATGCCATCGGCAAAGCCCTGATAGGCGAGATCGAGGAACGGAACGAGCCCCTTTTCTTTGCAGATCGCGGCCACTTCCTGCCACTGGTCGGCGGTGAGGTCGGCGCCGGTGGGGTTGTGGCAGCAGGCGTGCAGCAGCACGATGGACGCGGAGGGGAGCGCGGCGAGGCCGGTTTTCAGCGCGGCGAAATTGACGCCGCGGGTCGTCGGGTCGTAGTAGGGATAGGTGTTGACGGTAAACCCGGCGGCTTCAAACAGCGCGCGATGGTTCTCCCACGACGGGTCGCTGATGTAGAGCGTGGCTTGCGGCAGGAGCTTGCGCAGGTAGTCGGCGCCGACTTTCAAAGCGCCGGTGCCGCCAAGGGTCTGGAGGGTGATGACCGAGCCGTCGGTCGCCAGCGCTGAACCCTTGCCAAACAGCAGTTCACGCACGGCCTGGTTGTAGGCGGGGTTGCCGTCGATGGGCTGGTAGCCGCGGGGCGGTTGCGCTTTCAGGCGGGCTTCTTCGGCGGCCTTGACTGCGGCGAGCAGCGGCAGCTTGCCTTCTTCGTTGTAATAGACACCGACGCCAAGGTTGACCTTCTCCGCCCGGGTATCGGCGTTGAAGGCTTCGGTGAGGCCAAGGATCGGGTCACGGGGGGCCAATTCGACTGCAGCAAAAATCGAGGCGGACATAGGTACTCCAAGGGACATGTTGGGGGACGGAAACCTTGGAATTCTAACATGTTGTGACTGACTGAATCTTTGTGAACCTTATCCATGCAGGGCAATCGCATGAATTTTCCTGTCATAGCGTGGATACAGGCGTAGATACTGTGATCCGTGTCAAGCATTCGGGCACGGCGCCAAAGCTTGCGATGCGCCGGGAGTAATGGCGTCTCACCATTGCTCCCGGAAAGCGCCGCGATTAACCCGGCAACAAAATACAAGGGAGCGTTGCATGCAACGCTCCCTCAGAACCTGAGGTTTACTCATCATCCCGGATGGATGCCCCCTTTCGCTGGGGAAGTGCGCGTTTTTCCCTCTCCCGCGAGCGGGAGAGGGAAAAGCGGGTCAGAACCGATATCCCGCTTTCACATTCCCGGTGACCCCTTCGCGTTTGCCTGTGTAGCCTTGTATGCCGACATCCAGTGACCAGCCTTTTTCGGCGGGGGTTAGGGTCAGACCGAGTTCAAGCAGGGCGGTGTCGCCTTTTAACGTTGGGGCGTCCAGTTTGTAGCCGTAGATGCTGGCTTTGGCCTTGCCGTCGTATTCGTGTTCCCACGCTGCGCCGAGCCAGGCGGTGGTTGTTGGGGTCAGGGCGTAATCCCATTTTGTGCCCAGTCTGGTTCTTTGCGAGTCTACGTCCTTGAATTTCACCGTCTCGCCGGTGGTGAGTTTTACGGTGTCGCCGTCTTGATGGCTCCAGAGGTATTGGGCGTAGATGTCCAGTTTGCTCTGTTCCGTCAGGTTCAGCACGTAGCCTGCGCCGATGTGTGCGCTCAGGTAGGTGGATTTGGCGTTGTAGGCGCTGTGGAGCGTTGTGCCATTGATGAAATGGCCGCCGAAGTCGGTTTTGACCTGGCCTGAGCGCAGGCTGGCGGCGAGGTAGGGCTGGGCGGTGGTCGAGGGGTTGAGGGCGAGATGGGCCAGGATGCCTGCGCCGGTGTATTCGGTGTCGCCGCTGCCGCGCACGCTGGCGGCGTTGGCGAAGCTGTTGTGGCTGGTGTA
>BNUB01000026.1 GCA_025997045.1 Betaproteobacteria bacterium
AATGCCATTGCCGATCAACTCAACCATCGACCACGCAGATGCCTCAACTACGAAACTCCGTTCGAGGTCTATTCTCGTGAAATCAGTAACTTACAACACGGTGTTGCACTTCAGGATTGAAACCGCCTTTTTATGTCACACCAATGCCGCTGAAGGCGCGTAGCTGTAGCATTTTTTCGGGCAGACCCGATTACAGGCGCCGCAGCCGATGCAGTCGTTGGCGTTTTTCAAGGTCATGACCTGAGCGTCGCCGCCGTCGTCATCGTCGTCGTCTTCGTCGGTGACTTTATCCACGAGGTCGAGCACGTCGCGGGGGCAGACTTTGTAGCAGCGACCGCAGCCGATGCAATCGTCCTGATTGATGCGGGTGACAAATTCGGGTGTCCAGGTGATGCCGCCCAGGGTTAATCCGGTGATGTGGGACATGTGATGCTCCTTTCCTGATGGATGAAATTTCGCTATTCAAGTTGTGCCGCTTTGGGCAAGCGTCAGACGGGCGCTGGCGTCCGCCCAGGCTTTGCAGGCGTCGAAGGTGGATTGGGCGATGGCGGGGAGTTCCTGATAGCCCGCTGGCAGGCGGTCTTCTACCAGGTCGTGCAGTTGTGATGCCCATTCGGAGGCGATGCGTTTTGATTTTCGCACCTCTTTATCCAGCGCCTTGAGTTCTTCTTCCGTCATGGTTTTTACAAGCCCGCGACTTCGGGATGGGCGCCGATGCGCTCCAGCGCGACAGAGAGGAATTTGTCAGCTTCGTCTTTCATTTTGGAGAGGCTGGGAAAGCCGAAGCGATGCACGTCGCGCAGGGTTTTGTCGACCACCACCAGTTTGCCGACGGTAATCAGGGCGCGACCAAAGCCTTCGTGCGAGAGATGCACCAGCGGCACGGCGAGCAGATTGCATTCTTTTTCGATGAGCACGGAGATGGCGTTGTAGAAGCATTTCACCCGTTCGATGATGAGGTCGTCGGGATCGCCGATCAAGGGAATGGCGGCGCGCTTTTCTTTGGTCAGCACGAAGGGTTCGAGAATCTGCTCCGGCGTCCAGCCGTTTTGGGTGCCGTAGGTATCGAGGGCGCGCACCTGGCGCGTCATTGCCTGAATGAAATCAGTGTTGAAAATGGGATCGGTTTCAGCGCTCATGAGAAAACTCCGGGTGAGAAAGGGAAAGTGAACAAAGCGAACTGCGGCGGGCGGTGGCCAACCTCACCACGACCAACGCCAACAGGAATGCGAACATGGCAAACAACGCCGTAATGCCATCGCTGCCATAAAAGGATTGCCCCAGCGCCGCGCCCAGCAACAGGGCTATGGCGGGGAAGAGGTAGCCGAGCAGGGCGAGCCGCGCCAGGCTGACGGGCGGCGCGAGCAGATGGACTTCATCGCCCGCCTGAATGCCCGCCGGGGCGTCCAGATTCAGTTGTATGCCGCGCTTAAAGTTTTCATCGCTTCTGCCCAAGGCAGCCAGCCGCCCGATGCCGCAGGAACTGCCGTGCGCGCAGGCGTTGCAACCGCCGCTGACGGGCGCGACATGCAGGCGCACCGTCGCCTTGCCGTCGTGGAGGGCAAGCACCGTGCCGCGCAGAGTGTCCAGCGTTTCGGTCGGCATCAGCCGTCCCAGCCTTCTTCTTCCATCGCGGCGAAGCGGTCGGGCTGCGCGGATTTTTCCCGCGTTGCCAGCGCCCGTTCTATCCAGGGCACGCCGCCTTCGTTCAAGGCGATGCCAATGTCGCGTAGCAGGTCTTCAATCTGGTCGGATTCGCCCACCCGGATCGGCTGTACGCCGCGCGCCAACAACTGTTTGATGGCGGAAGCGCCGATGGCGCGCACAAAGACCGCGTCGCAGCCAGTGAGAAAATCCACTTTGGCGAGCAGCTTGTCTTCGTTGCCGTCCATCGCTTCTTCTGGAAATTCGCCAAAGCCGTCGACCGTGGCGCCCTGCGGCGTCAGGTTGTACATGACAAAGGCGGTAGCCGAGCCGAAGTGCTGATTCACCCGCAGGCGGTCATCCGAGGCAAAGGCGAGTTTCAGGCGGACGGGCGGCTGCATGTCGGTATCAGCAGACCAGATGAGCCGCAGCCGTCGCCCCGACTTCAAGGGCGCGGGGGCTGTCTTGCCAGTAGAGGGAGCGATAAGGTTCGGGGTCATGATGTTGGGCTTGCAAAAGATTGGCGAGGTCGAACAGGGCTTGTCGTGTGCCGCGATACCCGACCCAGGCGCGGGCATGGCCGCCGACCAGATCGTATTGGGGGAAACCGGCGCGCAGCAGGGGCAGGTTCAGGCGGCGGGCGGTTTCAGAACCGTGCGAATTGGTGATGACCAACGCCGCCGCGTGGCGACGCGCCAGATGTTCGAGGTCTTCCAGATCACCTACGGTAATCTCGATCTTGAGCGCGGAGAGCATCTCGGCACGCACGGGCGAAACGGCAGCGACGATTTCTGCGCCCACGCCTTGCAAAAAGCGGGTGAGCATGGCGAGCAAATCGGGATCAGCCGCCAGCGCCAGACGCGCGAAACCGAGCATGAAATGGCTGTCGACCATCGCGTCCTGAAGCTGGTCGCGTTGGCGTTCCAGCTTTGCCGATACGGGTTCGCCGGAAATTTCTGCCAGCGTTTTTGTGAAGGCGTCGCAGGCTTCCAGCCCCATCAGCCCGCCAAAACGGTAATCGGGCACGCCGGTACGCGCCTTTAATCTGTCCGCAGCCTTGTCGAGCGATTTGCCGATGCTGAGCGTGGCAATGGATTCGCCCAGCGTGGTAATTTCCGGTCGGGGTGTGCCGCCCAGGGTGAGGGACGAGCATTCGGCGGGCACCAGATGCCCATCCAGCGAATCGGCAATGTCGGGCAACACGACCGGGCGTAGTCCGAAGGCTTCAATCCATTCCTTGATGGTTTCCACATCGCCCGGCGTGAGCATACTGGACGCCAGCACATTCACCTGCCGTGGGCGGCGACCGACGTGCCGGGTTTCTGGAACCAGGGTTTCGATGATGGCATCTAACGCCAGCGCGAAGCCGGTTTCCAGACAGCCGAGAAAATCGGGCGTATTCACCGGCACGATCGTGACATGATCAAATTGCGGGTGTTCGGCGCGAAAAATTTTCAGGGTACGGTGTATGTCCGTGCCCTGGGTTTCGGAGAGTCCGGTCGTGACGAGACCGATGATGTCCGGCTGGTTTTTTTCCGCCAGCGTGCAAAGCGCCGCGCTGATATTTTCGTCCGCGCCCATGATGGCGGAAACCTGATCCATTGCCGTGGTCTGCAAGGGAATCGGCTCGCGGAAATGGCGCACGAAAAACACCTTGCCAAAGGCGGTGCAGCCCTGCGAACCGTGCATCAGGGGCAGGGCGCGCGCCAGCCCCAGAAACGCCAGCGCCGCGCCCAGCGGCTGGCTGGATTTAAGCGGGCTGACCGACAGCGGTTTAACGGTTTTGGTGAGATCAGCCATGTGCCCGCGCTCCCATCGTCGTGCCCGCAAAATTCTGCCGCGCCCATGGCGCCTGAGTCCGCACCGCCTGCCAGACCGGGCTTTCGATGGACAGCGCAAGCTGGCGGGCGAGTTCTTCCATGCCGCGATAGCCGGCGTAGGCAAATTCCCGTTCCTGATTGATGTCCAGAAAAGGAATCCGCGCCTTCAACGCCGTATAAAGATTGCGCCCGCCCGCAATCAGAATGTCGGCGCGATATTCGTGATAGGTAGATAACAGCGCCTTCGGGCTGCCGTCGTCGATCATTTTGGCATCTGCCCCCATCAGCTCGCGGATGCGGGCTTTGTCTTCTTCGGTCGATTTTTTGGTGCCCGTCGCCACCACGGTCATGCCCAAATCCTGCAAGGCGGAAACAATCGACCAGGATTTCACCCCGCCGGTATAGAGCAACACCCGCTTGCCCTTCAGCCGTTGCCGCCACGGTTGCAGCGCGGTGTGCGCTTTGGCTTCCTCGCGGGCAATCAGGGTTTCGGTGCGGGCGATCAAATCGGCGTCGCCAATGACGCGGGCGAAATCGCGCAGGGCGGCAGAGGTATCCTGCACGCCGTAAAAACTGCCCTCAAAAAAGGGAATGCCGTAATGCTCCCGCAACTTGCGCGCGACATTGAGCAACGCCTTGGCGCACACCACCATCGTCACGCGAGCGCGGTGCATGGTCTGCACTTCCGCAAAACGGGCGTCGCCGGAGAGCGAACCGAGAATCCGCAAACCCAGTTCATCAAACAGCGGCGCGACATTCCAGAACTCGCCCGCGATGTTGTATTCGCCAATCAAATTCACATCGTACGTGGGAATGCCCGCCGGATGCGCCCGCGCAGGCTTGGGTTCGGCGGCGCCAATCACATATTTGAACATCGCCTCGCCCGCCAGCCGGTTGCCCAGATTCTTGGTGCCATAAAATCCGGCGGCGTCCACCGGAATCACCGGCACGCCCCAACGCGCCGTCGCCGCCTTGCAGATGGATTCCATATCGTCGCCAATCAGCGCCGTCACGCAAGTGGCATACACGAACACCGCCGCCGGATGGTAATTTTCAACCGCCTGCTTGATGGCATGAAACAGCCGCTTCTCCGAGCGTCCCATTACCACGTCGGTTTCCGACAAATCGGTGGTCATGCCGATGCGGTACAACGCCGTGCCCGAAGAACGCGCCCCCCGGTTATCCCAGGAATTGCCCGAACAGGCGATTGGTCCGTGCACGATGTGCGCCACATCCGCAATCGGCAACAAGGCGATCTGCGCCCCGTCAAACGCGCACCCGCCCGCCGCAGCCCCCGGCCTGGGACGGGCGCAACCCGATTTTTCCTTGTGGTTATGGCGACATGCCGGTTCGTCAAACAGCGCCTGAATTTCGCTGGCTCTCATGGCGTTCTCCTGATGGTTGCGTACCATTAGGCAAGACCTGTGCCATGAAATATGTTGTTGATTTTATTGGGTTTGCAAGGGTGTTGTCGGGGTGTGGTTTTGTCGGAAAGGCGACAATTTCAGGGGGATTCGTTTGGCGATGCCACTCATTTGGCGCGTAGGGGCACGGCGCGTCGTGACCACCCTGATCCCGCGTTCGCTTTGTCCAATACTTTAAACGTTGGGCATCGGAAATTCTGTTGCTTGCAAATTATCCGAAAACGGGATATCCTGCGTCCATGATTCTCCAAGCCAAACAGCTAGAACTAGTCCCTCACGAACCTGACCCGACGAACAGAAGGACGCAGGGTGGGATTTCGACTGCGGATGTTGTTATGTCCGCGTTCACAGGGGGCAACGCCGATATATTTCCGCAAATTCTGGATCTCCACGTTCCCGATGGCGCAAGGATCGCCGATGTAACTTATGGAACCGGAGTGTTCTGGAAAAACGTCGACCTATCAAGATACGAACTGATCTTTTCGGATATTGCTACTGGTGTTGATTGCCGTGCGCTGCCCTACGCCTCGGAAAGCCTGGATGTTGTTGTCCTAGATCCACCGTACATGGAAGGGCTGTTGCGACCCAATAAGGAGCACAAGGCAGGTAGCGGCGTGTACTCTGCTTTTCGGGAGTACTACTCCAACGGAGATGAAGCCAGTACTGGACCAAAGTGGCACGCAGCTGTCAGTGATCTTTACTACAAGGCAGGAGCCGAGGCGTTTCGCGTCCTGAAAGACAGCGGCATAATAATCGTCAAGTGCCAAGACGAAGTGTCAGCAAATCGACAATGGCTCACCCATGTGGAAATCATCAACCACTACGAGACACTAGGCTTCTACACGAAAGACCTTTTTGTCGTCGTTCGCCTGAATAAGGCTGGAATCAGTCGGCTAAAAAAACAAGTCCATGCCAGAAAAAATCATAGCTACTTCTTGGTCTTCGTGAAGATTCCGAAGGGCAAAAAGCGATCATCAATGCGCGGTTGAGTAGCTATTTAGCCTTAGCTGCCAGTCTATCCAATAATTTGAATGGATTGTCCGTAAATGGGGGCTTCAGCGGCCATTCGACAGCAATCAAAGTGGGTAACAGATGCTTTCGCTGGTACTCCGTGTACTTTTTGTAGGTGTTCTGCGGTAACTCGGAATTCAGTGCAAACGCAAAGCGCCATTGATCTCCGAATGCAAAGCAATTTACTGCCAGCAGATCGAACTCTCCTCTCAACAGGCATGTCGTCTTCAACGTGCTACCATCGGGAAAAGAGACTTCACGGCTATCGCTCGCATCGACCTGAGACTTTCCCAACCAGCAGTCATTGCCGAGGTTCTTTACCAAGTTCGTTTGCAGGCTCTTCACTTCAATGACCAGACTCTTCCCTTTATAGGTTATGCGGCGGTCGCCTTTTCGTGTCCGGTCATGATCGTCATCCTTGCCCTTCTCGGTAATTGCCGGATGATCCAGAAAGGTTTCGTGAAACTTCCGCTCCGCGACGTACCCGAGCAAGATACCCCTCAGGCTCGGATTTTGGTCTACAAGTTCGGTCAGATCTTGCTCCGAAATTCCCCACCGCTTCAAAATTGACTGTGTTTTAGGCATTATTGATGATCTTGTTGAGTATGTTGAGAGGCTTGACTGATAGTGCTTGGCAGACTTCCAGAAACTCGATCACGTCCAGACGCCTCTCTCCGCTTTCATATTTGGAGACGAACGACTGAGGCTTGCCAAGGTGCGTCGCAATTTCAGTCTGGGTTAAACCCTTTGACTGCCTTACCTCAACCAGTGCCTTTTGGAGGGATTCATACATGTTCCGCTGTATCATGGCAACATTATCTATCCGATCTTGGGTTATCCCAAATCAGGATATTTGCCGCCGATGCTCACCCATCGAACAATCGGTCTTGCGTATGTCACTATTTTAATGTCATTTTACGCTACTTCAAACCCTACCTTCTGGCGTTCTTGTACGTAGGGAATTTTCGTGCATAAGTCTAACTTTTCGTTCAAGCGAACGTCTACGACCACAGCTTAACTCCGCGTGATCCCTACACGACATACGGTCGATGCAGCCAGTTCCGCACAATGTCCACATCCCGTTGCGGCAGGTAGGCGAAGCCGTTCAGGGCGTCTTCTACGGTGGTTTGGGCAACCCATTGCGGGATGGCTTTGGTGGTTAAAAGATGGAAGAACCAGGCGAAGGGGTAGCCGGTTTCGCGGTCGAAGGCTTGCAGGGCGGCGTGGAGTTTTAATCCGTTGGCGCCAGGCGCCAGCGCAAAGGCGGGGGGCTTGTCGCCGGGTTTGTCGGTATGGGCGGCAATGGGTTGGGCGCGGTATTGGGTTTGCTGGTAGCGGTCGAGGTATTCGCGGAAGGCGATGAGCCAATGTTGGTGGAAGGGGGCGGCGATTCCGGCGCTGCTGTTTTGCCAGTCATCCAGCAGGCGCTGGATGGGCGGGGTTGCGGGGGATCGGGTGCACATGCGTTCCAACATCGCGCCAACATGAATGACGCGGCGGAAGTGGTAGTGCGCCGTGGTTGGCAGCGGCGCTTGCAGTCTGGTTTTGATTTCCAGCGGGTCAATGAGTTCGCCAGGGGTGTTCGGCGCGCCTTCGCCCAGGCGGTGACTGCCGGTTTCCTGCAATTGTTCGATTTCCAGTTGCAGAAAATCCGCTGCGCCTTCGCCGGTTGGGGCGATGAGGTAGTGCGTGCTGCCGATGAAGCGCGTGGCGTAGCGGGGGGTGGTTTCCAGGTCTTCGAGCAGCAGGGCGAGGTCGCCCGCGTGGGCGTCCAGCGCGGCTTCTGCCCAGGTTTCGAGGTTGTCGGCAATGGGGTTGCCTGCGGCATCGACGACGCCGCCCGGACGATACCAGCCGCCGCGACTCAAGCGATGCTGGAACGGCCATTCGGGTTGGGCGTTTGCCAGTTGTGTGAGTAATTCGCCAATGCCGCTGGAAACCGTGGCTTGTTTACAGGCGGTTTGCAGGGCGGGGGCGAGGTTTTTGCAGTATTCCTGCCATGCCAGTGTTGTATTCATGTTTCGTCGCCATCTGGAACCCGCGCGGCGACGACGATGCCTGTGGCAACTTCAAAGTCGCCGGTGAATTCCAGGCAGTGACCGCTGGCGTTGGTGAACAGAAAGAAGAGGAAGGCGGGGGTTGCCAGCGCCGGGGTCAGGCGGGCGGGGATGTCATCTTCGCTGCATTCGGTGAACATCACGCCGGGGAATTTTTCGCGCAAGGCGCTGGCGTTTTGCTGCGGGGCAATGCGGGCAACAGCGGCGAGGATGTCCGGGGTCAGCATGTCAGGCTTCCTCTGCGAGGAGCAATGCTTCCGCCGATTTTTCCGCCAGTGCGTCTTCGTATTTTTGCAGCGAGGCGGCGGGGACGCCCATGATGCGGGCGAGCCAGGGGGGCGGGGTGTTGAGGTGTTTTTGCAGTTGGGCGAGGATGTCCCTTGCCGCGCCGCCTTTGGGGTGTTTGATGGGATGCGCGCCCGCGCGCACCACTTTGGCGGCGGCGGGGCCGCCGATGGATTGCAGGTAGATGATCTGACAGTCGTGGATGAGCGCGGCGCGGGCGGCGTTTTTGTCTTCGCGCTGATCGGCTTCCAGCGTGCCGCGCACGTCGATGAGTTTGATGATGTCCGGGGAGACCTGATAAATCAGGAATCGCTCGCAGGAGCCGAAATGTCCGTCGAGTTGTTCGGCGTGGTTGGAGGCGATGGCGACGCGGATGGCGCGCGGCAGGTCGCCTTCGGCGTAGGGTTCGATGGCGGGCAGGTCGCTGCCTTCGACGCCTTCGCCCTTGAAGCGCTTGATGGCGGCTTTCAGGGCGTCGAGCGTTACGCCGACGACGCAGTTTTCTTCGGCGTGGTCGCCCGCGAGGATGCCGCGCAGGTCTTCTACGGTGACTTGCGCCAGTTTGTTTTCGGTGAGCGGCAGGTCGTAGCGGTCGATTAACGCGCCAACGAAGGCTTTGACATCAAGACCGTTCAGAACGCGCGCCGCATGGGCAATACGCAGGGCGGCTTCGCGGGAGGCGATGGGCGCAGTCTCGGACATGGGGTAGCTCCTTGTGTGTTCATGAGGCGCGGTTTATGGGAAAGCGCGTCAGGCGTAGGTGATGCTGCCGGAGGGGCAGACCGCCATGCACTTGGGCGAGTCATGGTCTTCGCACTCGGTACAGGTGTCGGCGTTGACCACGAGGTTGCCTTTTTTGACGCTGATTGATTTTGTGGGACAGACCGGGATGCAGTCGTCGCAGCGGGTACATTCATCAACATTGATGGTTACAGCCATGATGTCACTCCTGGGAATAAGTTGTTGCGTTCAGTCTTCCGCCGCGCCCAGACGTTTGGCGCGCACCGAAACGGGCAGACGCGCCGGTTTGGGGATGGGATCGACGTAGTAGCTGCCACCGTTCTCCAGTTTCAGTTCGCCGCCCCATTTTTCCGGGGCGTCAAACTCGATGCTGTCTATGGCGGCTTCCAGATCCCGCTTGGGCAGGTAAAACACCAGGCCTCCGGCGGGGTTCTGGCGGATCATGATGTTTGCCATGACGGTTCTCCTTGACGGCATCAGGGGTCAGGATGCAGGCGCCCGCAAAACTTGCGCGGATGCCGGATTCCCGACGCCTGATTTCTGACTAGCGCACGAGGTCGTAGTTAAAGTCGGTCGTGCCCATGCCGCGCGTTTCATCGTCGAGGCGTTCGAGTACGGCATTGACCAGGGTGGTGAGGATGTACATCGCGCCCTCGTAGCCCAGCGTGGTCATGCGGTGCAGGTGATGACGGTCGAAGATGGGGAAGCCGATGCGAATCAGGGGCAC
Source organism: Betaproteobacteria bacterium (assembly GCA_025997045.1). Classification (GTDB taxonomy): domain Bacteria; phylum Pseudomonadota; class Gammaproteobacteria; order Burkholderiales; family Rhodocyclaceae; genus WRNU01. The sequence continues at coordinate 9,710 of BNUB01000026.1, forward strand.
TTCAAATTCCTTGCCTTTGTGCAGGGTGTCGCGCTGGATGAACTTGCCGTAGCTGTTGCCGATCAGGAAATCCGGCTTGTCGGTGAAGCACAGGCTACGCAGGTGCCAGAGGTCACAGCCGGGGTAGGTCTTGGCGTGGATGCCGTAGGGCGAGCTTGCCAGCAGTTTGTCCATCGCTTTCGCCCAACGCTTGGAGCCGTTGTTGCAGAGGATGTGCGTGGGTTCGATGCCCAGTTCGAGCATGAAGCCGACCATGCCGTAGACAAAATCCGGGTCGCCGTAAATTGCCATTTTTTTGCCGTGCAGCCAGGCGTGCGAGTCGGTCATCATATCGACGAGCCGCCCGCGTTCTTTGGTGAGCGAATCGGCAACGGGCTTGCCGGTGGCTTCCGAAACCGCCATCAGAAATTCATCGGTGGCGGAAACGCCGATGGGGATGGTGATTTTGGGCACTTCCTGATTCCAGGTGCCTTCCACGTATTTTCTGGTCTTTTCCAGGCTTTGCGGTTGCAAGAGGAAAGTGGTGATGGCGTTGGGCGCATCCTTGATTTCGGGAATGGTGGTGCCGCCCGCGTACATGCGGAATTCACCGTCGGCGGGAGTGTCGAGCACTTCTTCCGGGTCGCAGAGGAAGGTGTAATCGACTTCCATTTCTTTTAACATGCGCTTGATGACGCGGTAATTGCCGAGATAGGTTTCAAAGCCGGGCACAATGTTGATTTTGCCGTTGCTGCCGACCTTCTTGCCTTCCATTTCATTCAAGGTGAAATAGCGCAGGATGCCTTCTTCCATGTTGTCCCAGCCCGTGATGTGGGAGCCGACGAAAGAGGGCGTGTGGGCAAAGGGGACGGGGAAGCCCTTGTCGATATTGCCTTCGGCTTTGGCGTTGTTGATGAAGGCGTTCAGGTCGTCGCCAATCACCTCTGCCATGCAGGTCGTGGACATGGCGATCATTTCCGCGCCGTAGAGGCGGCTGGCGTTGGCCAGACCTTCGTGCACATTTTTCTGCCCGCCGAACACCGCCGCGTCTTCGGTCATGGAATCGGCGATAAAGGCAATCGGCTCCTTGAAGTGGCGGTTGAAATAGGTGCGGAAGTAGGCGACGCAGCCTTGCGAGCCGTGGATATACACGAGGCTCTTGTGAAAACCCAGACCGCAGAGCGCGGAACCTAAAGGCTGGCAGGCTTTCGCCGGGTTGATGGTGAGGGCTTCGCGTTTGAAGTTGATTTCCTGATATTCCGGGCTGGTCGTCCAGGCGAAAGTTTCCGCCACTTTGTCGGCGCCGGGGTTTTCTTCAAATTGTTCCCGCTTGTTTTTCAGCGTACTCTTGTATTCGTCATTACGAAACAAGGGGTAACAGGGTTTAATGTGCTCTACGTCTTGCATTTCGTTCTCCTTCGCGGCACCAGCTATTTGTGGATACGCGCTAAAGTTGGCAGGGTCAGGGGGGCGCTTCGGGTTGCTTCGGGGCGGATGACAAACCCGCCCCGCAATGCATCAGGCCGCCTGCTTCAGTGGCTCGGGTTCCTTTTTCAACCAGGGCGGCGTCAGCTTTGTCCAGCAGGGATTATTTAATGTCATGTCCATGTCGCGGGCGAAGATGGCGAAGCCGTCAACCCCGTGATACGGGCCGGAATAATCCCAGGAGTGCAATTGCCGGAAGGGCACGCCCATTTTGTGAAAGACGTATTTTTCCTTGATGCCGGAGCCGATGAGGTCAGGCTTCATGGCATCGACGAAACGCTCGAACTCGTAGCCGGTCACATCGTCGTATATCAGCGTGGTATCGCCCATTTCCTTGATGGTGCGGTCATAATCGTCGTTATGGGCGAATTCGTAGCCGGTGCCGACCACTTCCATGCCCAAATCTTCGTAAGCCCCCACGACGTGACGCGGACGCAGACCGCCAACGTAGAGCATGACCTTTTTAGCTTCCAGACGCGGGCGGTATTTGGCGATCACCGCTTCCATGCCGGGTGTGTATTTTGCAATCACCCGCTCGGCGCCTTCCTTGATTTTGTCATCGAAGAAAGCGGCGATTTTGCGTAGCGATTCCTTGATTTTGGTGGGGCCGAAAAAATTGTATTCCAGCCAGGGAATGCCGTACTTTTCTTCCATATGGCGGCTGATGTAGTTCATTGAACGATAGCAGTGCAGCAGATTCAGCTTCACGTTCGGCGTGTTTTCCATTTCCGCCAGCGTGCCGTCGCCCGACCATTGCGCCACCACGCGCAGCCCCATTTCTTCCAGCAGAATGCGGGAAGCCCAGGCGTCGCCGCCGATGTTGTAGTCGCCGAGGATGGCAACGTCGTAAGGCGTCTTCTCAAACGCCTGCCCGTCGCGGTTGGAGAGGATGAAATCGCGCACCGAGTCGTTGGCGATGTGGTGTCCCAGAGATTGCGACACGCCCCGGAAGCCTTCGCAGCGCACCGGCACCACCGGCTTGCCGATTTCAGCGGACGCCTTTTTGGAGACGGCTTCGATGTCGTCGCCAATCAGACCGATCGGGCATTCGGACTGCACGGAAATGCCCTTGTTCAAGGGGAACAGTTGTTCGATTTCCGTAATCAGTTTGGCGAGCTTTTTATCGCCGCCGAACACAATGTCCTTTTCCTGAAAATCGGAGGTGAAATTGATTTCGCAAAAAGCATCGACGCCGGTGGTGCCGACGTAATAATTACGACGACCGGCGCGGGCATATTGACCGCAACCGACGGGGCCGTGCGAAATGGAAATAATGTCCTTGATCGGCCCCCAGACCACGCCTTTGGAACCAGCGTAGGCACAGCCGCGCATGGTCATGACGCCGGGCAGGGATTTGCGGTTGGAGGTGATGCACTTTTTGGAGGATTCGAGCGTTTTGTCGTTGACCATCAAGTGTTTGGCGCGGTCTTTCTTCGCCTTTTCCGGGTACACCTCCAGCACCTCGGCAATGAGGGCTTCGGTGTCTTCGCGGGTGAGTGCTGCCATGGTGCTTCTCCTTTCATCACGTCGGTACTTCGTCGTGCCAGACGCAAAATGAATTATTGAGTCGTGCGTAAAACCTGCTTCGCCATCAGGCGGCGCAGGCTTCGGCAGCCAGTTCAGCGGCGGTCTTGCCGACGATGGATTCATCTTCCACTTCCATGATGCCGAATTCCATCAACAGGTCTTCCAGGTCTTCCATTTCCAGCGGGGAGGGAATCACGAACTTCTGGTTCTCCACCACCTTCCGCGCCAACGCCCGATATTCGTCCGCCTGTTTGGCTTTGGGGTCGTACTCAATCACCGTCATGCGGCGGATTTCGGCGTGTTGCACCACGTTGTCACGCGGCACAAAGTGAATCATCTGCGTGCCGAGCCGGGAAGCCAGGGCCTCGATCAATTCATCTTCACGGTCGGTATTGCGGCTGTTGCAAATCAGCCCCGCCAGACGCACGCTGCCGGAATTGGCGTATTTCAGAATGCCCTTGGAAATGTTGTTGGCGGCATACATCGCCATCATTTCGCCGGAACAGACGATGTAGATTTCCTGCGCCTTGTTTTCACGAATCGGCATGGCGAACCCGCCGCACACCACGTCACCCAACACGTCGTAGAACACAAAGTCGAGGTCTTCGTCGTAAGCGCCTTCTTCCTCAAGGAAGTTGATGGCGGTAATCACGCCCCGACCCGCGCACCCCACGCCGGGTTCCGGGCCGCCGGATTCCACGCACTTGACGCCGCCGTAACCGACGGAGAGCACGTCTTCCAGCTCCAGGTCTTCCACAGAACCGGCTTCCGCCGCCAGATGCATCACGGTCGTTTGCGCCTTGGAGTGCAGAATCAGACGGGTTGAATCGGCCTTGGGGTCGCAGCCGATAATCAGAACCTTTTTGCCAGCTTCAGCCAGCGCCGCGACCAGATTCTGCGTGGTCGTGGATTTGCCGATGCCGCCTTTGCCATAAATGGCGCATTGACGCAGTTTTGCCATGGTGTAATCTCCTTTTCAATACAGTCAGATGTTGCGGGGAAGCCAGCGTTTGCCCAACACCTACCGCACGAACCGTGCCAACCATGACAGTCACGCATAACACACTGATTTTAAAACAATAAACCAAAAGCGACGGAGTTTTTGCGACATGCGGGAATACGACAGTCTCCCTACGATTTGTAGGGCTACCGACAAAATACCCTCCCTGCCACGGGACGCCCGTCTGCCCATCAATCGCTGCAATCTGTCAGCGGAAATTCTGGGCAGCCTGACTTACCAGTTGCATCCCGCCCCGCTGGAACTGGATGGTGTCGCAACCCTGCACCGCGACCTGTTCAAGCGTCTGGACGCCATCCCCGCAGCAAAACGGCGGGCGGAAATTTTTCAGGACTACATCACCGTGCACTTTCGTCTGGAACATCTGGACGAAGCGGGCTTGAGCGGGCGCTCCAAAAAACGCGCCAACGCCAACTACGCCCGCATGATCAGAGGCTGGAACTTCGACTCCGACAGCCGCGAAGGCGCGGTGATGAAAGGCTGGGTGGAATCCCGCTTCGGCCTGCTGCCGCGCTACCACGGCGAAGCGCTCAGAAACCCGTCCGACACCGCCTATCGGCGCTACATGGAAATGCGAACACAAGGCTTATACGGCACCAACGCGCTGGAAGCCCAGCTTGATCTGGTCTACGCCTACTGCCAATACGAATTTGCCCGCCAACAGCCGGATGTCAGCCATCTCACCCTGTATCGCGGCATCAACCGCCTGGGCGAACACGAACGTTTGCCCGATGGCTCCGACAAACACCCGATTCTGCTCCTCAACAACCTGAATTCCTTCACCCGCAACCGCGACCGCGCCGGAGAATTCGGCGATTACATCCTCACCGTGCAAGCCCCCGTCCCCAAAATCCTCTTCCATTGCCAACTCCTCCCCGGCATCCTCAAAGGCGAAGACGAATTCCTGCTCATCGGCGGCGTTTATGGCGCGGAATGCGCGGTGATGTGATTGTCGGAAAGCTGACAACGATTTGAGCAACAGACTTCACAACCAGCCCTTTTCTTTGTAATAGCGGACAGCGCCGTTATGCAGCGGCGCTGACAGGCCGTCCCGGATCATGTGCTTTGGGGCGAGATCGGCCAGCGCGGGGTGGAGTTTTTTGAAGTCGTCCAGCGTCTCGAACACTGATTTCACCACGGCATAGACCACCGCATCCGGGACTCTGGATGAGGTTACGACCGTGGCGACGACGCCGTAGGTTTGGGTATCGTGTGGATTGTTGGCGTACATTCCGCCCGGGATGGTGGCGATGGCGTAATAAGGATGTTTGGCGATGAGCTTGTCGATGGCGGGGCCGGTGAGGGACACCAATTGGGCGCTGCAGGCGGCAGCGGGCTCCTGAATGTTGGCCGCCGGGTGACCGACGACGAAGGCGAAGCTGTCGATGGTGTTGGCGCACAGCGCAGCGCCGTGTTCATCGGGTTTGAGTTCGGAGGCCGGGGCGAAATCGTGCACCGTCATGCCCAACCCTGCCAGCAGGTCGTCGATGGTGGTGCGGGTGCCGGAGCCGGGGTTGCCGATGTTGAAGCGTTTGCCACGCAGATCTTCAAACTTTGTGATGCCCGCATCCTGGCGCGCGAGGATGGTCAGGGGCTCGTGATAGAGCGCAAATACTGTCCGCAGCTCGGTGAACGCGCCGTGCCCCTTGAAGGCGCCCTGGCCGCGGTAGGCATTGTATTGGGCGTCGGACTGGGCGATGCCGAAAACCAGTTCACCGGCGCGGAGGGTGTTGATGTTGTAGGTCGAGGCGGCGGTGCTCTCGGCGGAGCAACGGATGCCGTGCTCGGAACGGCTCCTGTTGACCGAGCGGCAGATCGCGCCTCCTACCGCGTAGTACACGCCGGTGACGCTACCCGTGCCGATGGTGACAAACCGCTGTTGAGCCACGGCGGGTGTCGGGGCAAACAGGCCGCTGAGGGCAAACGCGGCGGTCAGAACGGTGGCGGCGGTGGCAAGGGTGGTTTTTCGCATTGTTTTTCTCCTGAACAGGGCCAGAGGGAAAAGCAGATAGTCCGTGCATTCTAACTGGCGTGTCCGGGGTTTCCCAAGTTTCCGCGCTGAAAACATTCAGGAGTCATGATGCGGAAACGTTCACGCAGCAGGCGGTGGCGGGCCAGTTTGAGTAGCAGGCGGTCGCGGCTGAGGAGATAGTCCGCGCCCTGCTGTGCCGCGATTTCGAGAAATTTCTGGTCGTCCGTATCCCGGCAGCGCGGCAGTTCGGGGGGGGCATCAGTGGGTGGTGGAGGCGCATGCAAACGGGCGTGGTAATGCGCAAAAATCTCCGCTTGCCTGGAGGGGGGGATGCCGAATCGGGCGTAGGCGAGGACGAGGCGCAGCTCTTCCACGGCGTCGTCACGGCTGATGAGGATGACGTGATTTGCGTCGATGGCGTGGGCGAGTGGCGCGAGGGCCGGGTCGGCAAAATGCCATAGCGCCAGCACGATGTTGGTGTCGAGCACCACAATCGGGGGAGCGGTCATGGAGTTATGGGGGCAGGGGCGGTTTTGAAACCCGCCCCTGCGTTTTCAGGCCGGTTTATGGTCGAGACGCAGTTTGACGAAGGAGCCGGGGGCTTCTTCCAGCACTTTCAGCTTGCCCTTGGCCGGGTCGCGTGGCGCGATCTGGGCGCTGTCCTGCGCCGTGACCCAGCTCTGCCAGTCTATCCACCATGAACCGGCGTGCTGTTCCGCGCCGGTAAACCATTGCTCGGTGCTGTCGGGCAGTTTGGCTGCCGGGTTGGTCCAGTAGCCGTATTTGTTGGCAACCGGGGGATTGACGATGCCGGCGACGTGCCCGGAGCCGCCGAGGACGAAATGGATGGCGGCGGAGGTGAAATGGCGTGCGCCCTGATAGGTGCTCTTCCACGGGGCGATGTGGTCTTCGATGGCCGAGATGAAAAAGCACGGCAGCTTGATCTTGCCCAGATCGATCGGTACGCCGTCGATCTCGATGCCGCCGGGTTGGGCCAGTTTGTTTTCCATGTACATATTGCGCAGGTAAAAACTGTGCATCTTGGCCGGGAGGCGGGTGGAATCGCAATTCCAGTACAGCAGATCGAAGGGGAAGGGGTCTTTGCCCATCAGATAGTTATTGACCACGAACGACCAGATCAGGTCGTTGGCCTTCAACATGTTGAAGGTGCCTGCCATCTCGGAGCCATCAAGGTAGCCACGCTCGGCCATTTTCTTTTCGAGGTGGGAGATCTGGCCTTCGTCGATGAAGACCCCGATCTCGCCGGGTTCGGCGAAATCGGTCAGGGTGGCGAGGAAGGTGGCTGAGGCGATGCGCTCCTGCTTTTTGGCCGCAAGCCAGGCCAGCGTGGTGGCGAGCAGGGTGCCGCCCAGACAGTAGCCGATGGCGTTGACCGTTTTTTCGCCGGTCTGGGTTTCGATGGCATCGAGCGCGGCGAGCACGCCCTCGCGCATGTAGGAGGCGAAATCCTTTTCGGCGAGTTTTTCGTCCGGGTTGACCCACGAGATCATGAACACGGTGTGGCCTTGATCGACGGCCCACTTGACCAGCGAGTTTTTATCGCGCAGATCGAGGATATAGAACTTGTTGATCCACGGCGGCACGATCAGCAGCGGGCGCTTGTAGACCTTGGCGGTCGCGGGCTGGTACTGAATCAGTTGAATCATGTCGGTCTGGAACACGACCTTGCCAGGGGTGGAGGCGACGTTTTTGCCCGGCTCGAACGCCGCGGTGTCGGTCATGCGCACGCGCAGGTTGCCGTCGCCGTCTTCGATGTCGCGCAGCAGGTTGTTGAGTCCCTTGACCAGATTCTGACCGTGGCTTCTCACTGTTTCGCGGAAGACTTCCGGATTGGTGAGGGCGAAGTTCGATGGCGAGATCGCATCGATGTACTGGCGGGTATAGAAGTTGACTTTCTTCCGGGTCTGCTCGTCCAGACCGTCGACGCCGGACACCGTGTCGTGGATGTGGCGTGCGGCGATCAGGTAGGACTGCTTGATGAAGTCGAACATGAAATGTTCTTGCCACTCGCCGTCACGGAAACGCTTGTCGCTGCGCTCGGGTGCGGCGATCGGGGCGGCATTCATGCCGGCAAAGCGCAGCATCGAGTGTTGCCAGAGCGAGAAATAGTCCCACACCAGATTCATCTGGGTCTGGGCGAGGCGGTAGGGGTTGGCCAGCAGGCGCGCCATCATGTCCATGAACGCCTGGGCAATGCCCAGCTCGTCGACCGGGGTCGGGATGCCTTGCTGCAACCGGCGTTGCACGTGTTCGCTGATCAGATGGGATGCACGGCGGGCGACGTCGGCATAGGTTTTGGTGAGTTCTTTGGGGTCGGGAAGTTCAACTGCGGGTTCTTCGATAACGGGTGTTGCCATGGGGATAGGCTCCTGGTGTTTATGAGCGTTTTATGTGAAGCAGGGGCGGGGTTGAAGCCCGTCCCTGCTGCCGGGGGAATATCGTGTTTATCTGGTGGTGCTTACCCGGCGAGACGGGCAAAAGCCTCTACGACTTCAGGCGGAGCCTGAACCAGTTCGATCAGCACGCCTTCGGCGCCAATGGGAAATGCGTCATTGCCCTTGGGATGGAGGAAGGTGATGTCGTAGCCCGCCGCACCGCGACGGATGCCGCCGGGCGCAAAACGCACCCCCTGGGCGGTGAGCCATTCGACTGCACGCGGCAGATCGTCGATCCACAAGCCGACATGATTGAGCGGCGTGGTGTGGACGGCGGGCTTCTTGTCCGGATCGACCGGCTGCATCAAATCGACTTCAACCTTGAACGGGCCTTTGCCCATTGCGCAGATGTCTTCGTTTACGTTTTCGCGTTCCGAGACGAAATTACCGGTGACCTCAAGCCCGAGTTTGTCGACCCAGAGGGTACGCAGCTTGTCTTTGCTGGGGCCGCCGATGGCGATTTGCTGGACGCCGAGGACTTTGAACGGGCGCTGGGCCATGAGACTGTCTCCTTGAATGGTGAGGGGCCGAAACGGGTATTTTAACGGCCCGCCACCATTGCGTGGACAGTTTGGTAACTGAGTTTGGCAACTGAGTTTGACAACTGAGTCTGCAACTTACTTGTTGGCAGATTCAGAATGTTTCCGGCTTGAGGTGGCGCGGGGCTTGCTGCTGGAGGAGGAAGCCTGGTCGCTGGCCGCATCAGCCTGGGGCGTCGCTGCCGGAGTGGTCATCACGTTCCACGGCCATGTCGCGCTCGAAAACGGGTTGGCCGCAGTGCCGTCGGCTTCTGCGGTGCTCGTACATTGCTGGCTGAGCGCCCGCACGGCGGACAGCGCGGCACGCTGTACGTCCAGCCCCTGTATGGTCATCTGCAGCATGTTGAGGTTCATCTTCAGCCATCCCTCAACCGCGCGCATGTCGGTGATGCGTTTATCAAGCTCGCCGACATCCAGCGTGGGGGTGACGATTCCGGGCAACGAAAAGCCCATATTGCCCCACATGTTGCGGACAAACTCCAGGGGATCGTTGGCATTTTGATCGCTAGACATGGTTATTCCTCCCTTTGATATGTATTGTCATCTTACCCTTGTGTCGCTGTGGATAGGAGACTTTGAGGACACCATTTTTCTCCCGCACCCACGGTGCGGGAGCGGGGCGATCAGTGTGCCAGCCGGAGCGGCATCTCGTCAGCGGGCAGCGGACTGATTTTCAACTCGTCCGGCCTGGACGGTGACTCGATTTCCAGGATCTCCAGCAACTGGCGGGCGATGGCGCGGCAGGTGTTGGAGAGCGGCGTCGGGCACTGTTCGGGCAACTGTTTGTGCAGCAGCAGCTTGGTGGCCGAGAGGGCAATCACCGGGTGCAGGATGCGGTCGCGGTAAGCGCCCATCATCTGGGCCACGTTACGGTCGGCGGCTTCACGCTGCCAGGCGTTGTTGGGCCATTGGGTGGGGACGGCGTAAGCGCGGGGGAAGAGGTCGAGGTCATGGATAACCGTGCGCAGATCTTCGTGCGATTCACGAAACGGCAGCAGCACGATGTCGGCCAGCGCGTAGAGCTGTCGATCCTGTTCAGTGCGGTTGCCGGCGCCATCAATGACGCCGATCCAGTCGTCGAGCGAGCGCAATTTTTCCACCACTTTGGCGAGCGCATCGCTGTTGCGGGCGTCGGCGGTGATGTAGCGCCGCCCATTGGGCGAGAGTGGTTCGCGGGAGGTGTCGGTGAGTACGCAAGCGGCGCGGTGTCCGAGTAGCCCAAGCCCCTGACATAGCATATGTGAGAGCGTGGTCTTCCCGGTACCGCCCTTGTTGCCGATCACACAAATGATCCTGGTCATGATCTTTCCTCGATACAGGGCAAACGGGTGTGCCAGATGTTGGCATTATTACCCTGTAGCAAGCATTCTCAGGCGCAGAAAAGCGCGGGTTCATCCGTCCAATTTGGCAGATAAAAAAAGGGGCCGGATGGCCCCTTTCTGCACAAGTCCGGATTGTCGCTCAGTGGAAAATATCCTGCAGGGCGTCAACCACCAGGCCGGTGCCCACGGCGATCATCAGGATGTCTCCGGCGACGCGCACATACCGATGACCGGCAGGCGGTGGCCCGAGTTCGACGACGAGCGCGGGCGGCAAGTCGTAATAGGTCACGCTGCGGGGCAAGGGCCGGCCGCGGGACCAGTTGCGCGCCGGGGTTGACCTGCTACGGACGCAGTCGCGTCCATGGCGGGTCAGTCCCGGCGGGCAGCCGCGACGAGTGGCGTATTCACGGGAGTAATAGGACGCGGCCAGGTTGCGATGGCGGTCGTCAAAACGATAGGCAGGCGGCGGTGCGGGACGATGTGAGACCGAGACCTTCGGCGGTGGGGGCGGCGGACGGTGTTGTGGCGGCGGGGGTGGGCGGTGCTGTGGTGGTGGCGGCGCTGGCTGGTGTTGCGGCGGCGGGTTGTTATGGCGGGAACCGGCCTGACAATTATCCTGCGTGGCGCCGGGCAGGGAGGCCAGCACTGGCGTGGCGCTCAGCGCACCCAAAGTCAGCACTGCGATCAGCGTTGTGCGCAAACTGGAACGATGTCCCATGTTTTTCTCCTGAAAGGTAAGGGAGCCTTCGCGGCGCCTGTTTGCGCCCTAGGTGGGGCACACAATAGCGTGAACGCTGGCTGCGGTCATGTCGTTGTTGTATCCGAGGTGTAAGCATCGGTGACGGGGAAAACGCGGGGTGGGAATGCGAGCTTGCCTCCGCCTCTACGCCATCTTGCGTATTCCGCCCGTGGCCGTGGCTGCTTACAGTGGAAACACGGCGCCGCTTGCGCCATTTGCCAATCAGTTGCGACTTACCTTCGGGAGATTCACATGCATAGCCGTCGTCATTTCATCAAAGCCTTGGTTCTGTCCGCGTCCATCGCTGCCATCGGCGCACCTCTGGGCGCGCACGCCGCCGACACGATCAAGGTCGGCATCCTGCATTCGCTGTCGGGGACGATGGCGATTTCTGAAACCGCGCTGAAGAACACCGCGCTGCTGGCGATCGAGGAAATTAACGCCAACGGCGGCGTGCTCGGCAAGCAGCTTGAGCCGGTGGTGGTCGACCCGGCCTCCGACTGGCCGCTCTTTTCCGAAAAGGCCCGCCAACTCATCAGCCAGGACAAGGTGGCGGTGGTGTTCGGCTGCTGGACTTCGGTGTCGCGCAAATCGGTGAACCCGGTGTTCAAGGAGCTGAACGGCCTGCTGTTCTACCCGGTGCAATATGAAGGCGAGGAGCTGGAAAAGAACGTCTTCTATACCGGCGCCGCGCCTAACCAGCAGGCAATTCCGGCAGTGGAATATTTGTTGAGTGAAGAGGGCGGAGCGGCCAAACGTTTCGTGCTGTTGGGCACCGACTACGTTTATCCGCGCACCACCAATAAAATCCTGCGTGCTTTTTTGCATGCAAAAGGCGTGAAGAACGAGGACATCTACGAGGAATACACCCCGTTTGGGCACTCCGACTACCAGACCATCATCGCCAACATCAAGAAGTTTGCGGCGGCGGGCAAGAAGACGGCGGTGGTGTCGACGATCAATGGCGACTCCAACGTACCGTTCTACAAGGAGCTGGGCAATGCCGGGCTGAAGGCGACGGATGTGCCGGTGGTGGCCTTCTCGGTGGGCGAAGAAGAGCTGCGTGGCGTGGATACCAAGCCGCTGATCGGCCATCTGGCCGCGTGGAATTACTTTGAGTCGCTGAAAAACCCGACCAACGACGCCTTCATCGCCAAGTACAAAGACTGGGCGAAGAAGAACGGCGTGCCCAATGCTGATTCCGTCGTCACCAATGACCCGATGGAAGCCACTTACGTTGGCATCAACCTGTGGAAGCAGGCGGTGGAAAAAGCGGGTACGACCGATACCGACAAGGTGATCGCCGCCCTCAGCGGCCAGACTTTCAAGGCGCCGTCCGGCTTTACCTTGACGCTGGACAAGACCAACCACCACCTGCACAAGCCGGTGTTCATCGGGGAAGTGCGTGCGGATGGTCAGTTTGATGTGGTGTGGAAGACCAAAGCGCCGATCCGTGCCCAGCCGTGGAGCCCGTATATCGCGGGGAATGAGAGCAAGCAAGGGCTGTAAATAACAAGCAGGGGCGGGTTTCAAACCCGCCCCCCACCTCCCCACATTCGGTCTTGCCTCCCATGAAGTTCCTCAGCAATTTTGTCTTCCGTCTCGGGCTGTGGTGTGCGGCGATGGCGCTGGCCGTATCCGCACACGCCGCCGTACATCCCGACACGCTCGTCGGCTTTGCGGGCGATTTCTCCGGGCGCATCGCCGCCATCGAAGCACTCGGCGCCGAAGGTGGCGATGACGCCCGCCGCATCCTCGATGCGCTCGAAGCCGGAAATCTCGGCGTCATCGACAACCGCGTCCTCATCGTCGAAGGCGACACCGTGCTCGATGCCGCCAGCGGCGAAGCCGTCACCGACATCCTCGCCTCTGAAGTCGACACCCTCACCGTCAATAACCGCATCCGCCGCGCCCTCTCCAGCGCCCGAGCCGCCCTGATACTGATCTCCGGCAGTCAGCCCGAACGCCTCGCCGCCGCCAACACCCTGGGCGAATCCGCCTCGCCCACCCTGTTGCCGCTCTTTGAACGCGCCCTCGCCGCGGAAGAAGACGCCTCTGTGCGCGCCGTCCTCATCCGCGCCGCCGCCCGTGTCAATCTCACCGACCCCGACCCGACACTCCGCCGCAAAGCCGCGCAAGACCTGGGCAGCGTCACCGACCCCGCCGTCCGCAACCTCCTCGCCGCCCTGGTCGGAAAAACCGGCGAAGGCTCCGCCGCCACCTGGGCCGAGCCCGACGCCAGCGTGCGCGAAGCCGCTGCCGAATCCCTGCGCGCCATCGACCGTCGCATCACCCTCGCGCAATCCACCGGCACAATCTTCACCGGCCTCTCGCTGGGCTCCATCCTGCTCCTCGCCGCCCTCGGCCTCGCCATCACCTACGGCGTCATGGGCGTCATCAACATGGCGCACGGCGAATTACTCATGGTCGGCGCTTACGCCACCTTCGTCGTGCAAGGACTCTTCCGTACCTACCTCCCCAACTGGATCGACGCCTACGTCATCGTCGCGCTCCCCGTCGCCTTCACGATCGCCGCGCTCGTCGGCGTCGTCATGGAACGGCTGGTGCTGCGTCACCTCTATGGCCGACCGCTGGAGAGCCTGCTGGCGACCTGGGGCCTGTCGCTGGTGTTGATCCAGGCGGCCCGCGTCATTTTCGGCCCGCAAAACCTCGAACTCGCCAACCCCACCTGGATGTCCGGCGGCATCGACCTCGGTGCAGGCGTCGTGCTGCCCTTCAACCGCATCGTCATCATCTTCTTCGCCGGATTCGTCCTGCTGCTGCTCTGGATGATGATGCAAAAGACCCGCCTCGGCATGTTCGTCCGCGCCGTCACCCAGAACCGCGCCATGGCCGGATGCGTCGGCGTCCCCACCGCACGGGTGGATACCCTCGCCTTCGCCATCGGCTCCGGCGTCGCCGGACTTGGCGGCGTCGCCCTCTCACAGATCGCCAACGTCGGCCCGGCGATGGGGCAAGGCTACATCGTCGACGCCTTCATGGTGGTCGTGCTGGGCGGCGTCGGCCAGTTGGCCGGCGCCGTGTGGGCGGCGCTGGGCCTGGGTGTCGTCTCCAAATTCCTCGAAGGCTGGGCCGGGGCGGTGATCGCCAAAATTCTGGTGCTGCTCTTCATCATCATTTTCATCCAGAAGCGTCCGCAGGGGATTTTCGCCCTCAAGGGCCGCTTCGCGGACGACTGACCAGGAGACGCGCATGCGTACCCCCCTCACCCTCAGACTCCTGCAAAGCACCCCCCGCAGCGGCTGGCTGGCGCTGGCGATCTTCGCCGCCGTCGCCTGGATCGGCGTCCCGCTCGCCCACCTCGTCGTGCCCGAAGGCCACCCGCTCTACCTCTCGGCCTACACCGTCAGCCTCGTCGGCAAAATCCTCTGCTACATGGTCGTCGCCGTCGCCATGGATCTGATCTGGGGCTACGCCGGCATCCTCAGCCTCGGGCACGGCCTCTTCTTCGCCCTCGGCGGCTACGCCTTCGGCATGTACCTGATGCGCCAGATCGGCCGCGACGGCAGCTACGGGGCCGATCTGCCCGATTTCATGGTCTTCCTCGACTGGAAAGAACTGCCCTGGTACTGGCTCGGCTCCGACTCCTTCCTGTGGGCCATCTTCCTCACCATGGCCCTGCCCGGCGTGGTCGCCTTCATCTTCGGCTACTTCGCCTTCCGCTCGCGCATCAAAGGCGTCTACTTCTCCATCATCACCCAGGCGCTCACCTACGCCGCCATGCTGCTCTTCTTCCGCAACGAAACCGGCTTTGGCGGCAACAACGGCTTCACCGACTTCAAGCGCATCCTCGGCTTCGACATCACCTCCGGCGCCACCCGCGTCGTCCTCTTCGCCCTCTCCGCCACCCTGCTGATGCTCTGCCTCATCCTCGGGCGCTACCTGATCCGCTCCCGCTTTGGCCGCGTCCTCGCCTCCATCCGCGACGCCGAGAGCCGCGTCATGTTCATCGGCTACAACCCGCTGCACTACAAACTCTTCATCTGGACACTCTCCGCCATCCTCTGCGGTCTGGCCGGGGCGCTCTACGTGCCGCAAGTCGGCATCATCAACCCCTCCGAGATGAGCCCCGCCAACTCCATCGAGATCGCGGTATGGGTCGCCGTCGGCGGGCGCGGCACCCTGATCGGGGCCGTCATTGGCGCCGGCATCGTCAGCCTCGCCAAGAGCTTCTTCACCGTCACCGTGCCCGAATACTGGCCGTTCTTCCTCGGCGGCATCTTCATCGTCGTCACCCTCTATCTGCCCAACGGCGTCGTCGGCCTGTGGCGGCGGCTGTGGGCGCAACGCAAAGCAACAGACGCCGCGCCAGCAGAAGACCCCACCCCCGCAGCCGCCATCAAAGGAGCGACGGCATGACCGCAACCCTCACCCCCGAGCGCCCCGCCGCCCCAGAAGACGACCATGGCTCTGGCGGCCTGTGGGAGAGCGAAGCCACCACCTCCCGCGTCCGCGTCGAAGGGCTGGATCTCACCCACAAAGTCATCCTCTACCTCGAGGAAATAACCGTCAGCTTCGACGGCTTCAAGGCGCTCAACAACCTGTCGCTCACCATCGACGCGGGCGAGCTGCGCTGCATCATCGGCCCCAACGGCGCAGGCAAAACCACGATGATGGACGTCATCACCGGCAAAACCCGCCCCGACTCCGGCACCGCCTTCTTCGGTCAGACCCTGGACTTGACCCGCATGACCGAACCGCAAATCGCTGACGCAGGCATTGGGCGCAAATTCCAGAAACCGACCGTCTTCGAGAACCACACCGTCTTTGAGAATTTCGAGCTGGCGATGAAAGCCGACAAGCGCGTGCGCCATTCCCTCTTCGCCGAACTGAGCGGCGAAGAGCTGGATCACATCGCCTCCGTGCTCATCCAGGTGCGGCTGGATCGCTACGCCAACCGTCAGGCCGGACTGCTCTCGCACGGGCAGAAGCAATGGCTGGAGATCGGCATGCTGCTGATGCAAAAGCCCCAACTGCTGCTGCTCGACGAGCCCGTCGCCGGGATGACCGACGAAGAAACCGAACGCACGGCAGAACTCTTCGTCAGCCTCGCAGGCAAACACTCGCTGGTCGTCGTCGAGCACGACATGAAATTCGTCGAAGCGCTGGGCGGCAAAGTCACCGTGCTGTGCGACGGCTCCGTGCTCGCCGAAGGCAGCCTCGCCAGCGTGCAGGCCGACCCGCGCGTGATCGAGGTCTATCTGGGGCGGTAACAGGTAATCATCATGCTGAAAATCGACAATCTCAACCAATACTACGGCGGCAGCCACATCCTGCGCGGCATCTCCTTTGACGCCCCCATCGGCAAAGTCACCACCGTGCTTGGCCGCAACGGCGTCGGCAAAACGACCCTGCTCAAAACCCTGATGGGTCTGGTTCCCGCCAAAAACGGCAGCATCCACTTCGGCGACCAGGACATCACCCGCGCCCCGTCCTACACCCGCGTCAAGGCGGGCATCGGCTACGTCCCGCAAGGCCGCGAAATCTTCCCCCGCCTGAGCGTCGAAGAAAACCTGCTGATGGGCCTCGCCACCCGCCCACGCGGCGCCGCCATTCCGGCAAAAGTTTTCGAGATGTTCCCGGTGCTGCGTCAAATGCTCAACCGCCGCGGCGGCGACCTCTCCGGCGGTCAGCAGCAACAACTGGCAATAGGCCGGGCGCTGGCTTTTGGCCCGAAGCTGCTGATTCTCGATGAACCGACAGAAGGGATTCAACCTTCCATCATCAAGGATATCGGCGCCGCGATCCGCAGCCTTGCCGCGACAGGCGAGATCGCCATTTTGCTGGTTGAACAGTATTACGACTTTGCGCGGGATTTGTCTGATTACTATCTGGTGATGGAGCGCGGGGAGATCATCATGCGCGGGGAAGGGCGGGATATGGACAAGGATGGGGCGCGGGAGGCGCTGGCGGTGTAGGTTTATACTTCTGTCCGCTCCCGCTCACGGAGAGGGCGCCGTTGCCGTGGAATCTGCAAGTTCCAACGAAGTACCTCCGAGACAACTTTGGCCGTTTGCCTGTTCGCCAAGACAAGGACACCATAAGCCGCTCGGGGACAGCGCAATATATAATCCCGCCATTCCAACCACCAGGCGGGCAATTCCGATGTCGCAGACGACCATTCGTATCGTGGAAGGCGACTTGCTGGCGCAGCCGGTCGAGGTGATTGTAAACGCGTGGAATCGCAACATCATCCCGTGGTGGCTGTTGCTGCCGCAGGGCGTCTCCGGCGCCATCAAACGGCAGGGCGGCTATGCGCCGTTTCGCGCGCTTGCCAGACACGGCGCGATTCCTTTGGGCGGCGCGGTGCATACCACGGCGGGACGCTTGCCGTTTCGGGGCATTATTCATGTCGCCGGGATCAATCTGTTCTGGTTCGCTACGGAGAAGTCGATTCGCCTGTCGGTGCGCTCCGCGCTCAAACTGGCGACGGAAAAGGGCTATCGAACCATCGCTTTCCCCCTGATTGGCGCGGGTACGGGCGGCGCGGGACGAGAAAAAACACTTATGTTGATGCAGGAAGAAATTGGACAATCCGGCTTTGAAGGCGAGGTCGTGATTGTGGTGTTCAAGCGGCGGGGTGAATAAGCAGTTTGAGGAAGCCATAGAAACTCTGGCGCAGCTTCCCCCCGCTGACTAGCTCATCGTGGGTGCCTGGTGAAAATCCGCGCCCGCTCACGCTGCAACCAGCTTTTCATCAGCCTGCCGCAGACGATACGGGCGAATCAGCACTTCGGCAGGCAGTTTTAACCCCTCGGCCAGCTTGCGGATCATTTCCAGCGTCAAGGGACGGGTGCGGTTCAGGATGTCCGATACCCTGCCACGCGGCCCGATGTAGGGTTCCAGATCCTTGCGCGTCAGGCCGCGTGCTTCCATGATGTGGGCGAGGAAGTCGATAGGGTCAGGGTCGGCAATCGGGAAATGTGCGTGCTCGTATTGCTCGATCAGCAGCGTCAGCACGTCCAGTTGGTCGGCTGCCGACGATTTGGCAGGCGCATCCCACAAGCGATCCACTTCAGCCAGCGCCGCCAGATAGTCCTTCTTGGTGCGAATCAGCTTGAGTTCCATACCGGCCTCCTTCAAATTGTCTCAACGTCGATCTTGTCGTACTGGCGGTGCGTGCCGATGAAGCGGACATACATCAACCCCCGGTCGTAGCGCACCGCCACCACCAGGCGGTAGTCGTTGCCCTTGATGTTGAACACCACCCGGTTGTTTCCGGTGAAGCTGGCGTTTCCATAGGCAGCTTTGATGTCCGCCGGGGTCTTCCAGGCAGCCCGGTTTGCTAAGGCGTACCACGACCGAAGCGGTGGTTCAGCGTCAGGATGAAGCTCCCAAAACGCCCGTAAGGTGGATAGAGCAATGATGCGCATGACGAACTCTAGCACGATACCAAAATGGTAGCAACAGGGCCGTGAATAGTGCGCAGTGCCCACGGAAATCCCAGTGATGGTAGCATTCTTGCGCATCAGCCAGCCAATTGGAGACGACGTAAATGAACCTTCGCATCACGCTGCTCATCATTGCCATGTCGGTGCCGTCGCTTGCATTTGCCCAGGCGTACAAATGCAAGCTCGCGAATGGTGCGGTGAGTTTTCAGGATCATCCGTGTGCGATTGGTTCAGTGGGCACACCGCTTACGCTGCAGCCGGCTTCCAGCCCCAGTGTCGAGCCAGTGAACGCCCCCACTAAGGCTGCGGTCAGGCCAAGGACAAAGACTTTCGTGCCAGGCGGCGATTACCAGCGCCGCCTCGCCGACGAGCAATTAAAGGCGCAAAACGAGCAGGTAATCGCCCATAACCGGATGTTGCGTTGCGATCACGCCCGCCAGCAGCTAGGGGTATTGAAAGTGGGGAGGCCGGTATATTCTTATAACGACAAAGGCGAGCGGGTGTATGTAGAAGACAAGAATCGTGCGGCACAGCTTGCATTGGCTGAGCAAAGGGTCGCTGAAGCATGCAACTAGTGGCAGAAAAAGGAGTCCGGGCAATGCGCAACAAAACCTTTGGCGGTATCGGAATACTATGGGGCGGTGCGATTCTTTTCCGCTGGTTAACATCGGGCACGCCAGACGGCGGTTCAGCCGCGTATCAGGCTGGTCAATCAGGCGCTGTCATCTTCGGTGCACTCATGTTCATCGTTGGGCTATACTATTTTTTCCGCAAATAAAAGCTGATCCCACCATGAATCCATCGACCATCACCCTCTACGGCACCCCCGCCTCCGGACATGCGCATCGGGTCGAAACCCTGCTCTCAATCCTCGGGCTGCCGTATGCCTACATTGAAGCGCCTGCGACGGTTCGCCGCTCGGAAGCGTTTCTCAAGCTCAATCCTCTGGGGCAGATTCCGGTATTGGTCGATGGCGAGCAGGTCATCTGCGACAGCGGCGCGATCTTGATTTATCTGGTCAAACGCTACGCGCCGGATAGCGGCTGGTTGCCCGATCAAGCGGCAGAAGCCGCCGAAGTGCTGCGCTGGTTGTTCATTTCTGCGGGAGAAGTGCGTTACGGCCCGGCGCAGGCGCGCGGTATTGTGCAATGGAACTGGCCGGGCGATCACAAAGCCGCCATCACCATTGCAAACACTTTGCTGAACTTCATGGAAAACCATCTGGCCGGGCGCGACTTTCTCGCGCTCCATCAGCCGACCCTGGCCGACCTTGCCTGCTATGGCTACGTGGCCCATGCCCCGGAAGGCGGCATCTCGCTGGCAGCGTATCCCAATGTGCTCGGCTGGTTGAAGAAGGTGGAGGTTTTGCCCGGTTTCATTCCCATGCCGGATTTGCCGGTGCCGCAGGTGGGAATGTAGCGGGGCGTGCAGGGGGAGCTTTTCTTGCTCCTAACGCTTATTCATTTCTGCCTTTCATAAGACCAGGTCGAAAAATACCCATCAGAAAGAACACAAGTCCGGCGATGAAAGTGACGATTGTAGGGATGCGGTTCCTCTCTTCATCTACTACAATCGCTTTTTCAGGCTGATTTTTTGAATACGCGACCTCTATCACCGAAACCTTGCCACAACGTGCGAACAACCTTGGCAGTTGAGATGCTTGTAATGGCAGTTCTATTTTAACGATCCTTGTGTCGTTGTATATGGCTCGTGCCTTGTTGTACGATGCAGGCCAACCGAAAAAATAAGCAACACCTTTTTCGTCTTTGAACAGGACGTCAACCCAGCAGCCACTATATTTGCTGCTTCTGCGGACATCAAGCACTGTGGCCTGCGCCCGCATTTCTCTATCATGCAATTCGCGCATTGCGTCATCTCTGTCCTGCTTGAGCATATATGAGCCAAACATGGCCAGGCCAGCAAGCAAAAAGGTGACGAATCTGTTGCTCATATCCATGGTCGCCTCTCACACGTTAAACAGGAAATTCATCACATCCCCATCCTTGACCACATACTCCTTCCCCTCCGCCCGCATCTTGCCTGCTTCTTTCGCTCCGGCCTCACCCCGGTACTGGATGAAATCCGTGAAGGCGATGGTCTGCGCCCGGATGAAGCCGCGTTCAAAATCGGTGTGGATGACGCCGGCGGCCTGGGGGGCGGTGTCGCCCTGGTGGATGGTCCAGGCGCGCACTTCTTTTACCCCGGCGGTGAAGTAGGTTTGCAGGCCGAGGAGTTTGTAGCCGGCGCGGATGAGGCGATCGAGGCCGGGTTCTTCCAGGCCCATGGATTCGAGGAAGTCTTTTTTGTCGGCGTCGTCGAGGTCGGCAATTTCGGCTTCGATGGCGGCGCAGAGGGCGACGACTTGCGAGCCTTCGGCGGCGGCGTGCTGGAGGACGGTGGCGAGATAGGGGTTATCCGTGAAGCCGTCTTCGGCGACGTTGGCGGCGTAGAGCACGGGCTTGGCGGTGATGAGGCAGAAGGGTTTCAGCAGCGCCTGTTCGTCGCTGGAGAGGGACAGCGCGCGGATGGCGTGGCCGGCGTCGAGTTGGGCGAAGCACTTTTCCAGCACGACGAGGAGGGCTTTGGCTTCCTTGTCGCCTGCGGCGGCGGGGCGTTTGTAGCGGCTGATGGCTTTGTCTACGGTGGCGAGGTCGGCCAGCGCCAGCTCGGTGTCGATGACTTCGATGTCGTTCAGCGGGTCGATCTTGCCTGCGACGTGGACGACGTTTTCGTCGGCGAAGCAGCGCACGACGTGCACGATGGCGTCAGTTTCGCGGATGTTGGCCAGAAACTGGTTGCCCAGCCCTTCGCCTTTGGAGGCGCCGGCGACCAGACCGGCGATGTCGACGAATTCGACGATGGCGGACTGGATTTTTTGCGGTTTGACGATCTCGGCCAGTTGGGCGAGGCGGGTGTCGGGGACTTCGACGATGCCGATGTTGGGTTCGATGGTACAGAACGGGTAGTTGGCTGCTTCGATGCCCGCTTTGGTGAGGGCGTTGAAGAGGGTGGATTTGCCGACGTTGGGCAGGCCGACGATGCCGCATTTCAGGCTCATGGGGTCGCTTCCTTTTTGGAGGGTGGGGGCGGCGCCTTGGGCGCGGCGGGGCGGGTGTTGATGCGCTGGGTGGCTTTGTCCCAGTCGCCACGGACGATCAGCGACCAGGTCGCAAGGGCGCGGTCGATGGCCTCTTCGATCAGGGGACGTTCTTCCTTGCGCGGGGGCTTGAGCACGTAGTTGACGACTTCGTTGCGGTCGCCGGGGTGGCCGATGCCGAGGCGCAGGCGCCAGAAATCCTGGGTGTTGAGGTGGGCGGTGGTGTCTTTGAGGCCGTTGTGGCCGCCGAGACCGCCGCCGAATTTGAGCCGCGCCTGTCCGGGCGGAAGGTCGAGTTCGTCGTGGACGACGAGGATTTCGTCTGCGGTGATGCGGTAAAAACGGGCGAGTGCGCCGACGGCCTGACCGGAACGGTTCATGTAGGTCTGCGGCAGCAGCAAAGTCAGCCCGGCGTCGCGGGCATGGGCGACGAAGCCGTGAAAACGCGCTTCAAAGCTGAAATTCGCGCCGAGGTCGGCGGCGAGCCGGGTACATAGCCAAAACCCGGCGTTATGCCGGGTTTCAGCGTATTCGGCGCCGGGGTTGCCGAGGCCGACGATGAGGCGGGGCGCGGAGGCGCTGGCCGACATGGTGGTCGAGTCCCCGGCAGAGCGGTCGCAGCGGCAGCTTTAGGCCGCAGGCGCTGCGGCGGCGGCTTCGCTTTCAGCCGAGATTTCGCCACGGCTTTGTTGCGCGCTCGCCACGACCGGGTCCCCTTCGCCGTGATGCACGATTTCGACGCCCTTGGGCAGGACGAGGTGGGAGACGTGAAAGGCGTGACCGGTTTCGAGTTTTTCCAGATTGACGGTGATGTATTCCGGCAGATCAGCGGGCAGACACTTGATGTCGATTTCGGTCATCACGTGGGAGATGAGGCTGCCTTCCAGTTTCACCGCCGGGCTGATTTCGCCATTGATGAAGTGCAGCGGCACCTTGATGTGGAGGGCTTGCCTGGGGTCGACACGGAGGAAGTCGATGTGCAGCACTTGCTGGCGGTACGGGTGCCATTGGGTGTCGCGCAGCACTGCGGTTTCCTTGTTGCCGTCGAGGTCGATGGTCAGCAGCGACGAGTGGAACGCTTCTTTCTTGAGCAGGTGGAAGAGTTCGTTGTGGTCGAACAGCACCGGTTGGGCGTCTTTGCCGCCACCGTAGATGATGCCCGGCAGTTGCCCCTTGAGACGCAGGCGGCGGCTCGCACTCGTTCCCTGCAGTTCGCGGCGGGTAGCCTTGAAGTTGATTGCCATGGTGTAAAGCTCCAGTGAAAACTCCGTCCGCGACCAGACGGAGGGGAAAGCGCCCGTGGCGGATGCCGCGGGCAAGAAATCAATCGAATCAGTCGATAAAGAGCGAGGAGACGGACTCCTCGTTGTTGATGCGCAGCATGGTGTCGGCTAAAAGCGAGGCGACCGAAACCTGACGGATGCGTTGGCTTTTCTGTGCCTGGGCGCTCAGCGGAATGGTGTCGGTGACGACCAGCTCGTCGAGCGCCGAGGTGTTGATGCGATCCAGCGCCGGGCCGGAGAGCACCGCGTGGGTACAGTAGGCGAGCACTTTCCTGGCGCCGCGTTCCTTGAGCGCGTCGGCGGCTTTGCACAGGGTGCCGGCGGTGTCGACGATGTCGTCCATGATGACGCACGAGCGGCCTTCGACTTCGCCGATGATGTGCATCACCTCTGACACGTTGGCCTTGGGGCGGCGCTTGTCGATGATCGCCAGATCGCATTCGAGCCGTTTGGCGAAGGCTCGCGCCCGCACTACGCCGCCGACATCGGGCGAGACCACGAGCAGGCCGTCGTGGCGCTGGCGGTCAAGATCGGGCAGCAGGGCGGGAGAGGCGTAGATGTTGTCGACCGGGATATCGAAAAAGCCCTGGATCTGGTCGGCGTGCAGATCCATGGTCAGCACCCGTTGCACCCCGGCGGCCTGCAGCATGTTGGCGACCACCTTGGCGGTGATCGGCACCCGGGCCGAGCGCGGGCGGCGATCCTGGCGGGCGTAGCCGAAATAGGGGATGGCGGCGGTGATGCGGTGCGCCGAGGCGCGCTTCAGGGCATCGACCAGAATCAGCAGCTCCATCAGGTTTTCGTTGGTCGGTGCGCAGATCGGTTGCAGGATGAACACGTCTTTGCCGCGCACGTTTTCCAGCAACTCGATGTTGACCTCGCCGTCAGAGAAACGGTCGACGGTTGCCGCGCCCAGCGAGATGCCCAAGCGGCGAACCACGTCGGCGGCAAGTTTGGGATTGGCATTGCCGGTAAAGACCATCAGGCTGCCGTATGGCATGACCGCTCCTCCGATGTCAAACGAATTAAAGCGTTGAGCGCAAACGAAGCGGGCAGGCCTGTCGGCCTGCCCGTTGAATATGGCTGGGGAGGAAGGACTCGAACCCTCGCATACCGGAATCAAAATCCGGTGCCTTAACCAACTTGGCGACTCCCCATCGAAATCAGCTCACGTTGGCAGATCAAGCAGCGGATGCCGCGCCAGACTTGCCGCCGCCCATGTCTGCCAGCGTGTGGGACATTGTCCCATAATCCGGCGGGCTTGCGCCCCGGAGTCGACGCCTGCAAACACGCAGGAACCTGATCCGGTCATACGCGCCGGAGCAAACTGCTCCAGCCAGGTGATGACTTCAGCCACCTCCGGGTAGCGGCTGCAGGCCACGGCTTGCAGATCGTTCCCGGTGTGGGCAAACGTGAAGTCGCGCACTTTAATGGGAGGCGTGTTGCGCGTCAAGTCCTGCGCCGAGAATATTTCCGCGGTGGCAATGGCGACTGCGGGGGCGACGATGACGTACCACCCTGGCGGATGTTCGAGCGGCTGGAAGACTTCCCCGACCCCGGCGGCGAAGGCATCGCGGCCATAGATGAAAAAAGGGACGTCGGCGCCCAGCGCCAGACCGATCTGGCGCAGCCTCGCTTCGCCCAGCCGGGTGCCCCACAAGTGGTCGAGCGCCATCAGCGTGGTGGCGGCATCCGAGCTTCCCCCGCCCAGCCCGCCGCCCATCGGCAGACGTTTGTGCACGGTGATGTCCGCGCCCAGGGGCGAGCCGCTGGCTGCCTGCAAGCGCCGGGCGGCTTTGATCACCAGATCGCTGGCCTCGGGCACGCCGGGGAGGTCGTGGGTACGGTGAATTTCGCCATCGGTGCGCACGCTGAAATCCAGCGTATCGCCCCAATCGAGCAGGCGAAACGCGGTTTGCAGCAGGTGGTAGCCATCGGCACGGCGGCCGGCTACGTTGAGGAAAAGATTGAGTTTCGCGGGCGCCGGACAGCAGTGCAGTTGGCCGGGGGCGAAAGTGATGGGGGAGAAAAATGACATCACCGGGACATTACTGAATCACTGCGTGGTGTGCCAGGCATCGATGATCAGGCGCAGGCGAAATTCGCCACGGCTGATGTCGAGTCGCTGCGGCAGGGCGGCGGGGTCGTCCGAGGCGTAGGCGAAATATTCGATGCGCCAGCCACGGTCAATGACCAGCGCGGGGCGGCCAATGTCATCGAGTGTGCGCACTTCGGCCTCTGCATGGGGCGCGGCTTGTACCCAGCGTGGCAGCCGTTCATGGGGCAGCCCGGCGTCGGCGAGCTCGGGGAGCAGCGCGGGGAGAAGTTCGGCGGCGGTGGTGGCGTGCCAGCGTTTGCCATCGGCGAGCTGCAGCGCGGCGCCCGCCGGGCCGTCTTCAAGGCGGGCGACGATCTGGCCGAAGGGACTCAGCAGCGTCCATTGGTTGCCGTCCCGTGCGTGGCGCCATTCCAGTTTGGCGTTGGCGGCATGTTCGCCATCGCTGACGGCAAAGCGGCTCTCGAGCGCGAACGCGGCCTGCTCCGTGCGCACCACCGCGTCTACGTTCGAGGTGGGCAGCACGCGGCAGGCGGCGAGCAGGCAGAGGGCAGCGGCCATGACGGCGCGAGCGAAAATCGTGCGGGAGATCATTTTGCTCAGGGCTGACTCAGGGCTGATAAAGGCGACGGATGGTTTCCTGCAACACCGTGTTGTCCGGGTGGGCGGTTGCGGCTTCGTCGAGCACCCGGCGGGCGTCGTCGTTGAGTTGGAGCAGCCACAAGACTTCGCCAAGGTGGGCGGCAATTTCGGCGTCCGTGCGAATCGCATACGCTTCTTCCAGCGCGGTGCGGGCGCCCTCGAGATCGCCGCGTTTGAACTTCACCCAACCCTTGCTGTCGAGGATGAACGCATCTTTGGGGGTGATTTCCAGCGCACGGCTGATCAGGTCTTCAGCTTCTTCCAGACGCAGGCCACGGTCGGCGAGCGAGTAGCCCAGCGCGTTGAGCGCATGGGCGTGGTCGGTGTGGAGGGCGATGAGCTTGCGCAGCCGACCTTCCATCACCTCAAACAGGCCGATGCGCTCCGCGAGCATGGCGGTTTCGTAGAGCAGGTCGGCGTTGTCGGGGTCAGTGACGAGCGCCGCATCGACCAGGGCGTAGGCGTCCTGCCCCTGTCCGGCTTCGGTAAGCAATTGCGCCTCGGCCAGCACCAGGCGCTGGTGCTCTTCGGGCGTGTCGACCGGCTGCTGCAACACGCGGCGCGCTTCCTTGAGCTGTCCCTGTTGGGCCAGACTGCGCGCGTTGCGCACGCGGGCCTCGAGGGTGTAGCGCCCCGGCCCGACCGCCTCGAACCATTTGCGGGCGGCGGCATGATCGCCACGGGCGGCGGCAATCTGGCCAAGCTGGATGCGGATGGCGTCGGCCTGGGGATGGCCGCCTTCCAGCACCTTGAGCAGCAAGGGTTCAGCTTCGGCGTGTTTGCCCAGATCAAGGGTCAACAAGGCCACGGCATAGAGCGCCTCGCCATCGTCAGGGCTGTCATCGAGCACGGCGCGAAAAGCGTCGAGTGCGGCTTCGAATTGCCGGGCTGCCGCCAGACTGCGGGCGTAGGCGAGTTTGAGGGTGCGGCTGTCCGGATGGCGGGCGAGCACACTCTCCACCAGCTTGCTTGCATCCACCGCCGCGCCCGCATTGATCAGCAACTGGGCTTTGAGCAACAGCGCGGGTTCCCAGTCGGGGCGCGCCGCGAGGGCGAGATCAATGGCGGCCAGCGCCTCATTGGCGCGGTTGGCGATGGCGGCCGCCTGGGCGCGGGCAAAATAAGCTTCAGGGTGATCGAGGTAAGGCGTGGTGAGGCGGAACACCAGCTCCATCGCCGCGACCTTGTTTTCAACCCAGGACAGGGTGTGGGCGAGGCCGAGCAAATTGGCGCCGAGCTTGTCCGGGCGTTGGGCCAGCGCCCGCGAGAGCTGGGTTTCGACCCCGTCGAGCGGGGTGAGGTTGCCGTGCAGAACGCTGTCCAGCAGGCGCTGGGCGTCTTTCGATCCCGGATCGGTTTCGCTCCAGATCCGGGTCGCGGCGCGGGCAAGCTCGAGGTCGCGGGCGGTAAAGGCGATCTCGGCGGCGCGGCGGGCGAGGCGGGGATCGCGGGTCTGGCGCGCCAGATCAATATAGGTCTGGGCCGACAGTGTGTACTGTCTTCTGGACGCCGCGACTTCACCGACGAGGAGGTGGAAGAGAATCTCTTCGCTCAATTCCTGCGGTGGCAGGGCGACTGAGAGAGGTTCGCTCGCCTCCGTTGCGGCGCTGGCCTCATCGGTCGCTTCCGGAACGTCGTCGTCAGCGGCGGCGCAAGGCGAAATTGCGCCGAGGCCGAGGGCGAAAATCGCGCCGAAAGTGGCGAGGTGGCGGGCAAACATGCGCTTCATGGCAGAATCCTGCGG
>BNUB01000027.1 GCA_025997045.1 Betaproteobacteria bacterium
GCAAGGCCAAAGCCAGCATCTACGGCTACAAACTGGACGCCCCCAAGCTAAAAGGCGACACCGCCCTGCTGGAACTCGGCCTGACCCTAACCCCCGCCGAAAAAGGCTGGTCACTGGATGTCGGCGTGCAAGGCTACACAGGCAAACACGAAGGCGTGACGGGGAATGTGAAGGCGGGATATCGGTTCTGACCACCACCGGGAGCGATGGCGTCCCCGCCGTCGCTCCCGGCAGGCGTAGCGCGAACATCCGTAATCGCTTACCCGCAAAAACCGCCGACGTGCCGTCGGCACACCCTCTCCCGTCCCTGCGACCCCGGCGCGGGGGTGTGTATTTTGTTGCCGGGTCAAGGCCGTGCACGACAAAAAAACACCCGGCAGGGCCGGGTGAAATCTCCTGTAGCAGGAGAGGGAGGGAACACAAGACAACACAACATGTTGGGGGTGAAAATGTTGTGGTGCAAAAATTCAGGGTACGTGAACGAAAACCATTAAAATACATGCAGTTACAGCAAAATTTGCAAGGAAATAAAGGTATAAACAGGTAATTTTGCTGCTGTGCACAACAAGACTATTACACTCTCTGCGTGGACTCAAGGAAATTTTTCGTATGTTGTTTTTTAGCGCAGGGGGCGAGTGCCAGCAGTTAGAATGGCGGCCTTCAAGGAGTTCCCTGAATGTCTGCATTGCTTGCTGGTCTGAACCCTCAACAGGAAGAGGCCGTTACCCTGTCCTCCGAACATGCGCTGGTGCTTGCCGGGGCGGGCTCGGGCAAGACGCGGGTGCTCACTACCCGCATCGCCTGGCTGGTGCAAAGCGGGCTGAGCTCGTCGCTGGGCATTCTGGCTGTCACCTTCACCAACAAGGCCGCCAACGAGATGAAGGCGCGGCTGGGGACGATGCTCGCGGTCAATACCCGCTCCATGTGGGTCGGCACCTTCCACGGACTGTGTAACCGCCTGCTGCGCCTGCACTGGCGCGACGCGGGGCTGACCCAGTTGTTCCAGATCCTCGACAGTGGCGACCAGTTGGCGGCGATCAAGCGCCTGCTCAAAACGCTCAACGTTGACGATGAAAAATTCCCCCCGCGTGAGCTGCAACATTTCATCAACGCCCATAAAGAGAAAGGCGTGCGCCCGCATGCGGTCGAGGCGTTCGACGACTACACGCGGCGGCGGGTGGAGATCTATCAGGAGTACGACGCCCAGTGCCAGCGCGAATCGGTGGTGGATTTCGCCGAACTGATGCTGCGCTGCTACGAGCTGCTCCAGCGCAACGAACCGCTGCGACGCCATTACCAGCAGCGTTTCCGCCACATCCTCGTGGATGAATTTCAGGACACCAACGTGTTGCAGTACCGCTGGTTGAAGCTCCTTGCCAGCGATGGCGAGGCGGGGGGCGCGGCGCTGTTTTGTGTCGGTGATGATGACCAGAGCATTTACCGCTTCCGTGGTGCGGAAGTGGGCAATATGCGGGCGTTCGAGCGCGAGTTTCAGGTTCAGCACCTCATTCGCCTGGAACAGAATTACCGCTCGCAGCGCAATATTCTCGATGCGGCCAATGCGGTCATTCGCCACAACGGCAACCGCCTGGGCAAAAACCTGTGGACGAGCGCCGGGGAGGGCGAGCCGGTGCGGGTGTTCGAAGCGTATTCGGATCTCGACGAGGCGCGCTGGATGGTCGAGGAGATTCAGGCGCTGGTGCATGATGGCGCGACGCGCAGCGAGATCGCGGTGCTGTACCGCTCGAATGCACAGTCGCGCACGATCGAACACCAGCTTTTTTCCGCCGCGATTCCCTACCGTGTGCATGGCGGGCAACGCTTTTTCGAGCGTCAGGAGGTCAAGCACGCGCTCGCCTACCTGCGCCTGCTCGCCAATCCTGACGACGACACCGCGTTCCAGCGCGTGGTGAATTTCCCCTCGCGCAAAATCGGTGCTCGCTCGCAGGAGATTTTGCAGGACGCCGCCCGCACCTGGAACAGCAGTCTTTACGCCGCCGTGCCCCATCTGGCTGCGGCCAAGGCGGCGGGCGCGCTGGCCCAGTTTGTGCGGCTGATTGAAGATTTGCGCCGCGAGACGGCCAGGCTGACGCTGGCGGATATCGTTGACCATGTCATCGACCGCAGCGGTTTGCGCACGCATTACCTGCAGGAGAAAGATGGCAAAGACCGCCTCGAAAACCTGGATGAGTTGATCAGCGCGGCGAAAAATTTCGAGACCGAGGCTGTAGACGAAGGCGAGCCCGGTGAGCGCGAAGGCGAGATCGAACATCGGGGCCTGGCCGGTTTTCTCACCCACGCCGCGCTCGAAGCGGGCGAACATCAGGCCGGGGAGGGCGTCGAGGCGGTGCAGTTGATGACCGTGCACGCAGCGAAGGGGCTGGAATTCAACGTGGTGTTTCTGTCCGGGCTGGAAGAAGAACTCTTCCCCCACGGCAACAGCCTGAACGACGCCGACGGTCTGGAAGAGGAGCGCCGCCTGATGTACGTCGCCCTCACCCGCGCCCGCGAACGCCTGTATCTGTCCAGCGCGCAAAGCCGCATGCTCCACGGCCAGACCCGCTATCACCTGCGCTCACGCTTTGTGGATGAGATTCCAGCGGAGTTGATCAAATGCCTGAGCCTGCCCGCGAGACAGGGCGGGGGCGGTGGCGAATATGGCAGTGGAGCGCGCGCTGATGTGCCGCGCCGTGCGCCGTCGTCCGTCCGCGCCGTCCCCCAACTCGCCAACGGCATGCGCATTGGTCAGAGTGTGCGCCATGCGCGCTTCGGCCAGGGCGTGATCATCGCCGCAGAGGGCGGCGGTGATGAGGCCAAGGTGCAGATCAACTTCGACAGCGCCGGCACCAAGTGGTTATTGCTGGCGCTGGCGAAGCTGGAGGCGTGCTGAGGCGGGTTTTGCGCGCGGAATAACGGGAAGCGTATATGGCCGGTTATGAATTGATGATCCAATAATTCGGATGTAATATTGATCAATGTTTAGTAATAAAGTTATTAATTTTTGTGAATTAGAAGCCTTGAGCTTTTGCTTATACTGAAGAGTATCTTTATCTGATAATGTAAGGTCTCCCATGGAATTGTCTCGTCGTCAGTGGTTGCTTTCTTCCGGTGCAGCAATGGCTTCAATGCTGGTTCCCAGGTCGGTGTTTGCCCAACAGGGTGCAGGGGGTGCGCCGATCAAGGGGGGTACGCTTACCGTGCATCTGGGGTCGGAGCAGCGCATTCTTAATCCGGCCTTGCGCGCTTCTACCGGGGTTTATATCGTCACCAGCAAGATCATCGAGGCGCTCGTCGATCTGGATGCCGACAGTAAGCCCGTGCCGGTGTTGGCGACTTCGTGGTCGAGTACGCCGGATGGCAAGACGGTGACTTTCAAGCTGCGCAAAGGGGTGAAATGGCACGACGGCAAGCCGTTTACCTCGGCTGACGTGCAATACAACGCGCTGGAGCTGTGGAAAAAACACCTCAATTTTTCCACCGCCCTGCAACTGTATCTCGAGGCGGTGGATACGCCGGATGAGCACACTGCGATATTCCGTTATTCGCGTCCGATTCCGCTCGACCTGCTGCTGCGGGCGCTGGCCGATCTGGGTTATGTGGTGCCGCGCCATGTGTTTGAAGGCACGAATGTGCTGGAAAACCCGGTCAATAACGCGCCCATTGGCACCGGGCCATTCAAATTCGTCGAATATCAGCGCGGGCAATACATCATTGCCGAGCGTAATCCGGATTACTGGCGCGAAGGCCAGCCTTATCTGGATCGCATCGTGTGGCGCATTATTACCGACAAGTCTGCCGGCGCTGCTGCGATTGAATCCGGGCAGATTCAGTTGAGCACGTATTCCAGTTTGTCGCTGCCCGACATCGACCGGCTGCGCAAGAATCCGAAATTCAGCGTCAAGAGCAAAGGGCTGGAAGCCAACCAGTACAACAACACCCTGGAATTCAACTTCCGCAACAAGATCATCGCCGACATCCGGGTGCGGCGCGCCATCGTGCACTCGATCAATGTGCCGTTCTTCATCGAAAACTTCCTCTACGGTCAGGGCAGGCCGGCGACCGGGCTGATTCCTTCTGCATCGACCGCCTTTTACCCCGAGGGCAGCAAACAACCCTATCCCTACGATGTCGCCCGCGCCAATGCCCTGCTCGACGAAGCGGGTTACAAGCGTGACGCCAAGGGCCAACGTTTTGCGCTCAGGCTCGTTCACATCAACAATGGTGAAGACGTGCCCCTGTTTGCGACCTTTATCCAGCAGTCGCTCGCCGAAGTCGGAATCAAGGTCGACATTGGCAATTACGATATCGCTGGCGCACTCAGTGCAGTCTATAAGGAACACAATTTCGACATCGCCACCGGCTGGCACCAATACCGCGGCGATCCTGCGGTGTCGACGACGGTGTGGGTGCGCTCCGGCAGCCCGGATGGCGCACCGTGGACCAATCAATACGGCTGGAAGTCGGAGAAGGTCGACAAGCTGATTGACGATGCCGCCTCGGAGATCGACCCGGCCAAACGGCGTCAGCTCTATGCCCAGTTGGTCAAGGACGTCAATGAAGAGCTGCCGCTGTGGTTTGCGACCGAGCGTGAGTTCTATTCGGTGATCACCAAAAATGTCCACAACGACCACAACACCGCACGCTGGTCGTCGAGTAGCTGGCATGACACCTGGGTTGCGGCTTAAGGGCAGGCGCGGACGCGATGAAGTTTTTTTCGCTCGCATTGCGCCGCTTCACCGCGGCGCTGCCCGCCCTGTTCATCATCCTGAGCGGGCTCTTCCTGCTGCTGCAGCTGGCGCCCGGCGATACCGTCGACGCGCTGGTGGCGCAGGTGGGAGGGGGCGATCCGACGATGATCGAGGAGCTGCGCAAGTATTACGCCCTCGACCAGAGCACGAGTACCCGGCTCGGGGATTACCTGTGGCGGCTGGTGCACCTTGATCTCGGCCAGTCGGCGATCTATGCCAAGCCGGTGGCCGAGGTCATCATCGAACGCCTGCCAGCGACTTTGCTCCTGATGGGTTCGGCGCTGGCGCTCGCCATTTTCTTCGGCATGACCCTGGGCATCCTCGCCGCACGGCGGGTTAACCGCTGGCCGGATTCGCTGATCTCCACCCTCGGCCTGGTTTGCTACGCCATGCCTTCGTTCTGGTTCGGGCTGATGGGGATTTTTGTGTTCGCGGTCTGGCTGGCCTGGTTGCCTGCCGGAGGCTTCGGCACGGTGGGGGCAGGGCTGACCGGGGTGGCAAAGTGGCTGGATATCGTCTGGTATCTGGTGCTGCCGACGGTGACGCTGGCGCTGATGTTTCTGGCGGTCTACTTGCGCATCATGCGGGCCTCGATGCTGGAAGTCATGACACTCGATTTTGTGCGCACGGCGCGGGCCAAAGGGCTCTCCGCCAACCGGGTGCTGGTGCGCCATGTGCTGCGTAACGCGCTGCTGCCGCTCGTCACCCTGATCGGCTTGCAGGCGGGCACCATGCTCGGCGGCTCGGTGGTGATCGAGACCGTGTTCGCCCTGCCGGGGCTGGGGCGGCTCGCGTATGAATCGGTGGTGCAACGTGACCTGAATACCTTGCTTGGCATCGTGTTTGTCTCGGCCCTGCTGGTGATTGCGATCAATTTCATCGTCGATCTGCTGTATGCGCGCCTTGATCCGCGCATCAACGCAAGTCACTGAAAAAGGGAGGGCGAAGATGCGATTCTTACGCGATTACGCGCATAGCCCGGTGGCGGTGTTCGGCCTGGTTTTACTGGTGCTGGTCATTTTCATGGCGCTGAGCGCCGGGTTTTTCTTTCCGAAGAACCCGCTCGGGCTGGCCGGACGGCCCTTGCAATGGCCCTTGTCCAACCCGGCTTTCCTGTTCGGTACCGATCACACCGGGCGGGATATTGCGGCGCAGATTTTTCATGGCGCCCGGGTCTCGCTGGTGATCGGCCTGATCGCTACCGCCATCGCCATTTTGATCGGCATCCTGATCGGGGCTTTGTCCGGTTATTACGGCGGGGTGCTCGACGATGTGCTGATGCGCATCACCGAAGCGTTCCAGATTCTGCCGAATTTCCTGCTGCTGCTGGTCTTCGTCGCGGTGTTCGGCTCCGAATTCCAGACCGTGACCGTCGCCATCGGGGTGGTCTCCTGGCCGCCGGTGGCGCGGCTGACGCGGGCGGAGTTTTTGTCCTTGCGCAACCGCGAATTCGTCCAGGCCGGGCGCACGCTGGGCATGAGCGATGCGCGGCTGATTTTCCGCGAGATTCTGCCCAATGCGCTGCCCTCGGTGGTGGTCTATTCCAGCGTGATTCTGGCGATTGCGATCCTGCTGGAGAGCGCGCTTGCCTTCCTCAATCTCTCCGATCCGAACATCCCGTCGTGGGGCAATCTGATCGGCGGCGGGCGCAATGTGTTGCGGGTGGAATGGTATATCTCGGCGATCCCCGGCGTGGCGATTCTGTTGACCGTGCTGGCGGTGTCGCTGGTCGGGCAGGGATTGAACGATGCCCTCAACCCGAGGCTGCAAAAACAATGACAACGACAAATGCGAAGGCGCTGCTGTCCGTGCGCAAGCTGCGCGTCGACCTGCCGCCCGGCGCAGACCGCCAATATGCGCTCAGCGATGTCTCCTTCGATCTCAACGCCAACGAGATCCTGTGCGTCGTCGGCGAAAGCGGCTCGGGCAAGTCGATCACGGCGGGGGCGATTCTGGGTTTGCTGCCTGAGCGGGTGAAGGCGTCAGCCGGACAGATCGAATTTGTCGGCCAGGATTTGCTCCAGCTCGATGAGGCTGAACTGCGCCGCATCCGGGGCGCCAAAATCGGGATGGTCTTTCAGGAGCCGATGACGGCGCTCAACCCCTTGCACACCATCGGCGCGCAGATCGGGGAAACCTTCCGCATTCACACCACGCTGAACAAGCGCGAGATCCGCGAGCGGGTGCAGCAACTGCTGGAGAGCGTCCAGATTCCCGACCCCGTTGCGGCGGCACGCGCCTATCCGCATGAACTCTCCGGCGGTCAGCGTCAGCGCGCCATGATCGCGATGGCGCTGGCGCTCGAACCCGACGTGTTGATTGCGGATGAGCCGACCACGGCGCTGGATGTGACCACGCAGGCGCAGATCCTGAAATTGATCCGCGAGTTGCAGGCCCGGCGCGGCACCGCCGTGCTTTTCATTACCCACGATTTCGGCGTCGTAGCCGAGATCGCCACCCGTGTTGCGGTGATGCAGAACGGTATTCTGGTCGAACAGGGCCTGGCCGACGAGGTGCTCAATCGCCCGCAACATCCCTACACCCGCAGTCTGATCGCGGCGGTGCCGTCGCTGGTGCCGGGGCCGCAGCGTGAAGTGGCGGAGACGTCCATCCTGAGCGTCGCCGGGGTCTCCAAGACTTACCGCAGCGGTGGTTTTCTGCCCGGACGGCGGCGCGTCACCCATGCGGTGCGTGATGTCAGCCTGGCCTTGCCTGAAGGCGGCGCGCTCGGTGTGGTGGGCGAGAGCGGCTCGGGCAAGTCGACGCTGGCGCGCTGCATCGTGCGCCTGCTCGATATTGACCATGGCAAGATCGAGTTCGACGGAGCCGATCTGGCGAGCTTGCGCGGACAGGCGCTAAAGGCCCACTCGCGCCGCATTCAAATGGTGTTTCAGGACCCCTATGCCTCCCTGAACCCGCGCCGCCGTGTTGGCGAACAGGTCGCAACGGGGCCGATTATCCACGGCACGCCGCGGCAGCAGGCGCTGGACAAGGCGCGCAATTTGTTTGAACTGGTCGGGCTTGATCCCGCCGCGTTCAACCGTTTTCCGCACGAATTTTCCGGCGGACAGCGCCAGCGCGTCGGCTTGGCCCGTGCGCTGGCGCTGGAACCCAGGGTGCTGGTTGCCGACGAGCCGGTCTCCGCGCTCGACGTGTCGGTGCAGGCGCAAGTGCTGGAGCTGCTGGCTGACCTGCGCAAAAAACTGGGCCTGTCCCTGCTCTTTATCACCCACGACCTGCGCGTCGCCGCCCAGATCTGCGATGCGGTGGTGGTGATGAAAAACGGCGAAGTCGTCGAACACGGCAGCGCCGCCGAAGTGTTTACCCGCCCCCGCCACGACTACACCCGCAGCCTGCTCGATGCCGTCCCCGGACGCCACTGGGACCCCGCCGCCGTGATCCGTTCCGTTGATGCTGCGGCCGCAGCCGTAGCCGATTCCGGCGACAAGCTCGATAGCCTCCCTCCCCAAACCTTGAAATATGGAACCCTTCATGCCTGATACCTCTCCCCGCGTCGATCACGTCGTCATCAATGTTGCAGAAGAGCTGGATGCGGCGCAGCGCCAATATCAAAAACTCGGTTTCTTTCTGACCCTGCGCGGACACCACACCCTCGGTTCGAGCAACCACCTCGCCATCTTCGACAACAACTATCTGGAGCTGCTGGGTTACGAGGCAAAAAATGTCGCCACCATTCCGGTTGGCGTCGCGGAAACTGCCCGGGGATTTTCAGGGCTGGCGTTCAAGACCCGGGACGCGGACGCGCTGTTCAATACCTTGAAGGCGCGGGGTGTGACGCTCGGCGAGCATGCACCGAATGCATTTTCCCGCCCGGTGGATTTGGGGGATGGCTCCGCGCCTGACATCCATTTCCGCACCTTCCGCCTCGACCCCGGGGCGACGCCCAAGCGGCGCTATTTTTTCTGTCAGAACCTCGATCCCGAGCTGCTGTGGCGCAAGGAATGGCAGCAGCACCCCAACGGCG
Organism: Betaproteobacteria bacterium; assembly: GCA_025997045.1. Lineage (GTDB taxonomy): Bacteria > Pseudomonadota > Gammaproteobacteria > Burkholderiales > Rhodocyclaceae > WRNU01. The sequence goes on from BNUB01000027.1 coordinate 8,734, forward strand.
TGCTTGCCATCAGCCGTGTTGTGGTTGAAGCCAAAGATCCGGCTGCCTCCATCGCCTTGTTTGCGCAGACGTTTGGCAAGGACTCGATCCGTGACATTGCCGACGGGTATCGCCTGCAAACGCCCACGGGGGCGGTGGAGGTGATTACGCGCGAAGCTGCGGCAACGGCATTCGGCAACGCCTTGCCCCCGCGTGAAAATGACGATGACCGCAAGATTGCGCTGACCCTGCGCGTGCGCTCGCTCGTCGATACCCGCCAACTGCTGAAACAGAACGGGGTCAGCGTGATCGACAAATCGGCCACTTCCCTCATCGTTCCCGCAAACGAAGCGTTTGGCCTTGCGCTGGAATTCATTTCCTGACAAAAGAGGGACGCCCCATGACGACCGCTACCTCCGCCGTGCCGCTCTCGCTGTGGGAAGCCACCGCCGCGCCGCCGCCTCCGACCGCCGCGCTCGAAGCGCACAAGACCGTCGATGTCGCCATCATCGGCGCAGGCTTTACCGGCCTGTCCACCGCGCTGCATCTGGCCGAAGCCGGGCGCAGTGTGGCGGTGCTGGAAGCCTTTGAAATCGGGCATGGCGGCTCGGGCCGTAACAACGGCATGGTGATTCCGGCGCTGTCACGGACGTATCCGGACGGCTTGCGCGCCCGTTTTGGCTTCGAGCGCGGCAGCCGCTTTGCGCGCCTGATCGGCAATTCAGCCACGGAAGCCTTCGCCCTGATTCGCCGTCTGGGCATAGAGTGCGATGCCGTGCAGGGCGGCTGGGTTCAACCCGCGCACTCGCCCGGCCGGGCGAAGCTGGTGCACAACCGTTACGAGCAATGGCAGGGTCTGGGCTTCGATGTCGAATATCTGGATGAGAGCGCGGTGCGCAAACGGGTCGGTTCGCCCCTGTATCACGCCGGATGGCTGGCGAAGAGCGGGGGCCACGTACATCCGCTCAAGCTCGTGCGCGGGCTGGCCACAGCCGCCATCGCGGCTGGCGCGCAAATCCACACCCATTCCCCGGCGCTGGCCGTCAGCGAGGGCGTCAACAAAAGCGGCTGGGAGATTGCCACCGCGCGCGGCAAGTTGAGCGCAGGGAAGGTCATCGTCGCCACCAACGCCTACACCGACAACCTGTTTCCGTCCCTGCGCCGCAGTTTCGTCGCCACCCGTTCGTCGCAGCTCGCAACCGCCCCCTTGCCGCCGGACGTCATCGCCCGCGTACTCAAGGGCGGGCTCGCCTCATCAGACACCCACGGCGACCTCTTCTTCGCTCACCCGACCCCTGACAACCGCATCGTCACCGGCGGCAAACTGTTTTTCCCCCATAACCGGGATGTCCGCCTGCGCACCCACGTTACCAAACGCCTGGCGCACATCTTCCCCGCCGTGGGGGCGGAGGTGCAGTTCGATTACGCCTGGCACGGCGATGTCGCCATCACCGTCGACTTCAATCCGCGGCTCAACCAGCTCGCCCCCGGCATCCTCGCCGTTGCGGGCTACAGCGGTCGCGGGGTGGCCTTGTCGATTGCGCTCGGACAGCGGCTGGCCGAGGCTGCGCAAGACATCCGCGCCGCCGATGATCTCGACATCCCGCTGACCCCGGTCGCGCCCATCCCCTTGCACGGCTTGCTGGCGCCGCTGTCACGCTTTGAACTACTGCGCTACCGCCTCAACGACAGGCGGGAAGTGCGAACCTGAGAACCTGAGAACCTGAATGAACGCTCCCTTCGCTCCTGAAATCGCCATCCTGCACGATGAATTACGCGGCTGGCGTCATCACCTGCACGCTTATCCTGAAACCGCTTTCGAGGAAGTCGAAACCAGCCGCTTCATCGTCGAACGCCTGAAAAGTTTTGGCATCACCGAAATCCACGCCGGCATCGCCAAAACCGGCGTGGTCGCGGTGATTCCGGGCCAGCAACCCGGCCCGTGGGTGGGCCTGCGCGCCGACATCGACGCCCTCGATATCTCCGAGGACAACGATGTCCCCCACCGTTCGTGCATCCCCGGCAAGATGCACGCCTGCGGTCACGACGGACACATCACGATGCTCCTCGGCGCCGCCAAACAACTTGCCGCCCGGCGCGATTTCGCCGGTACCGTGGCGCTGATTTTCCAGCCCGCCGAAGAAAACGAGGGCGGCGGTCGGGTGATGGTCGAAGAGGGCCTGTTTGAGCGCTTCCCCATCGCATCCGTTTTCGGTCTGCACAACCGCCTGGATCTGCCCGAAGGGCATTTCGCTATCAAGGCTGGCCCGCTCATGGCCGCCTACGACATTTTCGAGATCACCCTCGATGGCCTCGGCGTCCATGCCGGGCAGCCCCATCTCGGTCATGATGTCGTCGTTGCCGCCGGCAAGCTGATCGGCGCCCTGCAAACCATCGTCAGCCGCAACGTCAATCCCCTGCATCCGGCAGTGCTCAGCATCACCCAGGTTCACGCCGGCCACACCTGGAACGTCATCCCGCAGCAGGCCGTCTTGCGCGGCACCGTGCGTTCTTTCGACAGCGAAGCCCAGGACATCATCCAGCGCCGCATCGAAAAGGTGAGTGCGGATGTCGCCTCGGCCTTCGATCTCGAGGCCCAGGTTCGCTACGAGCGCCGCTACCCGCCCATGGTCAACGCCGAAGCCCCCACCCGCATTGCGATTGCCGCCGCGACGGCGCTGGTCGGCGCCGAGCGCGTCAATCTCAATCCCGCCCAAACCATGGGCGCAGAAGATTTTGCCTTTATGGCCAAACAACGTCCCGGCGCCTACATCCTGCTGGGCGCGGGAAAAGGGAAGGGCGCGCCCCACAACGCCCGTTACGACTTCAACGACAACATCCTGACTACCGGGGTGGCATATTGGGTGGAGCTGGTTTATCAGGTGTTGGGACGGACGGACTGAAAGGCTGAGTTGTCAGCAGGGCAATCGCCCCTCGCCACGTGCACGCGTAGCGGGCGAGGGGAAAGTCAGCACTTGCGCGGGGTCAATGCAGCAGGGACTGGATTTTCTCGTGGGAGAGGCCGGTATCTTCGATGATCTCTTCAATTGGGCGGTTGCGGGCAAGGAGCCTCCGTGCAACCGCCAGTCGCTCTTCCTCCCTTGCCGCCCGCTCTCTGGATTCATAATCCCGGCGCTGCGCGGCTTTCCTAACCTGCGGGGCATCCATATGGAAGTGTGGGTAAACCTCGGGCGTTTTGCAAGGACGGGCTAACCCTGATTGCTGCGCCGCAATAAATCATACAATGTTGGCCTCTTACTCAATCAAGAGGATTGGTATGTTGCGTGAAGTATTCATCGTCCAGTCCGGGCTGGCCGAAATCGGGAAGAGAAGCCGCTGGCCAGCGCGTCTGGACGTGGTGCAGAGCCTCAGCGGCCTGGCGCTGGCGCTGTTTATGTGGGGACACATGTTTTTTGTCGCCTCCATCCTGCTCGGCGCGGATGTGATGTGGGCGATCACCAAGCTGTTCGAAGGCTATTTCTTTCTGGGGCAGTCCTATCCCCGCCTGGTGTCCGGCGTGGTGGCCGTGGTGATCGCGCTGTTCGTGGTTCATGCGCTGCTGGCGCTGCGCAAGTTCCCGATCAATTACCGCCAGTACACTACCGTGCGCGCCCATGCGCAGGCGATGAAGCACGGCGACACGACGCTCTGGCTGTGGCAGGCGCACACCGGCTTCATGCTGTTTTTCCTCGCCTCGGCCCACCTGTACCAGATGCTGGTGTGGCCGCAGAACATCGGGCCTTACGCTTCGTCCGACCGGATTTGGAGCGACGGTTTGTGGCCGTTCTATCTGGTGATGCTGCTGACGGTGGAATTGCATGGCGGCATCGGTCTGTACCGGCTGGCGCTCAAATGGGGCTGGCCGCCGCTTTCGCGCCACAGCCTGCACTGGCTGAAATGGCTGCTCACCGCGTTTTTCCTCATTCTGGGGCTGGCAACGCTGGGGGCGTACATGAAAATCGGCTTTGAACATCGGCAACATTACGGCGAACGCTACACGCCGACCTGGGGGACAGAAGGGGAGGAACGATGAAGACGGTCGTGACGGATGTTTTGGTCATTGGCGGCGGGCTGGCGGGTTTGCGCATGGCGATCGCTGCCCGCAGCCGCGGGCATGAGGCGATTGTGTTGTCGCTGGTGCCGCCCAAACGCTCACACTCGGCGGCGGCCCAGGGCGGCATGCAGGCGGCGCTGGCGAATGTCACCCGTGGCATGGGCGATAACGAGGATGTGCATTTCGAGGACACCGTGCGCGGCAGCGACTGGGGGGCCGACCAGATCGTGGCGCGCATGTTCGTAAACACCGCGCCCAAAGCCGCACGCGAACTGGCGGCGTGGGGCACGCCGTGGAGCCGTGTGCGCGGTGGCGAGCGCGAAGTCATCATCAACGAGGAGCGCGTCACCCTCGCCGAGCGGGTCGATGCCCACGGGCTGATTGCGCAGCGCGATTTCGGCGGCACCAAAAAATGGCGCACCTGTTATGTCTCCGACGGCACCGGGCACGCGATGCTGTTTACCGTCAGCGCCCATGCGATCAGCCTGGGCATCGACGTACACGAACGCTGCGAGGCGCTGGCCCTGATTCACGACGGTGAGCGCTGTTACGGCGCGGTGGTGCGTAACCTCATCACCGGCGAGCTGACTGCCTATCTGTCGCGGGCGACGGCGCTGGCGACCGGCGGCGCGGGGCGGCTCTACCGCGTCACCACCAACGCGGTGATCTGCGAAGGCATGGGGCACGCGCTGGCGCTCGAAACCGGCGTGGCGGCGCTGGGCAACATGGAAGCCATCCAGTTTCACCCCACCGGCATTTTTCCCGCCGGCATTCTGGTCACTGAAGGCTGCCGTGGTGATGGCGGCCTGCTGCGGGACGTGGACGGCCATCGCTTCATGCCGGATTACGAACCGGAAAAGAAAGAGCTGGCCTCGCGCGATGTCGTCTCCCGTCGCATGGAAGAGCACATCCGCGCCGGGCACGGCGTGTCCTCGCGCTTCGGGCCGCATTTGTGGCTCGACATCACCCTGCTGGGCCGACGCCACATCGAACACAATCTGCGCGAGGTCAAGGAAATCTGCGAGAGCTTTCTGGGTATCGACCCCGCCGAACAGTGGATTCCGGTGCGCCCCGCGCAGCACTACACCATGGGCGGGGTGCGCACCCGGCCCACGGGCGAATCGCCCTGGTTGCGCGGCTTGTTCGCCGCCGGGGAGGCGGCGTGCTGGGATTTGCACGGCTTTAACCGGCTGGGCGGCAACTCGGTGGCCGAAACGGTGGTCGCGGGCATGATCGTCGGCGAATACATCGCGGATTTCTGCGACAAGGCAGAGAACCGCGTGCCCCTGCCAGTGACGCTGGGCGAAGAATTCGTCAAGCGCGAAGCGGCGCGGCTGGAAGCGCTCCTCGGCCATTCGGGCAAGGAGAACGCTTTTCATCTGTGCGCCGAGATGCAGGAGATCATGACTCACCATGTCGGCATCTTCCGTCAGGCCGACGCCTTGCAGGCCGGTATCGGCAGGCTGCAACGCCTGCTGCAACGCAGCCGCGACATCGGCCTCACCAGCAAAACCTGGGGCGCCAACGCCGATCTGGTCGCCGCCTATCGCCTGCGCCGCATGCTGAAGCTGGCGATCACCATTGCCCACGGCGCCTGCCAGCGCACCGAGAGCCGGGGCGCGCATTTCCGCGAGGATTTTCCGCGCAGGAACGATCAGGACTGGCTGAAACGCACCCTCGCGTTCTGGCCCGACGATGACGCGGTGCTGCCGCGCCTCGACTACGAGGCGCTCGATGTCAAACAGATGGAATTGCCGCCGGGCTGGCGCGGCTATGGGGCGAAAAACTACGTCGAACACCCCGATACCCCCGCCCGTCAGGCCGAAGTCGAGGCCATCCGCACGCAGATGAGCGACAGCGACCGCTTCGCCGTGCAACACGCCCTCATGCCCTACGCCGACAAACTGCCCTCCGCCTGCGAAGGCAAAAACGAGCGCCTGGAAGAACCGCTGGAAGAATGACGCCCATGAATAACACGACCTCAGGCTCCGGCCTGCCCCCCCGCCACATCTCCTTCGACATCCTGCGCTACAACCCGCAGGATCCCGCCACGGCTCCGCGCATGCAGACCTACCGCATCGAAGATGCCGACAGCATGACCCTGTTTATCGCCCTCAACGAAATCCGCGAACATCAAGACCCTACCCTGCAATTCGATTTCGTCTGCCGCGCCGGGATTTGCGGCAGTTGCGCGATGATGGTCAATGGTCGCCCGCAGCTCGCCTGCCGCACCCTGACCCGCAATCTGCCCGATGTCACGACGCTGGCGCCGCTGCCTTTTTTCGAGTTGATCGGCGATCTGTCGGTCAATACCGGCAAATGGATGCGCGGCATGAGCGAGCGCCTGCAAACCTGGGTGCATACGCTGGAGCCCGCGCCCGACCTGCGCAAAATCGAAGCGCGGATGAACCCCGATCTGGCCGAGCAGATTTACGAACTCGACCGGTGTGTCGAATGCGGCTGTTGTGTGGCGGCCTGTGGCACGGCGCAGATGCGGCAGGATTTCGTCGGCGCGGTCGGCTTCGGCCAGATCGCCCGCTTCCGCCTCGACCCGCGTGATGTGCGCAACGATGAGGATTATTACGCCCTGATCGGTGACGATACCGGGGTCTTCGGTTGCATGTCCTTACTCGCCTGCCACGACGTCTGCCCCAAATCCCTGCCCCTGCAAACGCAGATCGCGTTTTTGCGCCGGAAGATGGCTGTGGCCTAAGCGGTGCGAGGGGGCCGCAGCCCCCGCACCGCATTCAAAATCGCCAGCACGGAGACGCCGACATCAGCAAACACCGCCTCCCACATGGTGGTGATGCCGAACGCCGCCAGCACCAGAAACACACCCTTGACTCCGAGCGCAAAGCCGATGTTCTGCCACACAATGCGCCGGGTGGCGCGGGCGATGTCGATGGCGTCGAGCAGGCGGGAAGGTTGATCGGTCATCAGCACCACATCCGCCGCTTTGATGGCGGCATCTGACCCCAGCCCGCCCATGGCGATGCCGATGTCCGCCCGCGCCAGCGGCGGGGCGTCGTTGATGCCGTCGCCGACAAAAGCGATCTTGCCCGCGCCCTGCGCGGCGAAGTGCTCCATCTTCTCCACTTTTTGCGCCGGCAGCAGTTGTGCATAAAATTCGTCCACGCCCGCCTGGCGGGCAACGAACGCCCCGGTCGCTTCATTGTCGCCGGTCAGCATGACCGTTTTGCGCACGCCCCGCGCCTTCAGCCCTTCGATCGTGCGGCGGCTGTCTTCGCGCAGGGTATCGGCAATCACGATGACGCCAGCAAATTTCCCGTCCACGGCAAGATAAACTTTGGTGCCGATCTCTTCCGCCTCAGTTACGCTGATACCGGCGTTTTGCAGCAGGCGCGCATTGCCGGACAAAACGGTTTTGCCGCTGACCGTGGCGCTGGCGCCTTGCCCGGATATCTCGCGGTAATCGCCAATCGTGCCCTGATCTATTGTGTGCGCATCCGCCGTTGCGGCATAAGCGCGGGCGATGGACAAGGAGACCGGATGGCTGGAAAAGCGTGCCGCACACGCCGCGTATTCGAGCACTGTGGCGGTGGAAAAGCCGTCTTGCGCCTCGATGCGCGTCACCTCGAATACGCCACGGGTCAAGGTGCCGGTTTTATCGAAGACCACCTGGTCAACATGGTTCAAGGCTTCGAGAAAATTGCTGCCTTTAACCAGAATCCCGCGCCGTGAGGCGCTGCCGATACCGGCAAAAAAACTGAGCGGGATGGAGATCACCAGCGCACAAGGGCAGGAAATCACCAGAAACACCAGCCCGCGATGGATCCATTCCGCCCACGCCCCGCCCAGAAACAGCGGCGCAATCACGGCCAGCAACGCCGCCAGCGCCACCACAACCGGGGTATAAAAGCGTGCAAAAGCGGTAATGAAGTTCTCCGACGGCGATTTCTTGTCGGCTGCGTGTTCGACCAGCTCGATAATTTTGCTGACCGTGGATTCGCGCGCCAGTTTTGTCACTGTGACCCGCAGCACGCCACTCTGGTTGATACAGCCGGAGAGCACCACATCGCCCGCCACCACCGTGCGCGGCAGGGATTCCCCGCTCAGGGCGCGGGTATCCAGCGCGGATTCCCCCTCCAGCACGACGCCATCGAGCGGGATTTTTTCGCCGGGCTTGACCAGCAAAACCTCCCCCACGGTAACCGCTTCGGGCGCGAGCTTGATGAATTCGCCCGCCCGCTCGATCGTCGCCACATCGGGGCGGATATCCATCAGCGCGGCAATGGATTTTTTCGACTGGCGCACGGCGGCATTCTGAAAATATTCCCCCACCCGGTAAAACAACATCACCGCCACCGCTTCGGGGAAATTGCCAATCGCAAACGCGCCGATCGTCGCCACGCTCATGAGGAAATTCTCGTCGAACATCCGCCCCGTGCGCAGGTTCCTGAACGCGCTGCTCACCACTTCTCCGCCCAGAATGGCGTAACTCACCAGAAAAAGCGCAAGCTCCACCTCGCGCCCGCCATCCAGCACCTGTTCGGCCACCAGCCCCAGCGCAAAAACCACTCCGCCTGCGCCGATGCGGATGCGCTCGGCGCGGTCGTTGCCTTCAGCGCCATGGCTGTGGCCATGGTCGTGGGAGTGTCCATGCGCGTGTTGGTGTGCCCGCTGCCCGCAGCAGCCATGTTCGCAAGCGTCGTGATTATTCGCTGACATGTTCAAACCCCATGTTCAGAATTTCCCGCACATGTTCATCGGCCAGGGTGTAATAAATCACCTGGCCTTCGCGGCGTGAATGGACGAGATTGGCAAGGCGCAGGGATTTAAGCTGGTGCGAGATCGCAGATTTGGTCATGCCCAGCAGCACCGCCAGATCGCACACACACATCTCGCCATAACCCAGCGCGAATAACATGTTTATGCGAGTGGAATCAGCAAACATCTTGTACAGCGCCCCCAGCCGCGCCAGATCTGCCTTCGGCGGCATTTGTGCCTGGATACGGCTGACAACTTCCTGATGGATCACCTCGCAGTCGCAGATCGAAGCATTTTTCACGGTAGCGCGTCCTGTTGTCGAATAGTTGATCAATTGTTCAACTATTCTAGAGCTTGCGGGCAAACTGTCAAGCCGAACCTCATTTCCCCATGCAGAACCGGCTGAAAATCACCCCTAACAGGTCGTCCGCGCCAAATTCCCCGGTAATTTCCGCCAGGGCATTTTGTGCCAGGCGCAAATTCTCGGCGAAGAGTTCCAGCGCGGGGGAGGGCGTCCCGATCTCCTCGCGCGCCAGGGCGAGGTGTTGCGCGCCCGCTTCCAGCGCCTGCAAATGACGTTCGCGGGCGATGAAAGTATCTTCGGCGTCCTGCCAGCCCGCGATCTCCAGCAGGGCGGCCTCCAGCAATTCCAGCCCCAGGCCGGTTTTGGCGGAGAGGGAGATGACCACGCTTTGTACGCCGTCGATGCCTTGCGGGTGTTTCTCCGGGGCTTCATGGGTGAGGTCGATTTTGTTTCTCACCACGATGCGGGGGAGCGCTTCCGGGAGTTTTTCCAGGATGGCGTGGTCGGCGGCGGTCAGACCCGTCTGGGCGTCGAGCAGCAGCAGGGCGAAATCGGCCTCGGAGATCGCTCTCCAGGCGCGGGTGATGCCGATTTTTTCGACTTCATCGGCGGCCTCTTCCGGGGCGCGGATACCGGCGGTGTCGATGATGTGCAGGGGGATGCCCTGTATCTGGATGGTGGATTTGAGCGCGTCGCGCGTCGTGCCTGCAATGGGGGTGACGATGGCGAGGTCGTCACCGGCGAGACAATTCAGCAGCGAGGATTTGCCGACGTTGGGCTGACCGATCAGCACGACATGCAAACCGGCTTGCAGCAGCCGGCCCTGTTTTGCTTTGGCGCGCACTGCCCGCAGGCGTGTATCCAGTTGGGCGAGGCGGTTAAAGGCGTCGGCCTGTTTCAGGAAGTCGATTTCTTCCTCGGGGAAATCCAGCGTGGCTTCGACGAGCATGCGTAACTCGGTCAATTCTTCGACCAGCGCATGAATGGCGCGGGAAAACTCGCCTTGCAGGGAACGCACGGCGCTTCTGGCGGCGGCGGCGGTGGAGGCGTCGATCAGGTCGGCGACGGCTTCGGCCTGGGCGAGGTCGAGCTTGTCATTGAGGAAGGCGCGGCGGGTGAATTCGCCCGGCTCGGCCAGACGCGCGCCGAGCTCCAGACAGCGGGCGAGCAGCAGATTCATCACCACCGGCCCGCCGTGGCCGTGCAGCTCCAGCACGTCCTCGCCGGTAAAAGAGGCGGGGGCGGGGAAATAGAGCAACAGCCCGCTGTCGAGGATGCTGCCGTCGGCGGCCTTGAAATCGACGCGCGTTGCGTAGCGGGGCAGGGGCGTTTTGCCGCTGAAGGCGATGGCAAAAGCGGTCAGATTGTTGCCGGAAACCCGGACGATTCCTACGCCGCCTCGCCCCGGCGGGGTGGCGATGGCGGCGATGGTGTCGGTGGGGAGGGGATCTTTTTCCCTCTCCCGCTCGCGGGAGAGGGTGCCCGCAGGGCGGGAGAGGGCAGACCGTTCAGAGGTGAAATCGCTTATTTCTGCCCCTTCGGGGCGTACCCTCTCCCGCCCCTTCGGGGCACCCTCTCCCGCAAGCGGGAGAGGGGAATTTCGCCGTTCAGAGGTGATATCGCTCATCAATCAGAGGCCCGGATAATCCGTGTACCCTTCCGCCCCGCCGCCGTAAAACAAATCAAAGCGTGGCTCATTCAAAGGCGCGTTCTGCTTCAGGCGCGCAACCAGATCAGGATTGGCGATAAAGGGAACGCCAAAGGCGGCGGCATCGGCATAGGTGTCGAGTACCTGCTGCGCCGTCGCGCCCGTCAGCCCCTGGTTGGCGATGAACACGCCGCCAAACGCCTTCTTCAATTCCGGCCCCAGCAGCCCCGGCCCTTGCACTTCGCGGGCGAAGATGAAGGCGATCTGGCGCTTGCCCAATTCCCTGGCGACATAACCGAACGTCGCCGCCGGATTGCTGTCGCTCATGGTGTGCGAGTCGCTGCGCGGCGCAAGATGCACGCCGACGCGCCCCGCGCCCCACACGCCGATGGCGGCGTCGGTGACTTCCAGCAGCAGGCGGGCGCGGTTCTCGATCGGGCCGCCGTAAGCGTCGGTGCGCGTGTTGGTGCCGTCCTGCAAAAACTGGTCGATCAAATAACCATTGGCGGCGTGGATTTCCACACCATCGAACCCCGCCGCCCTGGCATTGGCCGCGCCCTGACCGAAGGCCGCGACGATCGCGGGGATTTCCGCCGTTTCCAGCGCCCGTGGGGTGACGAAGGATTTGACCGGGCGCACGAGGTTCACATGGCCTGCGGGGGCGATGGCGCTCGGCGCAACAGGCAGGTCGCCATCCAGATAAATCGGGTCGGAGATACGGCCCACGTGCCACAACTGCGCAAAGATGCGTCCGCCCGCCTTGTGTACCGCATCGGTGACGCGCTTCCAGCCCGCGACCTGGGCCGCATCCCACAGCCCCGGCGTGTCGGGATAGCCGACGCCCTTGGGCGTGACGACCACCCCTTCAGACAGAATCAGCCCGGCGCTGGCGCGCTGGACGTAGTACTCGGCGATCAGCTCGTTGGGCACCCTGCCCGCACTGGCGCGGCAGCGGGTGAGCGGGGCCATGATGATGCGGTTGGGCAGGGTGAGATCGCCCAGTTGCAGCGGGTCAAAAAGCTCAGGCATGAAGAGACTCCTCGAAGCAGGGAAGGGGGAAGGGGAATGAGAGGCAACGGATTTCAGCGGTAATAATTTCACGGGCCTGGCACATCGGCAAGTGCCACATCGTACCGGGATCGTCTCGTTTAATGACATGGAAATTCCGGCAAGCTTGCCATGTCATAACACCCGGGTTTGCGAGGCTACAATCGGCTCATGTCAGATTTTGCCCGAACCCTCTATCTGGTCTGCTACGACATCGCCGAACCCCGGCGTCTTGCCCGCGTGCATCGTTTTTTGTTGGGGTACAAAGCGGGCGGGCAAAAATCGTTCTTTGAATGCTGGCTGACAGCAGGCGAGCTTGCTGTTGTCAGGCTTGGCTTGATGGAGCAACTCGATATCGTTGAAGACCGGGCACATATTTTTCAATTGGATCCCCGCCAGCGCATCCTGCAACTGGGATGTGCCAAACCGGTTCCTCATTCTGCATTCATGATTCTTTGAAACGGGGAAAAACATGAGCAGCCTGTATGTTGATCGTAAAGATGTGGAGTTGAAGGCGGACGGCGAGGCGCTGGTTTTTTATGAAGGCGGGCAACGTATCGGTACGGTACCACTCCATCCCTTGTCGCGGATTTTTCTGCGTGGCGACATTAAACTGACTTCCAGCCTGTTGGGTAAACTGGGGGAACACGGTATCGGCGTTATTGTATTATCAGGCCGCAAAGCCCAACCTAGCTTGCTGTTGGGGCGTCCGCATAATGACGCTGCTCGCCGTATTGCCCAGTATCGGCTATCGCTTGATACAGATTACTGCCTGAAATTCTCGCGTGCCATCGTCGCCGCCAAATTGGGTGGACAACTGGAACTCATTCGGGAGCGGCGAGATGTATCTCCCATGCACCGCTATCCTCTAATTCATTGCGAACGGCAGATTGAAGGCATGATGCAGCAGATTGATCTGCAGGGCAGCATCAGCTCTTTGCGCGGGCTGGAGGGGGCAGCCGCAGCCAGTTATTTTACCGCATTGGCTGAAATACTCCCGGAGTCACTCAATTTCCACGACCGTAATCGCCGTCCGCCACGTGATCCAGTCAATGCCGTGCTGTCGCTCACCTATACGTTGCTGCATAGTGAAGCAACGCTGGCGCTTTACGGGGCGGGACTCGATCCGTTCATTGGTTTTTATCACGCACTTGATTTCGGTCGGGAATCCCTGGCGTGCGATGTGATGGAAGCGCTGCGTCCCCAGGCAGATCGTTTTGTGCTGGCACTTTTCCGGTTGGAGACGCTGAAATCAGCCGACTTTTCAACGACGAATGCAGGTTGTCTGCTCGGGAAAGCAGGGCGGAGCCGTTACTATGCCGCCTATGAAACCCATGCTGAACATTTCCGGCGTGAACTGGAGCACGCAGTACAAGACATTGCTGCGGCCATTGGGGCCATGCCTGCAACGGCGACCAGAGAGGCTCACCATGAATAACTGGATCATCGGTTACGATATTACCGACCCCAGGCGTCTCAACCGGGTACATCGGGTGATGGTCAATCGAGCCACGCCGATTGAATACAGCATCTTTTTATTCTGCGGTACCGAGCGTGAACTGAACGAGTGTCTGGATGCCATCACGACCCTGATTGACGCCAAAACAGATGATGTACGCTGTTACCCGCTTCCCCAACGTGGCTTGCAAGAGCGCATCGGTCTTGCCACGCTCCCGGAAGGCATCCAATGGACGGCACTGCCTGCCGGATTGATGTCCATCCCTACAAACCCTGCAACGCTTGCCTTGAAATCATGACACGACACCGCATCCTGCTGGCTGTTACCGGGCTGTCTCCGCAGATTGTCACTGAAACCCTGTATGCACTTTGCGTTACGCAAAATCCACCCTGGGTGCCCGACGAAATTCGCCTCATCACCAGCAAGGAAGGAGCCGAACGTGCCCGGCTCGACCTGCTCGATCCCGTCAAAGGCCAGTTTCATGCCTTCTGCCAGGATTACCCGCAGGCGGGCGGCATAGACTTTCGCCCGGAAAACATCCACACCATGACCCGTGCGGATGACACGGCGCTGGACGATATCCGCACCCCGGAAGACAACGCACTTGCCGCGGACGCCATTCACGCCCTGGTACAAAAACTGACCGCAGACCCTGCCACCGAGCTGCATGTCTCCATCGCTGGCGGGCGCAAAACCATGGGTTTTTACCTTGGTTATTGTCTGTCGCTGTACGCACGTGCGCAGGACAAACTTTCGCATGTGCTGGTTTCAGCACCCTTTGAAGGATTGGCGGATTTTTACTTTCCGCCCAGAGAAGGCGTGCTGCTCCACACACGCGACGGCCGGCCTATCCATACCGACGATGCCAAAGTCATGCTGGCGGAGATTCCGTTTGTTCACCTGCGGCAGATTTTACCTGCCACGGCGCTGAACCCGGCGCAACGTTTTTCCGATGCGGTCGCTGCCACTCAGACTCACCTCGACAAAACAGAAGTCACCCTGTTCGTGAGCAACAAAACCCTGCGTTGTGGCACCCGCACCGTTCACTTGCAGCCGCAGCTTTTTGCCTTCTACCTCTGGATGGCCGAACGTGCCCGCGCCGGAAAACCACCGATACGTCATACCGACGCCGACCCCGCCGAATTTCTCCTTAATTACGAGCGAGTCGTTGGCAAGGATGCAGTCGACTATGAGGCAACCGCCGATCTTTTCGCCAGGGAGCAAGGTGTGAGCAAAGAGTTTTTTGAGCAAAAACGCGCCAAGATCAACAAGGCACTCAATGCCGAACTAGCCCTCTCCGCCAGGGTTTACCTGATTGCGCCCTTTGGCGAACGCCCATTGACGCGCTACGGCCTGAAACTCGCGTCGGATGCTATCAGCATTGTCTGATGTGCTTTCGGCAAGCTTGCCAGGCAGAAAAACGGGAAAATTTACGTTATGCTTACGGCACTACGAGGATAAGCAATGAACTTACTCCGCAATCAGGCACTTCTTGACGCATCCTGCCGTGTCGCCTTCGCCGCGCTGGTGCATGATCTGGGCAAATTTGCCGAACGCGCCGCACCGGAGGTCGATCGAGATCGGCTGGATGCACATATTCAGAACTACTGTAAATGGCACGAACAGGGCGGCTACCACAGTCACCGTCACGCTGCCCATACCGCGCTGTTTCTGGATGTGGTGGAGCAAAGCGCGCCAGACCTGATCCGGGGCGAAGTCACACCTTTTGCCAGCCGCCGGGATGGCACGGAAGCGGACATTACCGACAGCCTCATCAACGCCGCTGCCATGCACCACAGGCCGGAAACACTGTTGCAATGGATCATCGCCACGGCTGACCGTGTTGCTTCCGGTTTTGAACGCGATGAATTCGACCGCTACAACGAAGGGGAAGACAAAACCGATACCGGACGTAATCATTTTCAGGCGCGGCAACTCACTCTGTTCGAGCAGGTTCATCTGACAGGCGAAAAACAGCCCACGACCGCCAGTAGTCTTGACTGGCGCTATCCGCTCAAGGCGCTTTCTCCGGAAAATCTTTTCCCGGTAAAACGGGCGGGATACGAACCCGAACATGACGCTTCCGCACAGAAGGAATACCGTGCGCTCTGGGAAGCGTTTCTTCTTGCGCTCAAGGACATCCCCGCCTCGCATCGTCAGCAATGGCCGCTCTGGCTGGATCACTTTGACACACTCTGGCAAACCTTCACCCACGCCATTCCCGCCGCAACCGCTTTCAACACCAAGCCGGAAGTCTCGCTCTACGATCACAGCAAGGCGACGGCGGCTTTTGCCGTGGCGCTCTGGCGCTGGCACATTGCACAGAAAAACTTGAGCGATGAGGAGTCCATCCGCCAGCACAAAGAACGCGCCGATTGGAACGAAGATAAATTCCTGCTCGTGCAAGGCGACTTTTTCGGCATTCAGGAGTTCATCTTTTCCGAAGGCGCGGAAACCAACAAGAACGCGGCGAAGTTGCTGCGTGGACGCTCGTTTCAGGTATCGCTGTTCACCGAACTGGCGGCGCTCAAGGTGTTGGAAGCCTGCGAACTGCCATCCACTTCGCAAATCACCAACGCGGCGGGCAAGTTTTTGATTGTCGCGCCCAACACACCAGAAGTGCGTGCAAGGCTGGCGAATGTGCGCAAGGAATTGAATCAATGGTTCCTTGAGCATACTTTCGGCTTGGCGGGGCTGGGGCTGGTGGGCAAGTTCGCCAGTTGCAGCGACTTTTTGCAGGGGCATTTTACGGGCTTGATGAAAGGCTTGTTTGAAGACCTTGAAGCCGCCAAATTCTCGCGTTTTGCCCTGACGGGCGATGCGCCGCGTGTGTTTGAGGTGGAATATCCGCAGGGCGTTTGCGCGTACAACAATCGGTTGCCAGCGGATGAAAAAGGCTCCGCGCCGCTCTCCCGTGACCAGATTGCCATTGGCGAGGCGTTGGTGGGCAAAGACCGTCTGCTGGTGGCGCGCGACGACGCGGAACTGCGCAGGGGCAGCGTGGAGTCGCTGGAAGTTCCCGTGTTCGGCTATCGCGTTGGCTTTACCGAAGGCGAGGAAGAAACCGGAAGATTCGGCGAACTTGCCGGAAACGGCGGATTGGTGCGCTGTTGGGATTTTTCTCTGCCGGAGAATTTGAGCGACACGCTCTGGCACGGTTACGCTCGCCGTTACATCAATGCTTATGTGCCGAAGTTTGAATCCGATGACTTGCAAGTGAGTGACAAATACCGCGATGCGGATGCCGCTGAAGTAAAACGCCTCGCGCCCAAGACTTTTAACCATCTGGCTTGCGAAGACCGGGTGTTGGACGACGACGGCAAAAACTGGATTGGTCAGATTGCCCTGGCAACCCTGAAGGGCGATGTCGATAACCTTGGTCTGATTTTCCAGAAAGGCCTGGAGAAAAATACCTTTGCCAAGATGGCGGCGTTGTCCCGCCAGATGAACGCCTTTTTCGCCGTCTGGCTGCCTGCCTTTTGCGCGAAAAACTACCCGGATACCTACACGGTTTTTGCCGGTGGCGATGACTTTTTTCTGATTGGCCCGTGGCTCAAAACGCAAAAGCTGGCGGCGGAAATGGCGACGCGCTTCAAAGCCTTCGTCGCCGAAAACCCGGAAATCCATTTTTCAGCGGGCATCGTCACCACAAAATCCGGACATCCGGTGCACGCCCTGGCGGAACAGGCGGAAACGGCGCTGGAAGCCGCCAAGGGCTATGAGCGCACGGCGAGCGAAAAGAAAAACGCCATCTGCCTCTACAACGAGGTCGTGCCCTGGTCGGAATGGGACAAACTCGCCCGCCTGGAACAGGAAATCCGCGAACTGGCAGACGACTACAAGCTTTCCACGGGTTACGTCTATGGGCTGCTCTCGCTCATTGATCTGGCAACCGACAAGCAGAACCCGGAATCTGCCATGTGGCGCAGCCGGTTTACTTATCGTACCAGTCGCTACGTAGTCGACAAGTTGCAGAAGGACGCGCGACCTGTCGCGCTTTCCCGTTTGGCAAAGACTTTCGGCGAGAACGGCATCGCCGCGCAACAAGGACGTTTTCGCATTCCGCTTTTCAACTTCTTTTATTCAAAACGCAGGGGATAACTCATGACGTATCCGCAAAACTCGCAGGGTAGTCGTCGGCAGCAGGGCAGCTCTGACCGTGACCAAGCGCCGCCCATCAAGCTCGACGACATCAAATTTGGCAAAGAGATTGACGCCAATCTTTTCGCCGACATCGCGCAAGCCAAAGCCAAAACGATTGCCAAAGAAGGCAGGGGACGCAAAAACAGATCCACCCAACTGCGAAAGTTCTACGACGAACTGGTGATGTGGCATGACAAAGTGTTTGAGCATGGCGTTGACCGCGAAGCCAAATACAAGGAACTTGCGCCCTTCATCAAAATGTTGTGCGCCAAAGTCGCCTACGCCAAAGGGCGCGATCACGTTTCGGATGGGTTCGAGAAGCTGTTTACCCACGTTATCCGCGCCATCAACGATTCCGATACCCTGAAGCAAGCCAAACTCTTCATCGAAGCCTTCATGGGTTTTTACAAAGCCGTCGAGGAAAAATAACCATGCCACAACTCACCAACATCACCACCATTGAAGCCACGTTGGAAGTCGTGACCGGTCTCAGAATCGGCGCGGGCGACAATGAAATGCACATCGGCGGCGTGGATAACACCGTCATCAAACATCCGCTCACTGGCGCGCCTTACATTCCCGGCTCCAGCATCAAGGGAAAAATGCGGAGCTTACTGGAATGGCGCAGTGGCGCGGTCAAGGAAAAACCGCTTGCCGCAACAGACTACGACAGCCAGCGGTCTAATGACCCGCAACAACAAGAAATCAAACGCATCCTGCAACTGTTCGGCATTGGTGGCGGTGATGCCAAGGATGCTGAGGCTCTGGTCAGGGAACTGGGTCCCTCGCGCCTTTCCTTCTGGGATTGCCCGCTGGAAGAAGCATGGGAAAAGGAAGTGCGCGGCAACAATCAGTTGCTCACCGAAGTCAAAAGCGAGAACGTCATCAACCGCATCAGCGGCGTAGCCGAACATCCACGCAACACCGAGCGCGTTCCGTCGGGCGCAAAGTTTGACTTCAAGCTCTCGGTCAAAAAACTGGCAGGTGACGATGACGAATTGCTCAAAACCGTTCTGCAAGGCTTGAAACTCATCGAGCATGATAGTCTGGGCGGTTCCGGTTCGCGTGGTTATGGCAAGGTGAAATTCACGAACTTCAAGATTGACGGACAGAACAAACAAACCGATTTCGATCAAGTCGAAGCCTTTCCAAAACAGGCGTCCTGACCATGCAGACGCACCGTTTCACCCTCCACCCGCAAACCGCTTTCGGCACGCCGCTCGTCGGCGATACCCTGTTCGGGCAACTGTGCTGGGGTTTTGTCCGTCGCTTCGGCAACGACTGGTTGACCGACCGCTTGCAGGGCTACACCAAGGGCAACCCTTTCCTCGTGCTGTCAGATGCTTTTCCGCAGGGCTTTTTACCGCTACCGACCGTGCCGGGAAAATTCTGGGACGAAAGCAAGGAAGACCGAAAAAAGCTGAAGAAAAAACGCTGGTTACCTGTTGAGGAAATGGAATCGCCGTTTTCCGTCTGGCAAAGTTGCGCTTACAACGACGCGGAAGCTGCCGAGCGTGTACTGAAACAAAATCATGCCGACATGAAGATCGCCCAGGAGTGGCTGAAACGGGAAAGCATTCCACTGCAAACCCTCAGAACGCAGCCACACAACACCATCAACCGCGCCACATCCACCACGGGCGAAGACATGTTCGCGCCTTACACGCAAACGCAAATCTGGTTTCACCCGGAGATGCGCCTTGAGCTTTACGCCGTGCTGGATGAAACCCGTGTTACAGCGGAAGAACTCGTTGCTGTGCTGACCGACATGGGACAAAGCGGCTATGGACGCGACGCCAGCATCGGTCTAGGCAAATTCGAGATTAAGCGAGATGAAACGTTTTCTACCCTGCCGCATTCAAAAGACGCCAACGCCTGGCTGACACTTGCGCCCGCCGCTCCGCAAGGTTTGGGCTTTGATGCGAACAACAGTTTTTATCAACCGCTCACCCGCTTTGGTCGACATGGCGACGCGGCTGTGCATTCAGGCAATCCTTTCAAACGTCCCTTGTTGCTGGCGAAAACAGGCAGCGTGTTTACGCCCATAAACAGTTTTGAAAAACGCGAATTCCAGGGTCAAGGCTTGGGCGATCTTTCATCCGCCCGACCGGAAACCGTCGCCCAAGGCTATGCGCCAGTGGTCGGCATTCGCATGGAGATTCCGCGATGAGTTTTCTCGAAACTTTCGACCTTTCCATCACCACCCTGTCGCCGGTGCATGTGGGTTGCGGTGAGGATTACGAACCGACCAATTACGTCATCAACAACCAGTGCCTCTATGAGTTTGATCCGGTAGCGCTGATGCGGCAATTGTCGCAAACCGAGCGTGACGAATTTTCGCGCAAGGTGGAGCAGGGCTTACGCGAGATTCAGAGCTTTTTCTATCGCCACAAAGACAAGATTGCGGAAATCGGGCGTTATGGCGCGGACGTAAACACCATTGCACAAGCCTTTTACGATAATCGCGTGGGGCGCGTCGTACAGCGTGAACAAGGTGGTCAAAATGTGTTGAACAAACTGGAAATTGCCCGTACCGCTTTTAATCCACTTTCCGGCTTGCCCATTCTGCCGGGTTCCAGCGTGAAAGGCGCGATTCGCACAGCCTTGCTGGAAGCGTTGCGAGCAAATGATTACCCCATTACGACACGCGGACGGCAAGAGCGTGACATCAAACGCGATGCCATTCAGATGAACAAGAAGCTGAATGAAGAAACATTGGGTGGTTTTTCGACTGATCTCTTGCGTCTTTTGAAAATCTCGGATGCTATTTTTCGTCCAAAAATCAAGGTGAAGGACAAGGAAGGCAATATAAGGGAACAGGTACGGCGTCCGCGCATTTGCTTTCAGGTCAACCGCAAAAAACACCCCAATCAATTTCAGGCGGGCGGCAACATCAATACTTTGTTGGAATGTCTGCCGGGAAATCTGATCAATGTTTTTGCCGCTTCTGGCGTCATTGAGAACAAGGAAACCCCTGATCGCCAGATTGATTTTGCTTGGATTGCCAAAGCATGTAACGATTTTTATCTTGAGCGCCTGCAAGCCGAATGCAAGGTACTCAGGGCGCAAAGATACGCATTGCCGTGGGTGGAAAGTGTAGAAAATCGCCTGAGCGAAAATGGCGCTCAAGGTAAAGCCATCGCCGCAGGGCAAGGTTTCCTGCTGCGAGTCGGTCGTCACTCCGGCGCGGAAAGCGTCACCGTCGACGCGCCGCGTACCATCAAAATCATGAAGGGGCGGGGGCAGAACCCGGATTGGTCACAAGAAGCTACCACGCTTTGGCTCGCGGCGGAGAGCAAAGACCAGACGGAAGGCTTACAACCTTTCGGCTGGATTTTTGTGCAGCGAAAAGAATAAGGCGGCTGCCGAAGCCATCGAACTCTGGCTCACTCGTCTGGAAACGCTGGAAGTCAAGGAAGCGCGGAAAAAGTTGAAACTTTCGGAACTCAAGGGCGATGCAGGGGGATGAGCGAAGTTACGAACTGGAAGCGGCGCTTGATCGCCGTAGCCATCACAACAGTGGGCGTAGGTTGGGTAAGCCGCAGGAAGAACCCGACATTGAACGGTTCAGTGAAGCACAACGGGGTCGGGCAAGCGTCCTTTGGGAGCGACGGCGTCTCGCCGTCGTACGATGGCGAGGACGCCATCGCTCCCGGACGGGCGTTCAGGCAGGGCGGAAATCACCCCTCGCCCTTGTGGGAGAGGGGCAGGGGAGAGGGGTATGGTTCCGCATGTGCAAGCGTAGTTCCATGCTGCACCGTTGCCCCCCTCTCCTCAGCCCTGCCCCACGAGTGGGGAGAGAGTGAAGTGGTTGACCGCATTATTTCCGCATTACCGCCTAAAATGCGCTAAATTTCGCTAACCCCGCACCCGCTAAAAGAGACCCTCATGCAAAACGGCTTAGTCGACACCTGCATCCCGGAAAACCGCCATCTGGAAATCCCCCTGTCTGATCATTTTCCGGTCGGGCAGCGCAAAATGGTCGACGAATTGATTGCCGAACGAAAAGAGGAAAAAACATGACCGACAACCCCACAAACCTGACGCCACCGCCGGAAGGCTACGCCGACTGGCTGGCGGATCTCAAAACCCGCATTCAGACCGCCCAACAGCGTGCCACGCTGGCGGTTAATCGTGAACTGGTGTTGCTGTACTGGCAGATCGGGCGTGACATTCTGGCGCGGCAGGCCGAGCAGGGTTGGGGCAGCAAGATTATCGACCAACTGGCACACGACTTGCGTATTGCCTTCCCCGAGATGAAAGGGTTTTCGCCACGGAATCTCAAATACATGCGCGCCTTTGCCGAGGCATGGCAGGATGCGGAATTTGTGCAAGCGGTGCTTGCACAAATTCCGTGGTATCACCAGTTACTCGGCGCGGGTTTTGCCTTTGTCGGGCGTCAGGTATTGCTGGATGTGGGCGGGGACGAATTTTTCATCGACCCAGCATTGAACAAATTGAGCGCGGATTGACAGATGAGGGTGCATGATGGCAAGCTTGCCAGTACCCACTGCTGCGCTGCTTTCTGGCACAATGGCTTTTATCAACAATCGACGCTCAAGCGGGGAAAGGATACATCTATGTACAGCTTGCCTACAGGTTTTCAGTTCGGACTTCGAGGTGACCAGCAAAAACTCGCCGAGAGGTTGCGGAACGATCCAAATTTTGATAAAGCGAATCATGAGCTTTATTATCCATATATAGACGTTCTGTTTGAGGCTAATGTTGCTTTCTTTGATAGAGAGGACAAGCAGCAACTTGTGCCACCACCTTACGATGAAACTCAACCGGGGGCTCGTGTAGTCTATGGATCTGACTATACGCTTGAAACAATCACTGAACTGTATGCACAGTTTTCACATGAGGAACAGGAAGGGTTTAATGCTTTTTTACAATCGGATGAACTGCGCAAATTCATTTATAGTGAATTTTTGCCAAGCGTAGAAAACCAAAAAAAGGCATCAGAAAGCTGGAAGCGTACAGTGGATAGTTGGCGCAGGTATAATCGTCATCATAAGACCTCGGCACGCAAGAAATATCTTCGGAGCCATCGTTGGGCGAAATATGCTCTTTGTTTTAGAGTGCGTGATGCCAAGGATGTGAAGAGGTATGTCTATGCTGATGAAGATGGTAAGGTAGTCATAAAATTTAACAGTTTAAGCAAGCCAATGGAGCAGATAGTGCCGCGATTTTATTTAATGCATTATGAGCGGATTTTAAAAAGATATGGCATGCCGTGGTGCCTTTACGCCGACTTGAAAGCTCTGAAAGGTTTGGTCGCCGAGGAACGATATTGGGCTACCCAAAGTAGCGAACAAGAGGAATCATGACCACCTGGTTTATCACCCGTCACCCCGGCGCGCTCGAATGGGCTGAAACCCAGGGGCTGCCCATCGACCGCCATTGTTCGCACCTGACAGACGCGAACCTGACCGAAGACATCAAGGCGGGCGACACCATCATCGGTAGCCTGCCGGTGCACCTTGCTGCTATCATCAACCAGCGCGGCGCGGCGTATTATAATCTCTCGCTCGACCTTCCCGCCCACCTGCGTGGCAAGGAACTGAGCGCGGAAGAACTCACCGCCTGCAATGCACGGCTTGAAGCTTATTACGTGGAGAAAATAGCATGACAACCATCATGAAAAAATACGATGTGCATGTGTGTATCGTTTCCGATCAACCTACGCCCAACCTGATGCCG
Source organism: Betaproteobacteria bacterium (assembly GCA_025997045.1). Lineage (GTDB taxonomy): Bacteria > Pseudomonadota > Gammaproteobacteria > Burkholderiales > Rhodocyclaceae > WRNU01. Next base: position 31,799 of record BNUB01000027.1, read on the forward strand.
ATTCTGGACAAGAATTTTCGTCCGCAGGAGGTGGTGTTGCTGGTCTCCGAGCGCATGAAGGAGAAAGCGAAAAGTTTGGAACGTGTATTAAAAAACAATGGCTTGCATAAGGTCCATTGTGTAGACCTGCCAGATTCGTATCGCATGGATACTGTTGAAGCCAAGGTGCTGGAATTGTTGGGGGATTACGATAAATCCGACATTGCCCTGAACGTCACTGGCGGTAACAAATTGATGGCAATTGCTGCGTATCAAACATTTCACAGTTTGGATTATCCCGTATTTTATGTGACAGTAGATGGGAGTGGCAGTGAAATTTTATTGCTGGACGACATACAAAATGGCGATTACACAAAACTGACCGCACAGCCGACCAAATTGAAACTTGAAGAATATCTTGAAGTTCATGGTTTCAAAATTTCTGACCAGCCGAAAGATGCCGAATTTGATTTTCCAGACCTGACAAATGAACTGATAAACCATGCTCAGTATGCTGAGGTTTTGGGTGAGCTTTATTTCGCAGTATCGAACCAAAAGCCCAAAGATAGTTTGGTGATGGAAACACCGGAGTCCAGGCATATTTACCAAATGTCGCGTATGCTTGATCTCTTTGAAGAACACAAATTGATTCAAATTAACAAGCGGAAAAATACGCTCATCTTTGTCGACAAGAGAGCCAAAAACTATACTATGGGCGGATGGTTTGAAGAGCATGTTTACCAAGTCGTCAGGCAGTTGCCGGATATACAAGGGGCGGCGGTCAATCTGAAAATTACGAATGCAAGAGAACATGTTCATCAACCCAATGAAATTGACATTGTTGTAATGAAAGACAATGTTTTGCATGTGATTGAATGTAAAACGGTTAACTACAACAGTGGCGCGAATAAGGGAAAAGCACAAGACGCTTTGTACAAGCTGGAAACCCTGAAAAAATTGGGCGGTCTGCGTACTCAGGCGGCACTTGTTTCGTACCTTGACTTACCCAGTCAAGCCAGAGATCGTGCCAAAGGATCAGGTATTAAAATTATTGAAAAACAGGACTTGCCCGGTCTGAAAAAGCATCTTGCCAATTGGATGAGTCAATGACCTTGCCGCTACTCATGACGCCCACACTCCCCCTCGCCCGTTGCCGCTTCCGCTTTATCGTCACGACCCCCATTCGTTTGCCGGAGTGGTCGGGGTCGCTGTTGCGTGGTGCGTTTGGGCACGGTTTGCGTCAACTATCCTGTATGACGCGGCAAAAAGATTGCGGGGCATGCCCATTGCAACGCACTTGCCCTTATCCGGCGATTTTTGCGCCGCCCGCCATTGAACACGAAATCCAGCGTTTCAGCCAACCGCCTGCGCCTTATCTCATTGAGCCCGAACAGTGGGGGGCGCGGCATCTGCAAACCGGGGGGTGTTTGCAATTTAACATGGTGCTGATGGGGCGGGCGTTATATGAATTTCCGCTCATCGTTGAAGCGTGGAGACGGGCAGCCGGGCGTGGTCTGGGGCCAGCGCAAGGGGGGCAGGCTGGCACGGCGGAACTGAACCATATTGATTATCTTCCGCCACAAGGAGAGCCTGTTGCGCTTTATCGACGGGAAAATAATGTGCTGGCTGAAATTCCCCTGCACGTGCCGGTTTGTCCGCCTGTGTCTAAGCTGAATAGCGTCCGCCTGCGCTTCATCAGCCCGTTGCGTTTGCAGGATAATGGTCATGCCCTTTCTGCGACCAGGCTTACCCCGGCATCTTTACTTACGGCGGCGATCCGGCGAGTGGCACTGAGTAGCCAACTCCACGGTGGTCATGCACCAGAGTGGGATTTTAAGGCGATGGCACAGCAAGCGGCTGGTATAGGAGAAGGGGAAAAAGCCCTGCAATGGCGTGACTGGGGGCGTCGTTCATCGCGCCAGCAACGTGTCATGAAACTCGGTGGCGTTATGGGAGATTGGCAACTCACGGGCGAATTGACTGCCTTTTTTCCTGCGCTGTATATGGGTACGTGGTTGCACGTGGGCAAAGAGACGGTTTTCGGTCTGGGGCGCTACGAACTGGACTATGATGCGAGCCAGTGAGTGCCGTGCTCTTTAACAATATGATATTGGCTTTTGTCTGCACCATGTCGCGCAGGAGGGCACGGCATGGTCGATGTGTGATAACATGTCATCCGACATGCACATGGTTGGAGGTAAGCTCGATGATGCCCACGAAAAGTCCCGAACGCCCCTTGCAAGGTGTTGTATTTTCAGGATTTTTTGTGGGTGGTCAGTTTCAACATTGCCCTGATTTCAAAGGGATTAAGACGGTCTCTAATCTGTGTAGCATACATGGCGCTGAGTTTCAACATTGCCCTGATTTCAAAGGGATTAAGACTTTTGAGCCATATCTAATTGGGCTTGAAGTTTGGTTTCAACATTGCCCTGATTTCAAAGGGATTAAGACAACCTGTTGATTTTGTTCATCATCCAAAACTGAGTTTCAACATTGCCCTGATTTCAAAGGGATTAAGACATTTGGTAGGTACCCATGTGGTAAAATTTTCTCCAGTTTCAACATTGCCCTGATTTCAAAGGGATTAAGACACCAGGGCGGCAATGATATTTTCCATTTCAACCGTTTCAACATTGCCCTGATTTCAAAGGGATTAAGACGGGGCCGGGCGGGGGGTGTTGGCTATTCGTACAGGTTTCAACATTGCCCTGATTTCAAAGGGATTAAGACGTGTTGAGGTTGGCGATTACATCCATTTTGAGTTTCAACATTGCCCTGATTTCAAAGGGATTAAGACCGCACGATGGCGATGGCTTGGTCGATCACGGGCAGTTTCAACATTGCCCTGATTTCAAAGGGATTAAGACTTATAGCGCAGAAATGCGCGAATCTGGTATGGTTTCAACATTGCCCTGATTTCAAAGGGATTAAGACCTCCGCTGCCGACAAAACAACCCAGCACCCCAGGGTTTCAACATTGCCCTGATTTCAAAGGGATTAAGACTTCGGGCCGCGCCGCAGGGTTGATACTGTTTTCGTTTCAACATTGCCCTGATTTCAAAGGGATTAAGACAATTATTTGTTCAACGCAATTTGAAATTGCGTTATAAGTTTCAACATTGCCCTGATTTCAAAGGGATTAAGACCCCAGTTTTTCGGCGAAGGCAGCGGCCTTTTCCGTTTCAACATTGCCCTGATTTCAAAGGGATTAAGACGCCCTCGCGGAGCAGATACTTGAGGTCTTCGGCGTAGTTTCAACATTGCCCTGATTTCAAAGGGATTAAGACCGTGAGGAACTTCTTCAGTTCCTCTAGGCGTTCGGTTTCAACATTGCCCTGATTTCAAAGGGATTAAGACCGCGCCGGGAGAGGGGAATTCTGCCGCCTTGGCGTTTCAACATTGCCCTGATTTCAAAGGGATTAAGACTTGAACAGGAAAAACGCATCCCGTCTGGTAAGTTTCAACATTGCCCTGATTTCAAAGGGGGCGGACTCCATAATGAAGTGCAACACCCCCAAATCTGGTAGGGTGCTGGATGAAAAAAACCTACGAACACATGGTGACAGGCGAACGCAACGAGATTCAGCGCGGGTTGAACCTTGGATTGAGTTGCCGCGCGATCGCGCGGCAACTCAATCGAGCGCCGTCGAGCATTACCCGGGAGATTGCCCGCAATGCGCCCAGCGCCCGCAGCTACGATGCACAGCGAGCGGGAGTCGCCACACGTGCGCGGTGTCGCCGAGGCCCGCGAAAGCTCCCCCCCGACTCGCCGCTGTTTGCCTGTGTATGCGACCTGCTCGGACAAAGCTGGTCGCCGCAGCAAATAGCAGGCAGACTGCGACACATGCGCCCTGACGAACCCGGCTGGCACCTCTCGCATGAGACCATTTACTGTGCGCTCTACGCCTTGCCGCGTGGCCAGTTGCGCCGTGAGTTGATCGCACAACTGCGCTTCGCCCACAAGCGCCGCAAATCCCGCTCAGGGGGTAAAGATCGGCGGGGATCGCTGCCGAACATGACTTCCATCCACCTGCGACCCGTTGAGGTCGCTG
>BNUB01000028.1 GCA_025997045.1 Betaproteobacteria bacterium
TGTGGCGTTTCGAGAATGATTCTGTTGCAGGCTGGCGTGCCTGGTTCGGCGGCAGTAATAGCCCCATGTTTACCGCCAAAATTACTGCGACGAGTCCAGCCCAGCCGATCACCGCCGCTCCCGTGGCAGTGAAAAATGACACCAGCGGGGATGTGTGGGTGTTCTTCGGCACGGGTCAGTTCCTGCAGAGCATCGACAAAGAAAATATAGACGTGCAAAGTCTGTATGGTTTGATTGATGATGACGGCGCCAAGATTCAACGCGCCGACCTGGCCCAACGCGCATTCGTTGTCACCGTAGGCGGGCAGAGCGTGTTCGCCAATGCAACCCTTGGCGACATGGACAGCAAACGAGGCTGGTTCATCGACTTCAACAACCACCCTGATGATGCGGGCGAACGGATCTACTCCGAAGCGACAGTGGCCTGGATGGGTGCAGCGGGAACCGTGCTTGGGGTGATTTCCAACGTGCCGACCAAAGATCCTTGCGATCAGGGCGGGTACCACTACTACAACTATCTGAATGCTTTCACCGGCGGCAACATCTCCGTACCATTCCTCGACAGCAACCATGATGGTGAGGTGAATGACGGCGACCTGGTACCGGACGCTGCCGGTGCTCTTCACACGCCCAGGAGAAAAGAGAAAGGCATGTCTGCAACGAGTCTCGTGCTGGGATGCGGTAAATACGTTCTCACGACGCAAACCTCTGATGGCAATCTCGTTGAGGAAGGTGTGGACGCCAAAGGCTGCGGCGGCGCAGGTATCAAGGGCCGTGTCTCCTGGCGCGAACTGATCAACTAAGCAGCCGTCGTAATACATTAAACCAGCGTCCGGCCTTCGGGCTTGGCTCTGGTTTTTTTGCGGTCTTTGACGCATTTTGATGCGCCGGGCGAGGACGCCATCGATCCCTTCAATCCCCGCTAATCGCTAATCTGTCCGTTTTTGTCCATATATTCCAACACATCGCAAATGCCCAGATCACACGCTTTGCGAGCGTCCTCTGTCGCCTTTTTGAAATCGCCAAGCGCGATTGTAATAAGCCCTTGTGTTTGTTGGATCGAGCTTGATCGCTTGCGTAAATTGGCTGATCGCCTCCTTGTGATTACCCTGCTTGCCGACATTCAAACCGCGCTCAAATGCCGCCCCGCTCTCGTGCCGTCTGGTCTCGCCTTTGCCGACTTGCCCCGCTGCGGCGCGCATGGTTTTTTGCACTGGCGGATCATCCCGACGTTGTACGCACCGCGCCCACGTTGCACAATGTCCCCGCTCATGAATACATCGACCTTCCTCGTGTCCCATCGTCTGCTCTCCTGCCTCGCCGCCATCCTGCTCTGGCTGTCCCTGCCGGGGGGGCAGCTTGCCCGTGCGGCTGACCCGCTCGAACCGGAAAAAGCTTTTGTCCTCAGCGCCCGGGCGCTGGATGCTGGCAGTGTCGAGGTCGAGTTCAGGATCGCGTCCGACTATTACCTGTACGGCGACCGCTTCAAGTTTGAGGCGGAACCGGCGGAGGTCAAACCCGGCGAGGTCGAGCGCCCGCCGGGCAAGATGAAAACCGACCCTTATTTCGGCGAGGTTGAGACTTATCGCGGCAGCTTGCGCATGTTGCTGCCGGTGGAGGTTCCGCCGGGGTTGAGCCGCTTTGTGCTGACTGTCACCAGTCAGGGGTGTTGGGATGGCGGGATTTGTTATCCGCCGACGCCGCAGCGGGTCGAGATTGATTTGCGCGCCAGCCCGGTCACGCGGGGGAGTTCGCTGCTGGAACGCGCTTTTTCCCCGGCGGGGGCCGCGCCCCGTCCGGAGCCGCCACCCGTGGCGGAAGCGGAAGGGGATGAGAGCGGGCGCATCGCCGGGCTGCTGTTCGGCGCGCGTGGCCCGCTGGTGCTGTTGAGCTTTTTCGGCCTGGGGCTGCTGCTGGCGTTTACGCCGTGCACGTTTCCGATGATTCCGATTTTGTCCGGCATCATCGTGGGCGCAGAGCGGCCTGTGTCGCGGGGGCGGACGCTGACGCTGTCGATGGCTTATGTGCTGGGGATGGCGCTGACTTATGCCGTGGCCGGGGTGGCGGCGGGGCTGACCGGAACCTTGCTGGCTGCGGTGCTGCAGAACGTCTGGGTGCTGACGGCGTTTGCCTTGCTGTTTGTGGTGCTGGCGCTGTCGATGTTCGGCTTTTTTGAATTGCAATTGCCCACGGCGCTGCAAAGTCGGCTCGCGGATAGCGCCAACCGGGAAAAGGGCGGGCATCTCGGCGGGGTGGCGGTGATGGGGGTGTTGTCGGCGCTGATCGTCGGCCCGTGCGTGACCGCGCCGCTGGCCGGGGCGCTGCTCTATATCGCCAAAAGCGGCGACGCGGTGCTGGGCGGGTTTGCGCTGTTTGTGCTGGCGCTGGGGATGGGGGCGCCGCTGATTGTGATCGCGCTGGCGGCGCGCTCGGTGTTGCCCAGAATCGGGCCGTGGATGGAAGGGGTGAAAAAGGCGGCGGGGGTGCTGTTGCTGGCGGTGGCCTTGTGGGTGGTGAGCCCGGTTTTGCCTGCGTTTGCGACCATGCTGGGGTGGGCGCTGCTGTTGCTCTTTTCCGGCATTTTTCTCTCCGCGCTTGACCCTTTGCCGCCGACGGCCAAGGCGTGGACACGGTTCTGGAAGGGCGTGGGGGTGACGCTGCTGGTCACGGGCATCGCCATGCTGGTGGGGGCACTGGCGGGGTCGCGCGATCCGTTGCAGCCGCTCGCAGGCTTACGCGCCAGCGCCGCAGCGGCGGTCGAAGCGCCCGGGTTCGAGCCCGTCGCATCCATCGCCGAACTCGACGCCCGCCTGGCGGCTACCGAGCGCCCGGTGATGCTCGATTTTTATGCGGACTGGTGCGTGTCGTGCAAGGAAATGGAGCGCGACACGTTTACCGACCCGGTGGTTGCGGCCCAAATGGGGCGGATGCTGCGCCTGCAGGCGGATGTGACCGCCGTCAACGCCGAGCACCGCGCCCTGCTCGCCCGTTTCGGTCTGTTCGGCCCGCCCGGCATCGTGTTTTTTGACGCCAGGGGCAAGGAACGCACGGATTTGCGCGTCGTCGGCTTTGTGCCGGCAGCAGAGTTTGGCGCGGTGCTGAATCGTGCACTGCAATAAGTCTGCAAATACGTCTACAATTTGACGCTTTGACTTTTGCAGGTTTCCCCATGTTTTCAGGTATCGTGGCCGCAGTCGGTCGTATCGAACACGTCGAGCCACTGGGCGATGGCTTGCGCCTCACCGTCGAGGTGGGCAATCTCGATCTGGGCGATGTCGCCATCGGTGACAGCATCGCCAACAGTGGCGTGTGCCTCACCGTGATTGAACGGACAGGCCAGCGGGTGAGGTTCGACGTCTCGCGTGAGACGCTCAACTGCACCGTCGGGCTGGAGCATGTCGGCAGCGCGGTGAATCTGGAAAAGGCGCTGGCGCTCTCGGACCGGCTCGGCGGGCACCTTGTCACCGGGCACGTGGATGGCATCGGCGAGGTGGTGAAGTTTGTGCCGGTGGCGGAGAGTTTCGAGCTGGTGGTGCGGGCGCCGGAGAGCATCGCGGGCTACATCGCCCGCAAAGGCTCGGTGACGGTCAATGGCGTGAGTCTGACGGTCAATCAGGTCGACGGGCGCGATTTTTCGATCAATCTGATTCCGCACACGATCGAGGCCACCAACCTCAAGCACCTGGAGGCGGGGAGCACGGTGAACCTTGAGATCGACCTCATCGCCCGCTATGTCGAGCGCATGGTGGCGTGGCGCACCGGACAGGATCCCGCCCAAGTCTGAACGGTGTTTTTCCCTCGTTTTTCCCCTCATTTCCCTGATACAGCACGGAGGCGTCAAGCATGAGTGCGCAGCTCCACCATATTCCCCCCCAGCAGGACAGCGGCAAAATCAGCGCCCTGTCGCCGATCTCCGAGATCATCGACGAAATCCGTGCCGGTCACATCGTCATTCTGGTCGATGACGAAGACCGCGAGAACGAAGGCGACCTGCTGATGGCGGCGGAGTTTGTCACCCCGGAAGCGATCAATTTCATGGTCACGCACGGGCGCGGCCTCGTCTGCCTGACCCTCACCGCCGAGCGCTGCGCGCAGCTGGGGCTGGAGCAGATGGTGCGCGACAATCGTGCGCCGCACGGCACCGCGTTTACCGCCTCGATCGAAGCGGCCACCGGCGTCACCACCGGCATTTCGGCGCATGACCGGGCGCGCACGGTGCAGGTGGCGGTCGCCCGCAACGCCAGGCCGGAAGACATCGTCGCCCCCGGTCACATTTTTCCGCTCACGGCCCAGAGAGGCGGGGTCTTGATTCGCGCCGGGCACACCGAGGCCGGGTGCGACCTCACCCAGCTTGCCGGGCTGGAACCGGCGGCGGTGATCTGCGAAGTGCTCAAGGAAGACGGCACCATGGCGCGGCTGCCCGATCTGGTCGAATTCGGCAAAACGCACGGCATCAAGATCGGCGCCATCCGCGACCTGATCGAATATCGCGCCGCCACCGAACATCTGGTGGAGCAGATCGCCACCAAGGAAGTCACCACCCCGCACGGACGTTTCCAGCTCACCGCCTTCGAGGACAAGACCTCGGGCGATGTGCATTTCGCCCTCTCCCACGGCGAGATTCGCCCCGAGCGCGAAACCCTGGTGCGTGTGCATGAGCCGGTTGCTTTCGTCGATTTTCTTGACCCGGCCAGCGGCGCCCACACTTTCCCGATCAACGATGCGCTCGCCAGTCTGGCCAAGGCCGAAGCCGGGGTGATCGTGCTGCTCTACCGCCCACAGAGCGGGCACGAGCTGCTCGCCCGCCTCACCGGCGAGGGTTTGCCGCCCACGCGCTGGGACGGACGCCTGTTTGGCATCGGCGCGCAAATCCTGCGCAACCTGAAAGTGGGCAAAATGCGGGTGCTCGCCAGCCCGCGCAAGATGCCCAGCATGGCCGGTTTCGGCCTCGAAATCACCGGCTTCACCAATTACGCCAACTAATCTGCCGACCAACCGTTTTACCCTGCAGCGAGACATCATGCCCCACTACGACAATATTGCGGAATACGAAGTCGACCTCACCAGCCTCAATGGCCGTGGCCTGCGCATAGGCGTGGTCATGAGCCGTTTCAACCCTGACGTGTGCGAAGGCTTGCTCGACGCCTGTATCGCCGAGTTGACCCGGCTTGGCGTGTCGTCCGACCTGATCCGCATCACCACCGTGCCCGGCGCGCTGGAAATCCCGGTCGTGCTGCAAAAGCTGGCACGCTCAGGCAAATTCGACGCCCTGATCGCGCTCGGCGCCGTCATCCGCGGCGAAACTTACCACTTTGAGCTGGTTTCCAACGAAACCGGCTCGGGCATCACCAGCGTCACCCTCGACCACGGCCTGCCCATCGCCAACGGCGTGCTGACCACCGAAGACGATGACCAGGCGCTGGCCCGGATGCAGGAAAAAGGGCGCGATTGCGCCCGGGTCGCGGTAGAAATGGCCCGCTTGCTGGCGAAATTGCCATGAGCCAGGGGGAACGCATCATTCGCCGCCGTGCGCGCGAGCTCGCCCTGCAGGGGGTGTATCAATGGCTGCTGCAAAGCGCCACGCCGACGGGCAGCCATGCTGTCACGACGGCAGACTGGATTGATCAGCCTGCCGCCGTGCAGCTTGCCATCCTGAAAGAATTTGTTGCCGTGGAGGCGGAAGAAGAGACCGCGCCCCGCGCGGATGAGGTCGATGTCGAGTTCTTCACCCACCTGCTGTGCGGCACGATAGATGAAGCCGAGACCCTGCGCGCCCGCTTTGCGCCTTTCCTGTCACGCGAGGTCAGCGAATTGTCGCCGGTCGAGCATGCCATCCTGCTGCTTGCCGCGCACGAACTCAAGCTCGACATTGCGACCCCCTACAAGGTGGTCATCAATGAAGCGATCGAACTGACCAAAAAATACGGCGGCACCGACGCCCACCGCTTCGTAAATGGCGTCCTCGACCGTCTCGCTACCGAGTTACGCCCGGACGAAGTCAAGGCCATCCGCGCCACGCGACACCAGGACTGAGCCGGGACGAGTCCAAAACAGCCCAAAACGCACCCGTAACGCACCCGTAACGCACAAACGCCCGGAACGGCAGGAAGTCATCCTTGCCGTTCCGGGCGCCTGGCCCGACTAATCAGGTTGGTTACTTGTTGACCGCAGCCTTCAGCGTCGCGCCAGCCGTAAACTTGGGCACGCTGGATGCAGCGATCTTGATCGCATCGCCGGTGCGCGGGTTACGCCCGGTACGCGCCGCACGTTTCGAGACCTCGAACGAACCAAACCCGGTGAAGGCGACTTTGTCTCCTTCCGCCAGTTGTTCAGCAATGATTTCGAGCACGCCACCCAGCGCACGTTCAGCTTGCGCACGGGAGACATCCAGACGATCAGCCAGCGCTTCGACGAATTCACCTTTATTCATGCTTGTCCTCAACCGAGTGAGTTGTTGTTTGAAATAAACAGAAACATTCCTGGCGGGATTCTAGCACCATCGCACCGAACACCGCAGCCCGATGACCTGAAAATCTTGCCGGAAGCCGCATGCTCCCCCGCCTTGTTTCCTCGCGCACCCGACTCACTGCGAGGAATCTGCGTCAGGACTATATACTGACTGCTCTGTTGGAGCCAATATGTTTTTGTTTTCTCAGCCCGTGCCGACCTTGTGTCGCAACGGTGACAGTCTCGTCATCCTCGATCAAACCGCCCTGCCCTGGCAGCGCGTGGAGCGACGCCTCACCACGCTGGAAGAAGTGGCGCACGCCATCACCACGATGCAGGTGCGCGGCGCACCCCTGATCGGCTGTACCGCAGCCTGTGGCGTGGCGCTCGCGCTCAGTGCCGACGCCCGCGACCCGCAACTCGAACATGCCCTCGCCACCCTGGGGGCGACGCGCCCCACCGCGGTCAACCTCGCCTGGGCGCTGGCGCGCATGGCGGCACGCCTGCGCCCGCTGCCCGTCGCCCAACGTGCCGCAGCGGCATGGACGGAGGCGGCCACCATCGGCGCGGAAGACGCCGCCACCTGCGCCGCCATCGGCGCACACGGGCTGGCCCTGCTGCGCACGCTGCCGCCCCGTGCGGGCAGGCCGCTGCGGATCATGACCCATTGCAATGCCGGCTGGCTCGCCACCCTGGGGGCCGGGACGGCGCTCGCGCCGATCTACGCCGCCCACGCTGCCGGGCTGGCGCCCGAAGTCATCGTCTCCGAGACCCGCCCGCGCAATCAGGGCCTGCTCACGGCCTGGGAATTACGCAGCGGCGGCGTAGCGCACCGCCTGATCGCCGACAACGCCGCCGGGCTGCTGCTGGCGCGGGGCGAGGTCGACGTGGTGATCACCGGCGCGGACCGCATTGCCGCCAATGGCGATACCGCCAACAAAATCGGCACCTATCTGAAGGCGCTCGCGGCGCAGGCCAACGGCGTCCCGTTTTATATCGCCGCGCCACGGTCTACGTTTGATTTCAGCGCCCCCGATGCCGCAGCCATCCCGATCGAAGAACGCAGCGCCGCCGAAGTGCTCGAAGTGTGCGGCGTCGATGGTGACGGCAACAGCCGCCAGGTGGCGCTTGCCCCGGCCGACACCCAGGTCGCCAACCCGGCCTTCGATCTCACCCCGGCGCAGCTCATCAGCGGCTTCATCACCGAGCGCGGCATATTCACCGCCGACCATCTGCGCGAGGCGCTGGCATGAACGAGCCCCTGGCCACGGCGCTCCTCGCCACCGCGCACACCCTGGTCGACCACCGCCTCAACGTCGGCAGCTCGGGCAATGTCAGCGTGCGTGACGGCGCGGATTTCCTCATCACCCCGAGTGGCATGGCTCCGGCGGCGTGCACGACCGCCGACATGGTCAGCATGACGATGGACGGACAGCCCTGCGGACGACGCGCGCCCTCGTCCGAGTGGCGCATTCACCGCGATATCTACCGCCGCTTTCCCGCCGCCGCAGCCATCATTCACACCCACGCACCGTTCGCCACCGCGCTGGCCTGCCTGCGCCGGGAGATTCCGCCTTTTCATTACATGATCGCGCGCTTTGGCGGCGACACCGTGCGCTGCGCGGCCTACGCCACCTTTGGCACCGAGGCCCTCTCCCACACCGCGCTCGCGGCGCTGGAGGCACGCTCGGCCTGTCTGCTCGCCAACCACGGCATGGTCGTGTACGGGCACGGACTCGACCACGCGCTGGCCCTGGCCGAAGAGTTTGAGACCCTGTGCGAGCAATACTGGCGCGCCTGCCAGCTTGGGGCGCCGGTGTTGCTCACCCGCGCAGAGATGGCGGACGCAATCGAGCGCTTCCGTGACTATGGCAGCCCGCAGCCGGATAGTTATGGGGGATAATGCGCGAACCCTGCCCTGCCCCGACTCAAAGCCCGCCATGTACAGACTCCTTGCCGCCCTGCTGTATCCCTCGCCCCGCCCCCTCTTTTTCCTCCTCGTTCTGCTGTGTGTGGGCGAGCTGTGTTTCGGGGTCTTCTACCTGCAAGAGGTGAAAGGTCTGCAACCCTGTCCGATGTGCATCATGCAGCGTTGCGCCCTGATCGGCGTAGGTCTGGTCGCCCTCATCGGCGCCCTGCACAACCGCGGCGCCAAAATCTACGGCGCCCTCGTCGCCCTCATCGCCCTCGCCGGAGGTGGCGTGGCGGTGCGCCAGAGCTGGCTGCAACTGAACCCGCCGGAATTCGCCGAATGCGGCCCCGGTTTCGGTTATCTGATGGATAGCCTGCCATTTACCGAGTGGCTGCCCAAGCTCTTCCACGGCGCGGGAGATTGCAGCGCGGTCGAATGGACGTTTCTCGGCCTGTCGATTGCCAACTGGGGCCTCGTCACCTTCACCGGCATCGTGATCGCCACGCTGTGGACGCTGCTGCGCAACAAGTAGCAGAGAATCTGATCGTTCAAACGGACGCCGCTGTCGCGGCACCGCTTAACGCCAACGTCAGGCACCAATGAAAGCATCTCGCCAAGCTAAACTAGAGACTCAGCTCGCGGTCACTGAAAAGGAACTGCTGGAGTTGCTCACGGACGCGTTGCCGTACACCGCGCAGCATGGAGATCTGCTGTTCTTCAACTCCGCATTCCATCCCGACTGTATTAGACCGCACCAAATCGGCGAGCGTAGCGAGCGGCTCCTGTCGCTGTCTAGCGAGGCAGTGGCGCTTCGGGAGCAGATCGGCCTGCCGGTTCTTGGTTCCGTTGGACAACTCTTCCTTTCAGCGTGCAGTGAGGCGTCCAACATAGAAAGCATCAATCAACTGGAGGAACGATATGAACTGGGAACTTCTACCCCGTCGCGGAATACGCATCGGTGAAACGGAAATTGTCGTTGGTGCGCCGCGTGCCGAGGTACGTCAAGCGATGGCGCAGCACTTTCCCCCGCCGGACAACGGGCGGGGAGCGAGCGAGGATCAGTACGATCACGACGACAGAATGGTATTCCTGCGCTACGACGACGCCGACACCCTCGAACAAATCATGTGCATCAATGGGTCGGTGCATTTAGACGGACTGGAACTTCACGACACCACCTGGTCCGAGCTTGCCCCTCTCCTTGAGGCTCGTGGCTACACCTTCACGGAACCGGAGCATTACGTAGATGGGCAGGAGTGCCCTGAACTTGGCATCAATATCGCCACGCACGAGGATGTCGGCGGTGACGAAGACGACGACGGAATCGAATGGGTCGCCGTGTGGCGCCCGGATCCGCAGCCCTGAATCAGCCTTTTTGTGCCTGACAATTTGAAATTCTTTTACTCGCCTACTGAATACCTTCGGCCCTGGAAGCTTGCCTCCCTGGCTTGTGGCATTGCCCTTCTCATTCTTGGTTCGATCTACACGCCTGCGCCCGATTGGGACATCCCGATCAGCTTCATCATGGCCGGACTCACCTATTGGACTGCCCCGTGCAGCCTTCGGACACTTCTGGAGCGCAAATGGCGGCTATTGCCTCTGGCTGCGTTCTTTACCTGGCTGTCGGTTGACGGCTGCTATGCCTTTTACTGGTATTTCAAAGACCCGGAAGCCTTGCATGCCATGCGCTCTGCCAATGCACCGGCGTCGTTGGCGCTTTACGGAATCTGCGGCGTCATCTGGCTCTATCGAGGCAGCCTGAAGGGTCTCGCACGAGAACTTCGCAACGCGCTTGTGTCACGCTGAGGTGTGCCCTGACAATTCGTGCAAGACGCGCCACGCGGGGAGCACACCCCCCGCAGCGCTGAGCGTTTATGCCCGGTTATGCCCGATTATGCCACTACCACGCCCTTTGTCAGCAACCGTTCAGGCCGGGGTTCAAACTCGCCCTGAGCGGCGCAGGCCAGTATGCGTCAGCCCACCACGCGCACGATGTTGCCGCCAATTTCGTAGCGGCCATCGGGCAGGGCAAAGCAGCGCGAGACCTTCAGGCGCGTGACCAGTGGCGGGCGGTCGATGCTCTCGTTGGGCTGGGAGATCGCAACTTCGATCACCTCGCCCTCGCCGGGAACAAAGTTGGCGTGCAGCGTCATTCCGCTTACGCTCAGCTCGATACACTCCGCTTGCACCTTACCGCCATCACGAGAATTGATATGGGCAATACAGCCGAGAGGGATGCGGCGGTCGAGGCGGCGATCCCGGGGAGAGGCGTGATCCATGAGCGTTTCACCATCGCTGATATACGAACGTTGCCATTGTAACGTAACGCCTTGTCACATGCGCTACATCAGCTACCTTCATTGAGCACTTCGCCACAATTGCGATACGTCTTGTCACATGCGCTACGTCAGCTCGTCTTCGTCGCCAGCGCACATGCGGCAATCGCCGCAATCACCCCGGCGTCTTCCCCCACCGCCGCGCTCACCTCCAGCTCGCAGCCCGGATGCTCCCCACGCAAAGCGTCGATGCGCAGCGGCAGATCGCGCTTGAGATGGCCGCCCTGGGCCAGAAACACCGGCACCACGCGAATCCGCCGTGCGCCCGCCGCCGTCAGCGCCGCGACGGCATCTTCCAGCGTCGGGCGCATGAATTCCAGAAATGCCAGCTCAACCACCCCCCCGGGGGCGAGCGCGAGCGCCTGTTGCCGAATCCGCTGCAAGGGCTGCGCCCAGGCGGGGTCGCGTGCGCCGTGGCCGAGCAGAATCAGGGCGGCGGCGCTCATGTCGCCCCCACCAGCAGGCGCTCAAGCGCCCGTGCGGCGATGAACAGCCCGACACTCGCCGTCATCGCCATGCTCGAACCGTAGCCCGCACATGACAAGCCTTGCATGCCCTGCCCGGGCGCGGCATCGCAGGCCGCTGCGGGCAGACGCGGGGGTTCGATGGAATAAACCGTTTCAATGGCGAATTTCTTTTTCGGCTCGCGCGGAAAACCATGCTCGCGGCGCAGGCGTGCCCGGACTTTGGACAGCAGCGGGTCGTTGATGGTATGTGCCAGATCCCCCACCCGGATCTGTTGCGGATCACGTTTGCCCCCCGCCCCGCCCGCCATGATCAGGGCCAGGCGCTGCTGGCGGCAATGCGCGGCCAGCGCAACCTTGGCGCGCACGTTATCAATGGCATCGACCACCAGATCAACATCGTGGAGCAGATCGGCGACATTCTCCGGGGTGAGGAAATCTTCCACCGTCTCGACCCGGCAGGTCGGATTGATGCTGCGGATACGCGCCGCCATCGCCGCCACCTTGGCCTGCCCCAGGGTCTCGTCGGAGGCGTGAATCTGGCGGTTGATGTTGGATTCGGCGATATTGTCGAGGTCGATCAGCACCAGCGCGCCCACACCGCTGCGTGCCAGGGTTTCGACCACCCACGAGCCCACGCCGCCGATCCCCACCACGCACACCCGCGCCGCAGCCAGGCGCGGAATCGCCGCCTCGCCGTAAAGACGCGCCATGCCGCCAAAGCGGCGGGCGGGGTCGATGTCTACAGTTGTCGTTGGCAATTCAGGCGGCAACGGCACTTTGCGAACGCTGACAGTCGTCCAGCCACATCCCCAACCCCTGTGCGTTAAACGCGAGGTCGAGGCGCAGCAACTCAAGCGCGGCTTCCTCGCCGAGTCCCCACTGCTGGCGCACACATTCCTCGCGCACGAGCTGCTCCAGTCCGGACAGGATATCGACATGGCGCGCCACCCCCTCACCACGCGCCGCCTGCGCCACCGCGATATGGGCATGAATCAGACGGTATAAATCCACGCCCAGACGCGCCACCTCCCTCACCCGACCAAAGCGGGACAGATACATCGCCTGCGGACAAAACGCCAACATGCGCTCGATGGTCGCCAGCATGTCGTCAGGTTCAAACTGATGCGGCGAAGTGCTCGGGAAAATGAACTCACGCCCATCGGCATCCAGCTCGCGATACGACACCCCGAAGGCGTCGCCGGTGAAAAACGCCTGCGCCACTTCATCCCAAACCACAATGTGATCGCGGGAATGCCCCGGCGCGGCGAGCAGGCGGAGCGTGCGCTCACCCAGGCTCAGCTCCTGCCCGTCCCAGGCATCCACGATGCGGCTCCCATCGACCGGAATCAGGCAACCGTAGAAGCGGAACGTGCGCTCGGCGCCATACAGCTCCACGCTTCTTTCCCACAAGAGCGTCGGCTCCACCAGATAACGCCGCCCCAGCGGATGCGCCACCAGTTGCGCCCGCGGCAACGCGCACATCATACTGCCCGCGCCCCCGGCATGATCGAGATGAAGGTGGGTGAGAATCACCCAATCGACCGCCTCGGGCGGAATGTTCAACCGCGCCAGCACGGCGAGAATGTGCGGCAGCGAAGCGTTGGTCGCGGTATCAATCACCGCCACCCGCCCGTTATCAACCACCAGATGCACCGCCGCCAGCCGCGACCGGTCGCCATACCCTGAGTCCACAGCAACCACACCATCGTCATACACCACGATATCCTGCATCAGCTCCCCCTCTCTCCCGTTTTTGTTTTGGGATTATCTTTTTTAGAGTATAGCCCCGGCAGCAACATGCCGGGACATGAGATCAGTCACGTTACACTTACGATTTTTGCTCATGGCAAAACTCACGAAGGAAATTCGCCCCCATGCTCTATGATTTTGATAACCACCCGGAGCGGCGAGACGTCCCCGGCGAAAAATGGGGCCGCTACGCCGGGCGCGACATCCTGCCGATGTGGGTGGCCGACATGGACTTCCCCGCCCCGCCGCCCGTCCTCGAAGCACTCAGCGCACGCATCCAGCATGGCGTTTTCGGCTACACCCACCCGTGGCCGTCCCTCATCGACGCGGTCATCACCCACATCGCCCGCGACCATGACTGGCACATCGACCCCGACTGGCTGATCTGGCTGCCCGGCGTCGTCTCCGCCTTCAACCTCGCCTGCCGCGCAGTCGGCGAAGAAGGCGACGGCGTATTCACCGCCAGCCCGGTCTACCCGCCCTTCTTCAGCGCCCCCGGCAACAACGCCCGCCGCCTCGTGCAAGCGCCGCTCACCTTCGACGGCACGCGCTGGCAATGGGACCGCGCCGCCACCGCCGCCGCCATCGACGCCCGCACCCGCCTGTTCATGCTGTGCAACCCGCACAACCCGGTTGGCCGCGTCTTCGACGAAGACGAACTGCGCTGGATCGCCGAGCTCGCCGCCGAGCGCGAGCTGATCATTTGCAGCGACGAAATCCACTGCGGCCTCGTGCTCGACCCGGACAAAAAGCACCGCCCCATCGCCGCGCTCGCCCCCGAAGTCGCCCGCCGCACCATCACCCTGATGGCCCCCTCCAAAGTCTGGAACATCCCCGCGCTCTACTGCGCCATCGCCATCATCCCCGACCCCGGCCTGCGCGCCCGCTTCCGCCACGCCATGCGCGGCATCGTGCCCGAGATCAACGTCCTCGGCTTCGTCGCGGCGGAAGCCGCTTACCGCGAAGGCGAACCGTGGCGGCGCGAGCTGATCACCTACCTGCGCGGCAACCGGGATCGCGTCGTCGAAGCCGTCGCCGCCATGCCGGGTTTGAGCACCTCCCCC
Organism: Betaproteobacteria bacterium; assembly: GCA_025997045.1. Taxonomy (GTDB): domain Bacteria; phylum Pseudomonadota; class Gammaproteobacteria; order Burkholderiales; family Rhodocyclaceae; genus WRNU01. The sequence continues at coordinate 13,976 of BNUB01000028.1, forward strand.
CCCGAGGCCACCTACCTCGCCTGGATCGACTGCCGCGCCGCCGGACTGGAACACCCCGCAGAATTCTTCGAGGCCGCAGGCGTTGGCCTGTCAGACGGCAAAGCCTTCGGCCTGCCCGGCTTTGTGCGACTCAATTTCGGCTGCGCGCGGGCAACACTGGACGAGGCGCTGGCGCGGATGACGAGGGCGCTGGCGAAGCGGGGGTGAGGGGGAGTTAGATGCCGTGCGCCCCTCAAACAAAGCACCGTCTCAAGCCCCTTGCTCTCAATGAGATGCAGGAGTTTTTGCGATGACCCGCTTGGCTTCTTGTCGCCGTTCTCCCACTGCCGCACGGTCGACAGGCTCATATTGAGCACCGCTGCCAGTAGTGCCTGACTCATGTGCGCGTCGCGGCGGGCTTGTTTGAGCATCTCGGCAACATCGGCAAGCGTCGTCATTGTGTCCCTTGTGCGTCAGATTAAGGAGTATTGGGTGTAAATGTAGCCCTTGAGACACAAATTTCAAGATAATCGCGACTTGGCAGAAGTACGCCACTTCACCTGAATTTTCCAGACATCGTTACCAGTAGTCCGGTTTGCAAGCGGGCTTTTTACTTCCGATTGCAATACGAGGTGGAAACTGGTGTCGTTGAAGCTCTTCTTCGGTGACGTGGTGGCGTATCCAGTGGGCAAGCCCTTTCAGTGCGTCTTGTGATTTACGCTCCCGTCGATGTGGCAGGATGACGCCTACCGTGAGGTCTGGAAAATCCTCTCGGATCGCGCTCAGGGCAGGCATCATGTCCGTATCGGCAGATACCAGTACGAGTTGTTGAATTTGGTCTTCGGGGGGCAATGCAGCCTGTTTGGCGGCCAGACGGTACATGCTGATGGCAAGATTGACGTCCGTCTCTTTCTCTTCGAGCCGCCAGATGTCGACCTGATCGAGCCTTGAGGGCGGCGTCGTTCTGTTGATAAAACGTGGCGCACGTCCAGGTTCCAGACGATGCCGTCCAAAGAAAACTTCCACCCCTGTCGCTTTCAGCGCCCGGATGTAAGTGTCTTGGGCTTCCTTCGAGACAATTCCGCGTGTTGCCAAGGCAGGTTTGACACTGGCGGTAAAGTAGCTGACGGATGCCAGTTCGGAGCGAGGTTCTTGAACGTGGGTGATGTGTGCAAGCAATGCACGCAGATCGAGCCACTTGTATGGCGTGCCTGCGAGCAAGCCATAGAACAGGTTGTAGCCATCAACGAAGAACGCTGTTCGCATGGGAAGGCGAGAGATATCCAGAAACGAAAAAACCGGCTTGCGCCGGTTTTTTCACCCTAACAGCCAGCGGATGAATTGCTGCGTACAGGGCGTAGTCGTGACCGAACTATAGCATATGTAACACTTGTGTCAAAGTGCTGCGTTGGCAGCTTGCGGAGAGGTCAGGTCTTTGGCCTCAAGGAGTTTCTCGCGTTTGAAAGACGATGAGGGTCAATTGTCCGCATGAAGGTCGGCCATCAGCAGCGTTGCGAGAAAATTGTACTCAACCCACGTTTTTCCGCCTGTTCTTTCGTGGCACCGCAAGCAACTCCGACCGCCCAACCGCCACGCGTACTCGCTCAGGCGGTTCCGGGTCAGAAAATCCCGCCGCCGCGATAGCAGCGTCCAACCCCCTGAACTTCGCCGCCCGTTTTGGATCGCGCAATGATGACATCCCCTCGTTCCACGCATGCATCATCTGCTTGGCAACAGTACGCCAGCGCGGTTCGTTCTTTGCCACTTCAATCACTTATAAGCGCGCGTGGCGTTCAGTGCCTTCTCGGTGGTCGTTGCGTACTTCTCGTGCGGAGGCAAACCCAGCAGGCCGCAGGCATCTTCAAGCCCGTGCGAGGGAACGCCGTGCTCATCAACGTCAAAACGTTCAACCACCAGCACGCGACCATCGTCAGACATGTGCGTTCTGGCGACGGGTACGACGCTCAGCGACTCCAGCACACGCATACTGTAGAACTCGTTAAAACCGAGATAGGGGGTGTTGTCGTCTGATCCCTTGATGATGTGGCGGCTGGTGCGTAGCGTGGGTTTGCCCAGCGGGCCAGTTGCATCAGCCGGAGTGTCTTGCTGCGCGATGAATTTGGGTACCATCCCCGAGATCGAGGCGCATGCGTAGCGGCGTACCAGTATCGTGAAATGTTCGCTGGTGTTGTCTGCTTTCAGCAGGCGCTCAATCTGCAATGGTTCCATCTCCGTCGCCGGTTTGCCGCCCTCGGGCGTGACGGTGACGCGCCCAATGCCCATGCCGCCGACCACCGCCAGCAAGGACAGGTCGGTGCCATCCAACTGCGGGCCGAATTCCTCACGGATGACATTGAGCAGGTAGCCTTCGGGCAGGTTCTGGCGGAAGAAAGGGTGCAGATCGCGCGGCCAGCGCCAAGGCTCTTCGCGTACCGGCATCAGCAGGCTGACAAAATTGGCGGGATCAGCGTCAGGAAGATACTTAAGAACATACTCATCGCGCTCTCGATAGAGTTGGGCCGTGTTTTTCCCGCTGACCTGAACATCAAGTTTCATCACACATCACCCCGACGCTGTTCGGCAAGAACGTCCTCAAGCGTGCGGACATGGCCCCGCTTCACGAGTTTCAGTTCGTAGCCCGCAGCTTCGAGCAGACGAACCAGCGCCGACACGCTCATGTCACCTTTGGCTAATGTCTCCATCCGTGCCACGGTTGTGCGCGCTACGCCCGCTCTTTGGGCGAGAGCCTCCTGGCTCAGATGCGCGTCGCGGCGGGCTTGTTTGAGCATCTCGGCAACATCGGCAAGCGTTGTCATTGTAGCCTCAAGGCACCAATAAATAGTATTTAGACCAAGAATGTAGCCCTTGGGATACAGAGTTGCAAGCTGCTCATAACGTTTGATTTTCGGCCCATCAACAACCGGACAAGTCTAAAAATCCGTGACAAGCGCGTAACCGGGAGGCTGGCGGGATCTGGTGCTTGTGGCAAACACAGGATTGGTGCGCTGGCTTCCCCTTTACGCCATCTCGGAACGCCACAAATCCGCGAGTTCGCAATCCAGGACAACCAGCATCCCTTCGATGACTTCCTGATTCCACGACCGGGTTTTGCCATCAATGAGACGACCAAGCTGGGCGATGGAAATCGAGACGCCCGCTTGTTCGAGGCGCCGGGCCAGTTCGGAGACAGAGCGCACGCCGCGCTCTGCCATCAAGACGCGCACGCGCCAAGTGATTTTTCGTCGGGGTTGGGGTTTGGTCGGCATGTGTGCATTGTAGCGGCGCCCCTTCTTTGCCACAATAATTTTGCGTTGAATGCAAAATTTTTCCATTTTTATGTTGACGGCAGGCTTGGGCTTTGGCAGACTCTGCATCCATGGACGCGGTTGGTGCCTTGGCAGTCATCCCGCAAACATTGTTCACGGACAGCCAGAAATGAAACTTTTGCAGACGTTTTCTCATGGATTTGCGAGCGCGCACGCGACAGCCCAAGCGGGGCTGCCGCGCCGTTTTGCGCCCGTCGTTTCCATGCGAAACGCAGGCAAAATCGCGCGCAACAACCCCATGCCACGACCCCTTGATATCGTGCTGCCAAGCGATCCGGGAGGATGATGACTGTCATCAGGTAGTTCCAGAGCTACCGTCCTCACAAAACCCGGATACGCGAACAGCGATCCGGGTTTTTTCATGGGCAAACGTCTTATTCTCGCGTTGGGCTAATTGGCAAGTCGCCTGATTTGGGGTCAGGAAGATCACCGTTCGAGTCGGTGGCGCGAGACCAGTAACAAGGGAAGTCGATTCGTCGACTTCTCGTAGAACAAGCGGCAACGAAAGCTCGGTCAAGCCAGACCGAACCCCACCGCGCAGGGGAGAAAACGCGCTGTTGGTGTCCGGGTGGTTCCCGAACGAAAGGCAGCGGCCATGCGCGGGCTTAAATTTTTCTCGCCGAAGCTCAACTGGATGAGCACCTGATTACGATTCAGGGGGATGCAGGTTCGACTCCTGTCGGCGCCAGTTTTATGGCGAGACCTAGTTCAGCGGCTAGAACGCCTGCTTCATACGCAGGATGGCGGAAGTTCGATTCTTCCCGTCTCGACCAATGTGTGACGTGAGTCACATTGCCTGCCATCAAGATTTTGTTGTAATCTTGTCGTGTGCGGTATACACAGATGTATGTTATTTAATTAATTCAACGGTATTTCCAGCATGGAACTTCTTGTTTTCATCGGCATTCCGGCCACCGGGAAATCGTCATTCTGGCGTGAGCGATTTTCGGATTCCCATCTGCGGCTCAACCTCGACATGCTCAAAACGCGGCATCGGGAGAAGTTGCTCTTTAATGCCTGTCTGGACGCCAAGGCGAAATGTGTCATCGACAACACGAACCTCACCCGTGCAGAACGCGCCCGCTACATCGTCCCTGCGTGTGCCGCCGGTTTTCGGATTCACGGATATTTTTTTGAATCTCGCATCGACGACGCCTTGCAACGCAACGCCCAGCGTCACGCAAAAGCTTGTGTACCTGACCTTGCCCTCAAGAGCGCGACAAAGAAACTCGAACTACCCGAATTCGATGAAGGTTTTGATGTCCTGAACTTCGTCCGCATCACGCCGGAAAACACCTTTGATTGTTCTCCCTGGAGAGTGGGAGCATTATGAATTTCGATGACTTTGATACCAAAATGCGTCTCTTTGAGACCGCGCACGACCATTGTGTCTTGCCGGGTATCTACATGGTGGCGCGCCTTGATGGACGCAGCTTTCATCGGCTCACCAAGGAGATTTACCAGTTCGAAGCGCCCTTTGATGTGCGTTTCCGCGATCATATGGTCGCGGTCGTCGAACACCTCATGAATGGTAATTTCGAGTTCATCTACGGTTATACGCAAAGTGACGAAATCTCGTTGTTGTTCCGTCTGGAGACGAACGTTTTTCATCGCAAATTGCGGAAACTGAATTCCGTACTGGCGGGTGAAGCCAGCGCGGTGTTTTCGCTGCGGCTGGGGGGTATCGCCGCGTTCGATTGCCGTATCAGCCAACTGCCGACCGCTGCGCTGGTGCGCGACTATTTTCTCTGGCGACAGGAAGACGCCAGCCGCAACGCCCTCAATGCCCATTGCTACTGGCTGTTGCGGAAGGAAGGCAAATCCGCTCAAACCGCTACCGCCGAGCTTGAGCATTGTAGTGTTGCCAATAAAAACGAACTCCTTTTTCAGCGCGGCATTAATTTCAACGACATCCCGACATGGCAGAAGCGCGGAATTGGCGTCTATTGGGATGACTACGAAAAAGAGGGCTTCAACCCGAAAACGCAAAGCCGAACCGTTGCTGCGCGTCGTCGACTGCATGTCGATCTGGAGCTTCCAATGAAAGATGCATACGGTGGGCTGATTGATACGCGCTTGGATGAAGTATAACCAGAAAACGCGAGAAACCAAGATGCACCCACACAACTTTTCCTTCGATCTGAAATATTCCGATAGCACACTCTCGTGTCGCTTCACGTTTGGAAGTGAGCGGGTTAAATCTTCTATTCAGATTGTGGTTGATCTGTGGAAACTCATGCGAATGGCGAATGAATTGGGGTATGAAGAATGCCTGATGACCATTTAGGCTACGATTATGGCGCAAATAAGGGTGGCTTGGGATTGACTGTGCTGCCTTACGAGCGTGGCGGCAAGCAAGGCGGACTCCATACTGAGGAAGCATCAAGGTCAGAGGGGCGAGTGTCGTACCAAGCATGGATTCAACCCGAATGGGATTCATGGGATAGAGAGCGCCGGACAGAAACACTCAAGGCAATTTTTGTTTGGGAAAACGGCCCTTGGAATGGAACCAATTTACGCCAATTGAAATCGAAGCTGATTGAAGACTGGCTCGCGTTACCAGAGCCTTCGCCGCGAAAAAATAGAAAGCGCGACCTCGACAGGCTGTTATAATGGATTCCTTGGGGGCCAGAGGGTCGCAGTTAAAGGATCGTCGGACTAATAATCCGAAGCCTGTCCAGGTGAAGTTCCTGACCTGACCCCCATCCCTCATCCTGTAGTGAGTATAAACACTTGGCAGGCTGGACTCGCCGCCAGTCGCATCAATGCGAACCCAGACTGATTTTGTTGTCAGTCTGGGTTCATTCTTTCCAGCGTTGCTGTGCTTGGCTACCGGATATCACCTCATCCCTTCACACAAATCACCTGCTTCAACCGGTGCAGCACATCTACCAGATCCGCCTGATTTGCCATGACCGTCTCGATGTCTTTGTAAGCGCCGGGAATTTCATCGACCACGCCTGCGTCTTTACGGCAGATCACGCCTTCGGTCTGTTTTTCCAGATCGGCAGCGGTGAATTGCTGTTCGGCAGCGGTGCGGCTCATCCTTCTTCCCGCCCCGTGTGAGCAGGAAGTAAAACTCTCGGCATTGCCTTTGCCGCGCACGATGAAACTCTGCGCGCCCATGCTGCCGGGGATGATGCCCAAATCGCCGTCGCGGGCGCGGATGGCGCCTTTGCGCGTGACCCAGACATTGGCGCCGTAGTGATGCTCGATGGCGACGTAGTTGTGATGGCAATTCACCACCTCGCTGGTGACATCGAATTCCGGCAGGTGGCGACACAGCGCCGCCAGCACCAGATCGACCATGCTCTCGCGGTTCTGCATCGCGTATTCTTGCGCCCACGTTACCGCCGCCACATAGTCGGCAAAGTGCTCGCTGCCTTCCGGGAAGTAGGCGAGGTTTTTATCCGGCAGGTGAATCATCCAGCGTTCCATGTCCTGCCGCGCCAACTCAATGAAGTAGCTCGCCAGCGCATTGCCGATGCCGCGACTGCCGGAGTGGAGCATCACCCAGACTTGATTGGCCTCGTCGAGGCAGACTTCGATGAAGTGGTTGCCGCCGCCCAGCGTGCCCATCTGGTTCATCCACTTCGAGAATTTGCCGAAGGCTTTCAAGAGTTGCGGATGTTTCTCGGTCATGGCGTCGAGGCGGGCTTCAAAGGGCATGGCGGCGTGCACCAGCACGTCGCGGTCTTTGTGCTGGGCGCGACCGACGGGCACATCGCGGCTGATCTGGTCGAACACTTTTTTGAGCGCCTTTTCGTCCAGATCATTGCCGGTGAGCGACAAGCGGCAGGCGACCATGCCGCAGCCGATGTCGACCCCGACGGCGGCCGGAATAATGGCTTTGTGGGTTGCAATCACCGAGCCGATGGTTGCGCCGATGCCCAGATGCACATCCGGCATGGCGGCGACGTGGTGATGGATGAAGGGCAGACTGGCGATGTTCGCCAGTTGCTCTTTTGAGCGTTCATCCACGTCATCCGTCCAGATTTTTACCGGCACACGTTGCGTGGTTATCACTTCCTTGATTGGCATTCTTGTTCTCCTTCCAGTTGTTTATTGCCAATGTTTTGAATGTGGTGGTTTATGGCATGCCCGACAGGACTTGAACCTGCACCCTCCGGCTTCGGAGACCGGCGCTCTGATCCATTGAGCTACAGGCATAAATGGGTGGGGTGTTCGACCGGTATCGATCCGGTACCTTCTGGGTCACAGCCAGACATGCAGGCCACTACACTACGAACACCATTTGAATCTGGTGCCTCCCCGCCGAATCGAACGGCATCCTCCTGTTCTTCAGACAGGCGCGCAGACCACTTACGCCAGAGAGGCTATACCCTGCGAGCACTGCAACCGCCGGGCGTCGGGTGCCGCTGTTTTCCATTCCCGCAAGAATGGACAGGCCAGCGGCAAACCTGGGTTATCGTCAGCCGAGAAAAGATGTGTGAGGACATCTGCCCCTGCTGCCGATCATTCAATCGCATCCAATAGTGAGAGAGCCATCGTGCCTTTTGCAGCACTGCCCTGAAACACGAAGCCCGGATTCCTTGCGGAGATCCGGGCTGCGGCGCTTGTTGCTGCCAGAGACGGTTGGCTTACGCCATGTGCCGTCCCTCCCGGATAGGCTTTGTGCCCAGATGCCGTGCATAGGTAAAGACTGGACGCCCAAACACATTCAATATCCCGTTGCGCGACAGGCCCTGGCTGTCAGCCATGAGCGGAGTCTGCTTGGTCGCGTTTGAGGTGATGAGCGTTGTGTTCATGATGTTCTGGTTGCGGGAGATGGACTTGAACCACCGACCCCCGGGGTATGAACCCGGTGCGCTACCAACTGCGCTACCCCGCGTCTGTTCCTTATGTTGTGATGCCAGCAACAACCACTGAGGCTGCTACTGCTCGAATGGCTGACGATTATGCGGACATATTTTGCAAGAGTCAATCATTTTATGAAATTATTTTCTCTTTCACGATGTCTTTGCTACACTTGCGCAACCAGCAACCCTGCTGCCCCCGTTCATTGCGGATCCTGTCGTTTTGTGAGGATCGACACCATGTCCCGTACCACCCCCGCCGCGGCTGGCCCGACCACGCTGGCCTTTCGTATCCGCATCGTGATGGCCGAGCGCGGCATCCGTTCCGTGGCCGCGCTACAGCGGATGCTGAAATCCATCGGCGTTGAAATCTCCGTGCCCCAACTGATACGGATTGTCGATGGTCAATCCAGCCACGTCTCCACCGTCGTGCTCGGTGGCCTGATCGCCGTACTCCAGTGCAGGATTGAGGATCTGATCGCGGTCACTGAACCCCATGCGCCCAGCTTGATGGAATTAATATAAGCATACCCAATCCATGTACAATGTAACACATAGCGTGTAGTCGGGCTGTCGATCAGCCGTAGCAGATTGATTCAAATCAAGCAACTTATCAAGATGACAAAATGAAAAACGCCAGATATGAACTGTTTGGCCGACTACAGCACCAATACCATCGGCATCGCCAGTGGCGCTTGTCGCAAGGCGGTCTTTATATCCCGCACTCATATATGGAAACCAACCCAGACAGCCTCTCCTGGTGGGACGATGTCGGCTTTATCCTGAATGGACGCCGGGTCATCGTCTGGTGGATGCATCCACGCTGTATTTACAGCGATGAGATTGACAGCCTGTCCGGGCAAGAAGCCGGAGATGGCCCGCAAGACGACTGGTTGACTGAAGGCAGCACGAAAAATTATCGAAAGGTGGGCGCGTCCCGCAAGAAAATTGTGAGTTACACCTGTCGAAAACCTTCCGCCGAGCGCAGGCGTTATTACGACCAGTTACGAGATATTCGCACGCGCCTGACGACTGAAGGCATTGATTTCGAGGTCGCGCTCTCCTGGAAACGGCAACGCCTGACCTGGGCGACGGGCGTTGATCTGGTGGCGCCTCTGGAAGTGCGCAATGAGACCGAATTGGCGGCAATTGCTGTGCTGGCTCGCCGTCTGCTTCTTGGGCAAACCACGCTGGAAACTGAATTTCCGGAGTATCGCTATCGCCGTGCTGACTGGCTCAGTGAACAGGACAAAACAGCACCCAATAGTGAGTCACTACATTCCCACAAAGTGACGCTCTGAAACCTGAAAAAACCGGACAAGTCATGAACCTGTCCGGCCTTATTTACCTCATCCCTTCATTAAAACGGAATATCGTCCTCAAAATTGCCAAACCCGTCCGAAGCAGGCTGTTGCCCTTGCGGCTGCGGCTGCGGCTGCGCTTGGGTCGCCGGGCGCGAGTAGGACGACGACGAATCGCCCCCTCGTGACGAGGACGGTGCGCCCTGGCCCCAGTCATCGTGCGAAGCGGGTTCGCCGCCGCCCTGGCGGCTGCCGAGCATCTTCATTTCATCGGCGCGGATTTCGGTGGTGTAGCGCTCGACACCTTCCTTGTCCGTCCATTTGCGCGTCTGCAGGCGGCCTTCGACGTAGACCTGGCTGCCTTTGCGCAGGTATTGTCCGGCGATCTCGGCCAGACGGCTGAAAAAGACGATCCGGTGCCATTCGGTGGCTTCGCGGCGCTCGCCGCTGGCCTTGTCTTTCCAGGTTTCGGTGGTGGCGATGGTGATGTTGGTGACCTGGTCGCCGCTGGGCATGTGGCGGGTTTCCGGGTCACGGCCAAGATTTCCGATCAGTATTACTTTGTTCAGGGATGCCATCCCGCGCTCCTTGTCAGTCAGTTAGAGACGAAGTCATGTACGCACCCGCACCGGCGGCGGGGTCATCGACAGTGATAGTAGCAGCCAAACGCAGGCCAATGCGCCACAGGCGAGGCTGACGCCGCCGACGCCGAAATGACTGGCGAGCCAGCCGCCCGCCACGCCGCCGAGAAACAGGCCGATGGACTGCAGGGTGTTGTACACCCCGAGCGCCGTGCCTTTGATCGACGGCGCGACGATGCGCGAGATCCACGACGGCTGGGTGGCTTCCAGAATGTTGAAGGCGATGAAAAATACGGTCAGCCAGGCGCCGATCTGCCACGCGCTGCCAGCCCAGGCGTAGAACCCGAGCTGCGCCAGCATGACCAGCGCCACTGCGGCATTAAACACTTGTTTGAAGCGGCCATGGCGCTCGGCGAGGATCACGGCGGGCACCATCACCGCGAGCGAGAGCAGCACCGCGGGCAGATACACTTTCCAGTGCTCCACCAGCGCGAACCCGCCGTGCACGAGCGCGGCGGGGATCGTGACCCACATCATGGTCTGGATCAGGTGGAGGGCAAACACGCCGAAATTGAGCCGCATCAGGTTTTGGTCGCGCACGATGTCGGCGAGGGTGCCGCCGGTCGCACGCGGCACCGGCGGTGCGGTCGGCACCACCCACACCACGAGCGCAATCGCCCCCAGCGCGAGGAGCGCGGTCAGCCAGAAAATGCCCGCCATGCCGATGACGGCGTACAGCAGCGGCGCGCCCACCATCGAAAACGCAAACACCAGCGCGATGCTGGAGCCGATCATCGCCATGATTTTGGTGCGATGCTGCTCGCGCGTGAGGTCGGCGGCCAGCGCGGTGACGGCGGCCGAGATCGCGCCCGCGCCCTGAATGACCCGCCCGGCAATGATGGTGTAGATGTCCCCGGCCAATGCGGCCACCACGCTGCCGGCGACGAACAGCAGCAGACCAAAGATAATGACCGGCTTGCGTCCGAAGCGGTCGGACGCGGCGCCGAAGGCGATCTGCAACAGCGCCTGGGTCAAGCCGTAAGCGCCGATCGCCAGCCCGACGTAAAAAGGGTCGTCGCCGCCGGGAATCGAGTGGGCATAGACCGCGAACACGGGCAGGATCAGGAACAGGCCGAGCATGCGCAGGGCGAAAATCGCCGCGAGGCTGACGCCGGCGCGACGCTCGGCGGGGCTCATCGAATCGTGTGGGGAAGAGGACATGCAGGTCGACACCGGAAGACAGGCCGGCGATTTTAGCATTGGCCCGGACGCAGCTTCTTGCTTATAGTTTCATGTTGCACGTGTAAACCCTGTTTTGCCCTTGCGTCGTCACCCGGAGATCAGGCAGTTTCCCATGGATGAAATCCACATTCGCGGTGCCCGCACCCACAACCTGAAGAACATCAGCCTCGACCTGCCCCGCAACCAGCTCACCGTGATTACCGGGCTGTCGGGTTCGGGCAAGTCTTCGCTCGCCTTCGACACCCTCTACGCCGAAGGTCAGCGCCGCTATGTCGAATCGCTCTCGGCCTACGCACGCCAGTTCCTGCAACTGATGGAGAAGCCCGACGTCGACCTGATCGAAGGGCTGTCGCCAGCGATCTCGATCGAGCAGAAGGCGACCAGCCACAACCCGCGCTCCACGGTCGGCACGGTTACAGAAATTCACGATTACCTGCGCCTGCTCTTTGCCCGCGCCGGCACGCCGCACTGCCCCCATCACCCCGAGCACGCGCTCGACGCGCAGAGCATCACCCAGATGGTCGATCAGGTGCTGGCCCTGCCGCACGACACGCGGCTGATGATTCTGGCCCCGGTGAGCAGCGGGCGCAAAGGCGAGCAGCACGAGCTGTTCAGCGAGCTGGCGGCGCAGGGCTTCGTGCGGGTGCGGGTCGATGGCATCGTCCATGAACTCGACTCCCCGCCACCGCTGGACAAGAACCGCCGCCACGAGATCGAAGTCGTCATCGACCGGGTGAAGCTGCGCCCCGATCTGCGCGGCAGGCTGGCCGAATCGTTTGAAACCGCGCTCATCCATAGTGAAGGGCGCGCCCTCGCGGTGGACATGGACAGCGGCCAGGCGTGGGCGTTCTCGTCCAAATTCTCCTGCCCGGTGTGCGATTTCGCCCTCGCCGAACTCGAACCGCGCCTGTTTTCGTTCAACAATCCGGCGGGCGCCTGTCCGCGCTGCGACGGGCTGGGACAGATTGATTTTTTCGACCCCCAGCGCGTGGTCGCCCACCCCGACCTGTCGCTGGCCGCGGGCGCCATCCGGGGCTGGGACAAGCGCAACCAGTTTTATTTCCAGATGATCACCAGCCTCGCCGAGCATTATCGCTTCGAGGTCGACACCCCCTTTGCCGAGCTGCCCGCAGCCGTGCGCGCCATCGTGCTCTACGGCTCGGGCACGGAAAACATCAGCTTCCGCTATCTCGCCGATGGTGGCCGCGCGGTGACCAAAGCCCATCCGTTTGAAGGCATCGTGCCCAATCTCGAACGCCGCTTCCGCGATACCGACTCGGCTGCGGTGCGCGAAGAATTGCTCAAATACCGCGCCAACCAGATCTGCCCGGATTGCGCCGGCGCCCGCCTGCGGGTCGATGCCCGCCACGTGCTCGTCGGCGGCGAATCGCTGCCCGCGCTCGCCCGCCTGCCGCTGGCGAAATGCCGCGAATTCTTCGCCACGCTGCAGCTCGACGGCAACCGCGCCCGCATCGCCGAGCGCATCGTGCATGAAATCTCCGAGCGCCTCAGCTTCCTCACCAATGTCGGGCTCGATTACCTCGCCCTCGACCGCGCCGCCGACACCCTCTCCGGCGGCGAAGCGCAGCGCATCCGGCTGGCGAGCCAGATCGGCTCGGGGCTGTCCGGCGTGTTGTACGTGCTCGACGAACCTTCGATCGGCCTGCACCAGCGCGATAACGACCGCCTCCTCGCCACCCTGGGGCGGCTGCGCGATCTCGGCAACACGGTGATCGTGGTCGAGCACGACGAGGACGCCATCCGCAGCGCCGACTACCTCGTCGACATGGGCCCCGGCGCGGGCGAGCAAGGCGGCGCAATCATCGCCTGCGGCACGCCGGATGCGGTCATCAAAAACCCGGCCTCCGTCACCGGCGCGTGGCTCGCGGGCCGACGCCAGATTGCGCTACCCGCCAAACGCCTGCCGCCCGATCCGGCGCAGCAAATCCACATCGAGGGCGCAAGCGGCAACAACCTCAAGCAGCTCGATGTCGACATCCCGGTAGGCCTGTTCACCTGCGTCACCGGGGTGTCCGGTTCGGGCAAATCGACCCTGATCAACGACACCCTCGCCGCCATCGCCGCGCGCGAACTCAACCGCGCCAGCACCGAACCCGCCCCGCTGGAATCCATCAGCGGGCTGGACGCGCTCGACAAGATCATCAATGTCGACCAGTCGCCGATTGGCCGCACCCCGCGCTCCAATCCCGCCACCTACACCGGCCTGATGACGCCCATCCGCGAACTCTTCTCCGGCGTGCCCGAAGCCAAGGCCAGAGGCTACGGGCCGGGCCGCTTCTCGTTCAACGTCAAGGGCGGGCGCTGCGAAGCCTGCCAGGGCGACGGCCTGATCAAGGTCGAAATGCATTTTCTCCCCGACCTCTACGTGCCGTGCGACACCTGCCACGGGCGGCGCTACAACCACGAGACCCTGGAAATTCGCTACAAGGGCAAGAACATCCACGACGTGCTGGAAATGACCGTCGATCAGGCGCTCGAATTCTTCCGCGCCCTGCCCATCCTGGCGCGCAAAATCGAAACCCTCGTCGAAGTCGGCCTCGGCTACATCCGCCTGGGGCAGAGCGCCACCACCCTGTCGGGCGGCGAAGCGCAGCGGGTCAAACTCGCGCTCGAACTCTCCAAACGCGACACCGGACGCACCCTCTACATCCTCGACGAACCGACCACCGGGCTGCACTTTCAGGATATCGAACTGCTGCTCCACGTCCTCCATCGCCTGCGCGACCACGGCAACACCATCATCGTCATCGAGCACAATCTCGACGTGATCAAGACCGCCGACTGGCTCATCGACCTCGGCCCCGAAGGCGGCAACGGCGGCGGCGCCCTGGTGTGCTGCGGCACCCCGGAGACAGTCGCCGCCTGCGCCCAGAGCCATACCGGGCGCTATCTGGCCCCCGTGCTGGCACGCACACAGCGCCCATGAACCCCGGCCTCATCCCCCTGCCCCGCGTCTACGTCAAAGCCCTGCTCGCCCAAGGTGGCGCCCTGGTGCTGGTGATCGCGCTGGTCGTGGGCTTTGACCTGCTGGAGTGGTTCGCCCGCCTGCGCATCCCCCCCATCCAGGGCGTGGTTCTGCTCCAGATGTTCAGCGCCGCGGCCCTGACCGCACTCTTGCGCTGTCCGCGCTGGTGGGTCGTGATCAACTTCCTCTTCGCCCCGCTGCTCCTCATCGCCGTGCGCCTGCGCCTGCCGCCGTGGATCTGGCTCGTGGCCTTCGCCGTGCTCTACCTCATCTACTGGAACAGCTTCCGCACCCAGGTGCCGCTCTTTCTCACCAACCGCCGCACGGTCGCAGCAGTCGCCGGGCTATTGCCCCCCGGCCCCGCCCGGGTGCTCGATCTCGGCAGCGGCACCGGCGCCTTCGTCGCCGCGCTGGCCGAGCTGCGCCCGGATCTGACCGTCACCGGCATCGAAAACGCCCCGCTGCCTTACCTTTTTAGCTGGCTGCGCACACGCAAATTTCCCGCCGCCAGCGTGCGCCGAGGCAATTTCTTCGCCGCGCCGTGGTCGGATTACGATCTCATCTACGCCTTCCTCTCCCCCGCCCCCATGCCCCAGGTCTGGGACAAAGCCCGCCGCGAGATGAAACCGGGCAGCCTGCTGGTAAGCAACAGCTTTGCCATCCCGGAACGTGCGCCCGAGCGGATTGTCGAGGTTGAGGATCGGCGGCAGACGAGATTGCTGGTGTTTGTGATCAAAAAACACGATGAAAAACGACATTACGGCGAATGAGTGATAGCAGAACCCACCTCATCATCCCGTAGCAAACACCATCCGGAGGGTGTTGCACTTCATTCTGGAGTCCGCCCCGCACATTGTGCAAAAGGCAACAATGTTATATATGAGCCTTCAGGTTCAATAGAGACTTGTCTTATGAGGGTTTGTGCACGATAAATTCAGCGGACACAGATTGGGGTGCGAACCTCCTCCATCACGTCTTCGCAAATTCGGTCATGCAGGCCAATCCGTGCAAGCAAACATAGTGGTAGAAGTGTCGAGCGAGATCGTAAGCCGGGGCGAGTCGTAGGCGTGTCGGAGTGTCGCAAATGCGTGTTTAGTTCGCATCATTGCGCACGGCGGGTAACTGTTCGAGCAATTCCGGTAGCCACTGCTGTATTGTTTCCCACACTACATCAAGGTCAATATCGAAATAGCCGTGTGCGATACGGTTACGCATTCCGCGCATGCTTTGCCAAGGTATTTCGGTATGTGCCCTGGAGAATTCAGGGTAACCGTTCATCACCCGCGTGGCGGCCTCGCCGATGATGATGAGACTCAGGATGGTGGCCTGTTGGATACACTTGTCCTGCAAGAAGTCATCCTTGGCCAGTCCTTCCACAAAACTGCGTGCATCCGTTGCGGCCTGGTGGATATGTTCGATGTAGTCGAGCAAGCGGATTTCGGTCATATGGGCTGCGCCTCCGCGAGCACCCTGGCGCGGAATTTCGCGGGCAGATCGCCGGGAGTCAACAGGTCAACGGGAATCCCGAGTAGCGCTTGCAACTCTTCCTGCAAGCCGCCCAAATCCAGCAACGTAGCACCAGGGAGGGTATCGACGAGCAAATCGAGATCGCTGCCGTCGTGGTCGGCGCCGTGCAGCACTGAACCGAAGACACGCGGGTTCGCGGTGCGAAAGTGGCTGACTGCATCACGCACAGCGGTTCGTTGTAAATTGAGGGCTGTAGAGGGGCGCATGGGCATTTCTCATCAAAACACGTTTGATAATATAGGCGATTGAGAATAGAAATTAAAGAACTTTTCACGGTTGCTACCGTATCCTCCATAATCCGCCTCTATGCCCATCCTTTCCTTCCTGCGCGAACAACTCGCCCTCTTCTGCACCGCGCTCGGCTTTTTCACCCGCCTGCCGATCCCGGCGCGGGTGGGCTGGTCGCCGCAGCGCCTTGACCATGCGGCGCGCTACTTTCCGCTCGTCGGCGCGGTGGTCGGCATCCTCGGTGCGGGCAGCTATTTCGTCTGCGCGCAGATTTTGCCCGTCAGCGTGGCGGTCATCCTGTCCATGGCGGTCACGGTGCGCGCCACCGGCGCTTTCCACGAAGACGGCTGGGCCGACGCCTGCGACGGGTTGGGCGCGGGGTGGGACAAGGCGCAGGTGCTGGGCATCATGAAAGACTCGCGCATCGGCAGCTACGGCGCCGTGGGGCTGGTACTGATGCTGGCGGCCAAAGCTGCGGCGCTGATCGAACTTGAAGCGCAACACCTCACCGCGCCGGCCTTGCTCGTCGCCCACCCGCTCTCCCGCCTGGCCTCGACCAGCCTGATTTACACGCTGGACTACGTGCGCGACGACGCCAGCAGCAAATCCAAACCGCTGGCGCAAAAAATGAGCGCGGCGGAGCTGGTCGTCGCCACCGTCTGCGGCCTGCTGCCACTCGCCCTGCTGCCCCTGCCCGCCATCGCCGCGGTCATCATCGCCGCCGCCCTCGTCACCCTGTGGTGCGCACGCCTGTTTGTGCGTCGGCTGGGCGGCTACACTGGCGATCTGCTCGGCGCCACCCAACAAGCCGCCGAACTCGCGTGCTACCTTGCCCTGCTGACGCCATGGAACTCCATCTGATCCGCCATCCGCTCCCCGACGTCCCCCCCGGCCAGTGTTACGGCCAGAGCGATGTCGGGCTGGCCGAATCCGCCCCCGCCGTCGCCACGCGCCTCCTTCCTCACCTGCCCGCGCACTTCGCCCTCCATGCCAGCCCACTGAGCCGCGCCCGCCTGCTCGCCGAAGCCCTCGGCGAACCCACGCTCGACCCCCGCCTGATGGAGCTGAATTTCGGCGTCTGGGAGCTGCGCCAGTGGGCCGAATTCGGCAACCTGCTCGACACCTGGGCCGCCGCCCCGCTCGACTTCCGTCCGCCCGGTGGCGAATCGTTTGCCGAATTGAGCAACAGGGTTTTGGCCTGGTATGCCGACCTCCAGGCCAAACCACCCACGACGCCCATCGTCGTGGTCGCCCACGGCGGCCCGCTGCGGGCGCTCGCCGGACATCTGCTCGGCGTGCCGCCCGCGCGCTGGCTGGGGCTGGATTTCGCCTGCGGCCAGGTCACGAGGATAGACGTCAATCCCTGGGGGGCGACGCTCAAATGGTTTAACCGTTGAGCGCCTAAACCTTCACTCGTAACGCCCCAGTTTGGCGAGCGATTGTTCCACCGCTGCCGCCGGGTAATCGTAATCTTCCAGCTTGCCACTGAAATAGCGCTCGAACGCCGTCATATCGAAATGGCCGTGGCCGGTGAGGTTGAACAGGATCACCTTGGGCTCGCCGCTCTCCTTGCAGCGCAGGGCTTCGTCGATGGCGACACGGATGGCGTGACACGACTCGGGCGCGGGGATGATGCCCTCGGTGCGGGCGAACTGTACCCCGGCCTCAAACGTCGCCAGTTGCGGCACCGCGACCGCCTCGATCAAACCTTCGCGGTACAGCAGCGAGACGTGTTGCGCCGCGCCGTGGTAACGCAGCCCCCCGGCGTGAATCCCGGCGGGGACAAAATCATGGCCCAGGGTGTACATTTTCATCAGCGGCGTGAAACCCGACGCATCGCCAAAGTCGTAGGTATAGCGGCCTTTGGTCAGGCTCGGACACGAGGTCGGTTCGACGGCGATGGCGCGCAGCTTCTCCGCCCGCTTGTCGCCCGCGGCCTTGTCGCCCAGAAACGGAAAGGCGATGCCGCCGAAGCTCGACCCGCCGCCACAGGGCGCGATCACCAGGTCGGGGTAGAGGCCGATTTTGTCGAACTGCTTTTTGGCTTCCAGGCCGATGATGCTCTGGTGCATCACCACGTGATTGAGCACCGAGCCGAGGCTGTAATTGGTGTCCGCCCGCCCCGCAGCTTCTTCGACCGCTTCCGAGATCGCAATGCCGAGCGAGCCGGGGCTATCCGGTTCAGTGGCGAGAATCTTGCGCCCGGTCGCGGTAATCTCCGACGGGCTGGGGAAAACTTCCGCGCCCCAGGTTTGCATCATCAGGCGGCGATAGGGCTTTTGCTCATAGCTGACCTTGACCATGTAAATGCGCACGTCCAGCCCGAACATCTGCCCGGCCAGCGCAATCGACGACCCCCACTGCCCCGCCCCGGTCTCGGTGGTGAGGCGCTTGATCCCCGCAGCGTGGTTGTAATACGCCTGCGGCACGGCAGAATTGGGTTTGTGCGAGCCTGCGGGGGAGCCGCCCTCGTACTTGAAAAATATCTTCGCCGGGGTGCCCAAGGCCGCTTCCAGACGCACGGCGCGCACCAGCGGACTGGGCCGCCACAAACGGAAAATCTCGCGCACTTGCTGCGGGATTTCGATCCAGCGCGCGCTGCTCATCTCCTGTTCGATGATCGCCGGGGGAAAGATCGCCGCCAGTTGTTCAGGGCGGGCAGGCGTGCCATCCGGCCCCAGCGGCGGCGAGGGCGGCACAGGCAGATCGGCGGCGATGTTGTACCAGTGGCTCGGGATTTCGTTGGCTTCGAGCAGGATGCGGGTAGATTCCATAATCGACTTGGCAGGTGGTTGAGTGCAGAGCCGCTATCATCCCCGACTTGGCAGGGACTTGCCAAGTGTGGCAGCACCATCGCCTTTTTCTTGCGGATAAAGGTAAACCTCAAGCCGCTAATCAGCCACAATCATCATCCCCTGCCGCAACGCGCCGCCCTGAAATAACACTGGCACCGATTCATTCACAAGCTGAAAATCAGCCGTCAGCACCAGCCGGTTCAGCCCAAAATGCAGATGCGCACCTGATGAATAGCCGGTGTTGCCGGAAAATCCGACAAGCTGCCCGGCAGTGACCTGATCTCCCACCGCGACCACCGCTTTGCGGTGCGCCAGATGTACGTAGCTGGCGAGTGTCCCGTCAGCGTGCTGAATCGTTACCAGATTGGCCTTATTCCACAGATCATCCCGGAACCCGCCTTCGGTGAACTCGCTTTTGACCTCAACCACGACCCCGGCACGTGCCGCAACCACTGCGGTGTTGTTCGGCACTACGAAATCAATCGCGTAACGGGTATGGAGCCGACCATGTGTCTTGATGCTGCCACCCGGTGCCTGACCGACACGAACTTTGGTGCCGGAATAAAAAGGCAGACGATAAAAACTGGTATCAGGATTTTTTCGCGCATTGCCGAGACTATAGCGAAAAGTATAATCAAATTCGTAGCCACTTCCGGGATTGTCGCCACGAATAACGCCTATTTCTTTTGTGGTATAAGGATCGACCACTTCAACATGCTGACTTTCAAGATCAGACTTGAGATTGACCCCACTGATATGGATAACGGCGGTGATGATGGCGGGGCCGTCATTCACCACCGACAGGGAATGCTGGTGGCCTGACTTGAGTGAACGAACATCGAACGGGTAGTCCTGGTCGGCGGCAACCACAGGGAGGAGCGAGCAGAGCAGGATGAAAACGATCATTTTTTTCATCCCGGAAGAATAACAAACTTTCGGTTCGGCGGCAGCGCGCTCACGCTGCGCTGCAGGGCAATCGCACGAATTTTCCTGTCATCGCGTGGGTACAAGGGGCGGTTCGCGAACCACCCCTACCGCCACAAGGGGCGTTGCATGCAACGCCCCTGCCCTCAGAACCGATATCCCGCCTTCACATTTCCCGTCACGCCTTCGCGTTTGCCTGTGTAGCCTTGCACGCCGACATCCAGTGACCAGCCTTTTTCGGCGGGGGTTAGGGTCAGGCCGAGTTCAAGCAGGGCGGTGTCGCCTTTTAGCTTGGGGGCGTCCAGTTTGTATCCGTAGATGCTGGCGTTGGCCTTGCCGTCGTATTCGTGTTCCCAGGCTGCACCGAGCCAGGCGGTGTTTTGGGTGTTGAGGGCGTGGTGGAATTTTTTGCCCAGTCTGGTTCTTTGCGAGGCTACGTCCTTGAATTTTACGG
>BNUB01000029.1 GCA_025997045.1 Betaproteobacteria bacterium
GTGTGGCGACTCCCGCTCGCTGCGCATCGTAGCTGCGGGCGCTGGGCGCATTGCGGGCAATCTCCCGGGTAATGCTCGACGGCGCTCGATTGAGTTGCCGCGCGATCGCGCGGCAACTCAATCCAAGATTCAAACCACGCTGAATCTCGTTGCGTTCGCCTGTCACCATGTGTTCGTAGGTTTTTTTCATTCAATACCCTACCAGATTTGGGGGTGTTGCACTTCATTATGGAGTCCGCCCATTCTCGGCTATAAACTTCCTGTGTCATACATCGAGCTTATGAGCAACCGTAATGACGGTGCCCCATTAAAAAGCTGCCACCGCACCAGAGCTAGAACGTCTTGGGCAAACGATCACGTAGCGATGACTGGATTCTTGTCGATTGGCAAGGGCAAGACGTATTCACTCTGCGGAAATCTTGGCAGCCAGTTCATGATTGATGAATGGGGTTGCCCTCCAATCGGCGTTTACTTCGCTGACAGCCCTTCCGCCGGTCGCGACATGCTCTGCCTGGACTACAGTTCTTGCGGGACAACTGGAGAACACCGTGTTGTGCACGTCGACCAAGAGTTTGACTACACATGTTACCCATGTCGCTGATACGTTTGAACAGTTTGTTCGCGGCTTGGAATCAGATGAGGATTTTCCTTTAGATGAGCCAACCTAGTCAGCGGTCTCTCAATTCATTCAAGCCGACATCGCTTCGCGGTGAAACTAAGGACTTATCCGCAAATAACTTGTAATATTGTGCCAACTGGTTCATGCTTAAGACGTTTGATAACAAAGAAGTCGTTGAGCATGAAGCGCGTGGCGAGTTGGGAAGTATCGGATACATTCTGGAGTCGTGTTGAACCGCTCATTCCTGCAAGACAACGCGACCCCGATAAAGAGTACAAGCGTAAAGCAGGGGGAGGACGCAAGCCGAAGGCTGCGCGCACGGTGTTTGAAGGGATCGTCTATGTGCTGCGTACAGGCTGTCAGTGGAAGGCACTGCCGAAGGATGTTTTTGGAAGTTCAAGCGCCATTCACAAACGGTTCCTGGAGTGGGAAAAGGCCGGGGTATTCCTCAAGCTTTGGCAGAGCGGTCTGGCTGAGTATGACGAAATGAAGGGAATCGCGTGGGAATGGCAAAGCATTGACGGGGCGATGATCAAAGCGCCGCTGGCACAGGAATCTGTCGGGAGAACCCTCACAGATCGGGGAAAAAAATGGCAGCAAGCGAAACATGCCCACCGACGGGCGTGGCGTCCCGTTATCCGTCGTCGTCTGCGGAGCAAATCGTCACGATGTGAAGATGTTGCCTGATCTACTGGATGCTGATTCCTCGTCCGCCGGTCACAGAAGAAATGCCTCAAAATCTGTGCGCCGACGCAGGCTATGTTGGCAAGACCACGAAACTGCAAATGGAAGAGTGGGGCTACACCCCCCATGTGCGCTCGCGGGGCGAAGAGATTGATGCGAAAGCAAAGAACCCGACTTACAAGCCCCGTCGCCGGGTCGTCGAAGCCTGTCATTCCTGGCGCAATCGCTTTCGTAAACTCTTGGTTCGCTACGAAAAAACGGATCGGAGCTACACGGCTTTGGTGATGATTGCATCAGCCATTATCGCTTTCCGAAAGGTGAAGGGGGAAACGAATATTATTTACGGATAAGTCCTTAATGTCTTCCAGTGCTTGAAATCATGTTAACTCAACGTGGCGTCGAAGACGCAGGCAGCGCCGCATAGGCTGCCGGGAGCAAGCGCGGCCAGTATTTTTCCGGGGCGTCGATGCGGCGCATCAGGGCTTCGGGCGGGATGTGCAGGAGTGCGCTCAGGGCGGAGATGTCGTCGGGCAGGGCGTCGTTCTCCCAGCCCATCGAGACATGGCGGGCAAAATCGGCGGCGAGGGTGACGGTGCGGACACGGGGGTGATCGGCTTGCGATTCATCGAGCAGATGAATGAGCAGCTCGGGCAGATGCCAGTTCTGGATGAGCGCGAGTTGCAATTCGTGGGCGGTGGTGCCGAACACTTCACGCTGGGCGACGGTGCTGCGCAGGGTGCGGTCGGCGCGCTGCAGGGCGTAGACTTTCTGGGTGAGATCGGGTGCGTTGATCCAGCACACCATGTCGGTGACTTGGTGCAGAAGTGCGGCGATGGTGATTTCGTTGACGTCAAAGTCGTGCCGCACCACGGCCCAGTCGTGGGCGTAGTGCGCGGCCTTGCGTGCCATGTTGACGACCTTGAGCAGCCCGAGCAGGGCTTGCGGTTTGGTGTCCAGCACGTCTTCGACCGTGGTCAGATCCTGGAACACTTTGAAAAAGGGGGCGACTCCCATCATCACCAGGGCGCTGGAGACGGTGACGATGTCGTGGTTTTGCGCATCGCGGCGGTGGGTTTCGAGCCAGCCCAGCAGGCGCAAGCTCATCAGCGGGTCGGTGAGCACGACTGCGGCGATGTCCTTCTGGGTGACGCTGTCAATATTCTCGCGCATGCTGGCGAATTCGCTCGTGGTGTGCCGCAGCACCGGCAGGGGCTGACGGGTGAAGTACCCGACGTAGGCGTCGACCGACGGCAAGGGATGGGTGAGCACGGGCATGACGAAAAATCCACGAAACGGCGCTGTTGAGATTATCGGCCCGGTTGCGGTGGACTGGAAGCCACTCTGCACAGGAATCGGGTAGAACAAGGATATAATTGCGCACTATATGATGATTTGTCGCCTGGGCGCGGGAAAGGAAGAAGGGAGGGGGTGTGGAGGCATTCAAGGCTTTGCTGATCGAGCAGGACGATGCGCGCAAGGTGAGCGCGACACTTACCCGGTTGGCGTCGGCGCAACTCGATGCAGGCGAGGTGCTGATCAAGGTGCATTTTTCCAGCATCAACTACAAGGATGCGCTGGCGGCGACGGGCGCGGGGAAAATTATCCGCCGCTTCCCCTGCGTGGGCGGTATTGATCTGGCGGGCGAGGTGCTCGAGAGCGCGGATGCGCGCTTCAAGGCTGGCGACCCGGTGATCGCGACCAGCTACGATCTGGGCGTGGCGCATCATGGCGGCTACGCCGAATATGCGCGCGTGCCCGCCGAGTGGGTGATCGCCCTGCCGGCGGGGCTGGATCTGCTGCAGGCGATGGCGCTGGGGACGGCGGGGCTGACGGCGGCGCTGGGCATCGTGCGCATGGAAGACAACGGCCTGGCTCCGGCCAATGGCCCGGTGGTGGTGACGGGAGCGACCGGCGGGGTCGGGGCGCTGGCAATCGACATGCTCGCCCAGCTCGGTTATGAGGTCGCGGCGCTGACCGGCAAGGCGCAGGAGCGCGATTTTCTGCGCCATATCGGCGCCGGGGAGATTGTGCTGCGCAGCGAAATTGAATTCGACAAGGCGCGTTCGCTGGAGTCCGAGCGCTGGGCGGGCGCGGTGGATAACGTTGGCGGGGTGATCCTCGCCTGGGTGCTGGCGACGATGAAACGGGCGGGGACGGTGGCCAGTATTGGCAATGCCGCCGACTTCAAGCTGGCAACGACGGTGTTTCCGCTGATCCTGCGCGGGGTGAGCTTGCTGGGGGTGGATTCCGGCTATGCGTCAGCGGCGCTGCGGCAGCGGGTGTGGACACGGCTGGGCGCGGATCTCAAGCCGCGTCATCTGGATGAATTTGTTCGTGTAATCGGTTTCGATGAATTGCCCGGCGCATTTGCCGCGTTTATCGAAGGCACAGTCAAGGGACGCACTGTCGTTCGTATTTTGGGGTGATTAGTACCTCGCAGGGAACTCAATCATGGCGGTAGCAGAAGTCGTCGCGTCGTCGATGCCGAAGATTCTGATTGTTGATGATTCACGCATGGTGCGAGCCAGCCTGATCAAGCATGTGCGTGAGCGTTTTGTGATCCGTGAGGAAGCTGATGGTGAGGCGGGCTGGGAAGCGTTGCTGGTCGATCCGTCGATCCAGTGCGTGCTCACCGATCTGGGCATGCCACGGCTGGATGGCTTTGGCCTGCTCGAACGCATCCGCAGCTCCCGGGTGCCGCGCATTCACGAGTTGCCGGTCATCATCATCTCCGGGGACGAGGATGACGTAGCGCGCCAGCGTGCGCTCAAGCTGGGGGCGAGCGATTTTGTGTCCAAGGGCGCGAGCCGCGCCGAACTCACTGCCCGACTTGAATCCCTGTTGGATCTGGTCGACACCAGGCGCGAGTTGAGCGACACCCGTACTGCGCTGGCGACGCAGGGCACGACCGACCCGGCCTCGGGGCTGGCGACGAAGTCTTATCTTACCCAGTACGCCGAGCAGCAACTCTCCGAAGGGCAGCGGCATCAGGGCGATATTTCGGTGATGGTGGTCGATATCGACCATTACGAACAACTGATCGACTGGCATGGGGATCATGTTGCCGAGCTGATTACGCGCAAGCTCTCCAAGATTCTCTCTACCAAGGTGCGACGCGAAGATACCGTCAGCCAGATCTCGGGCGCGCGTTTTGCCGTGCTCTCGCCCAGCACCGAATTGCTCGGTTGCTGCGCGTTTGCGTTGAGACTGCAAAAGGCGATGGAAAAGCTGGTGATGACCTATCGCGATGAGCGCATCCGCATCAGCGTGACCATCGGGGTTTCCAGCACGGGCAGCGATGGCGCGCAAGGCGTGGAGAGCCTGATCGAAACCGCAGTCTCGCGGGTCGGAATCGGCGTGGCGGCGGGCGGCAATCGCATTGTCGGCAATCAGGGTGAAGTCGATGAGGCCACGGTTGAGGAGTATCTCAAGCAGACGATCAGCATCGACCATGTGCTGATGCAGCTCAAGATGGGCGCGGACGAAGATGTGATCGAGCACCTGCCCGCGATCGTTGCCGCCATCCTGCCCCTGGCGGAATTGCTGGAGGCGCGGCTGCATTGCGGCATGCCGGTCAGTGAGCTCAAAAAGCACGCGCATACGCCGGGGA
Organism: Betaproteobacteria bacterium; assembly: GCA_025997045.1. Classification (GTDB taxonomy): domain Bacteria; phylum Pseudomonadota; class Gammaproteobacteria; order Burkholderiales; family Rhodocyclaceae; genus WRNU01. The sequence continues at coordinate 4,914 of BNUB01000029.1, forward strand.
CGGAAGCAGGCAAAGGCGCTGCCAGGGCCGCCAGGCCAGCAGCGAAGTCTTAGCCGCTGCTTGGCTGCTGCTTACGCTGGCTCCCGGCCCCGGTTTACGCCAGCGCCTTGCCGATGATTTCGCCCACATCCGCAGAGAGTTTTGCGCCCTGCAAACGTTCCAGCGCGGCGCGGATGTCAGGCTGCAAGGCCGGGGTGTAGCGCCGCCATCCTTCCAGCGCCCGCGCCAGCCGTGCGGCAACCTGGGGATTTCTGGCATCGAGGGCGAGCACCTGTTCGGCCCACAAGGCGTAGCCATTGCCATCCAGGCTGTGGAATTCGCCCGGATTGCCACGGAAGAAGGTGCCGAGCAGCGCATAGATCGTGTTCGGGTTGGTGGCTTGAAAGGCGGGGTCGTCCATCAGCGCCTGCACCCGCGTGAGCACGGGGGAGGCGCGGTCGTCCCAGCGCCAGGCGCCGGCCTGCAGCGCGAACCATTTGCCCAGCACCAGCGCGTCGCCCTCGTGACGCTGGCGGAACGCAGCCAGCGCCGTATCCCGTGCCGCGCCCTCGTGGGCCATGAGCGCAGCGAGTGCGCCAAGGCGCTCGGTCATGTTGGTGGCGGCGCTGAAACGCTGTTGCGCCTGCGTGACGCCCACGGCGCTGCCGCCTGCGACGCGGTAATACAGCGCGAGATTGGTGAGCGCCCGCCGCCCGGCATCTGCCGGATGATAGCGGTACGGCCCTTCCGTTTGCAGACGGTCGATCACGCCCTGCCAGTCGTCGGTGAGTGCCGTGCCCAGGGCGCGGGTCAGCGTGATCAGGGCGGCGCGCAGGGCGAGCGGGTCTGCCGGGCTCAGGCGTTCGAGCAGATAAATCTCGCCGGGCAGGGTGAGCGCCTTGGCGCGAAACGCCGGGTCGAGCTTGTCATCGCGCAGCAGCGCACGCACCGCATCAACATAAGCCGGAGGGATCTCCGCCGGAGAGGATGTGGCCAGCGCCAGAATCACCCGCTCGCTGTAAGTCTGCGCGGCATCCCAGCGCTTGAACGGGTCGCTGTCGTGCGCCATGCGGAACGCGAGGCGGGCGTCGTCTTCGTGCGCATCCAGTATCACCGGGGCGGAAAAACCGCGCAGCACCGACGGCGCCGGTTCGGCCTCCAGACCGATGAAGCGGAAAGTCTTTTCCGCGCTGTCGAGCACCAGCACACGCGTCAGGGCGCCGGGATGGGTCTCGCCTTCGAGCTGCAGCGGCACATCCTCGCCCGCGCTGCCGATCAAGCCCAGCGCCACCGGAATCACCACCGCTTCCTTGTCCGGCTGTCCCGGCGTAGGGGGCGTGTGCTGCGTCAGGGTCAGTGCATACACGCCCTTGTCTGCATCCCATTCGCCGCGGGCGTCCAGCCGGGGCGTGCCCGCCTGACTGTACCAGCGCATGAACCGGGTGAGATCGACGCCATTGGCCTCGGCCATCGCGTCAACGAAATCGTCGCACGTCACCGCCTGACCATCGTAATAGCTGAAATAAAGGTCGATCCCGTTACGAAAACCCTCGGGGCCAAGCAAGGTATGGAGCATGCGGATCACTTCCGCACCTTTTTCGTAGACGGTAGCGGTATAAAAATTATTGATTTCCTGATAGCTCTCGGGGCGAACCGGATGCGCCATCGGCCCGCTGTCCTCGGGGAACTGGGCACTGCGCAGCGTCCGCACATCGCTGATACGCTTCACCGCCCGCGCCGAGGCCGCCCCTTCCGGCCCGGCGGCGCGGGCGAGCATGTCGGCAGAAAACTGCTGGTCGCGGAACACCGTCAGCCCTTCCTTCAGGGTGAGCTGGAACCAGTCGCGGCAGGTCACGCGGTTGCCCGTCCAGTTATGGAAATACTCGTGCGCCACCACCCCGGCAATGTTCTCGTAATCGGTATCGGTCGCGGTATCGGGCTTGGCGAGCACGTATTTGGTATTGAAAATATTGAGGCCCTTGTTTTCCATCGCCCCCATATTGAAATCCGCTACCGCCACGATCATGAAGCGGTCGAGATCAAGCTCCAGCCCGAAACGCTCCTCATCCCAGCGCAAAGCATCGACAAGCGCATCCATCGCATGTTCGCAACGGTCAAGGTCGTGCCGCGCCACCCAGACCTGCAGCCGCACCCGGCGACTGGATGCGGTCAGCACCTCGCGTTCGAGCGCGACCAAATCCGCCGCGACCAGTGCAAACAGATAGGACGGCTTCGGAAACGGGTCTTGCCAGCGGGCGTAATGGCGACCATTGGCGAGATTGCCCTCATCAATCAGGTTGCCGTTGGAGAGCAGCACCGGGCAGCGCGCGCGTTCGGCTTCCAGCGTGACCGAGAAGCGCGCCATCACATCAGGTCGGTCGGGGAAAAAAGTAATGCGGCGAAAGCCTTCCGCTTCGCACTGGGTGAAATAACCCCCGTCAGACCGGTACAGCCCGGAGAGGGTGGTATTGGCCTGCGGATTGATCCGGGTGACGATCTCGACCGTCGCCCGCTCGCCGCTCAAATCCACTTCAAACGCGCCATCGACCGCTCGCAGCGCCGCCGCCTCGCCGTCCACGGTCAGCGCCAGCAGCTCCAGCGCCTCCCCCCACAAGCGCAACGGCCCGGCCGCAGTGGCCGGATTACGCACACACTCCATCCGGCTGGTGACCTGGGTCGCGGTGGGGTCGAGGCTGAAATGCAGGTCGATCGTGTCAACCGTCCACGCCAGTGGCGCGTAATCGGTACGGTGAATCGTCGTTGGGGTAGTTGTGGTGTTCATGGGCGGACGCTCTGGCGAGCCTTGTGTGAATACGGATAAAGCCTGCCAGTTTAAGGGGTGACGCAGGCAAGCGCCAATGGTGTCTGCCGCCGCAGGCACTGCCCCGGCTTCACCAGCCGGACGGCTTCCTGCTTGTATTCATTATCGGGTAGCATACCAGTGGTCTTCGTTGAAGTTCAGGGCGCGTTGTAGGGATGGGGCACAGATGTAAGTTCGGCACGTAAGCAGTGAGGCAGGTTGTGTGCTTCATTTTCAAATTCGCCAATCAGGAGTCTTTGCATGGCTGGAATGTTGTTCATTTTGTTTCTGCTCGCCAGTTTTTGCCTACTGGTCTTTGTTTCCTGGGCGGCTGCGCGCTTGGCTCGTCGTTACGGAAGACGCGGCGGGCGGTATGGGATAGCTGTTTTTCTGGCGGTGATGGGGTTGCTGTTCTGGGACTGGCTGCCGATGGAAATCAGTTACAAAAACAAATGCGAGAACGAGGCTGGCTTAACCCAGTACAAGACACCCGAAGAATGGCAAGCAGAAAATCCTGGGGTGTGGGAGACGTTGACGCCTATGCCTCGTTTCAACGAAGAGGTCATAAGGAGCCAAGGTGGTTCAGTATTACGCTCTCGTCTGAATGAGCGATTCGCAAAAGATGTTACTGCTATACACCATTGGTTCACGGTCGATGAAATCCGAACCCAGATTGTCGACATGCAGACCAACACTACTATGGCAGTCCATGTTGACTTCAGGGCACATCCATCTGGTGGCTTAAGTTTTAACTCATTCGGGGAGCTATGTTTTGTTCTTGCCAGGAATTTCCGGTTCTGGATGGCGAAAGGGAATTGCTATGCTGCAAACAATATTTACTGGGGCTGGCAGAAACCACAAGAACTCCGTGAACGACTTGGTATGGAAAGTAGTCGTTTCTACGATCTCATGGAAAACTTCAAAAGAGGAGTAGGTAAATGAACAATGTGCGTGATTTTGGACTGATGGCCGAACTGGCCATGAAATCCTTGTGGCTATCAAGGCTGCAACGATCATGAGTGGCATCATTGCGCTCTTCGTCCTTGGACTGTTTGTCACGGTTCTGCACTTTGTCAAAAAGTGGTTGTTTGGCCGCTATGATGATAAGCTGAACAGCTTGCCAAAGCGACTCGTGGCAAGTGTAGTGTTTTGGGTGCTGGCTTTTACGCTCCCGGTAGCGGATGAGATCGTCGGCGGGTTTCAGTTCAGGGCGCTTTGCAGGGAGGGGGCACAGTTGATGGCAGAAGGTGGATTGTTGATGGGGTCGATTGGGATTCCTGAGTACAATACTCCTCTGACTTTTGATTTCTCATCTTGTTCCTCTCCAAGATATGGGGAATTGGATAAACAGTATCAGTTCAAGCGTGTTAACTAACTTTCAGGAGACTGGATATGGCTGGAATGTTGTTCATTTTGTTTCTGCTCGCCAGTTTTTGCCTACTGGTCTTTGTTTCCTGGGCGGCTGCGCGCTTGGCTCGTCGTTACGGAAGACGCGGCGGGCGGTATGGGATGGCAGTTTTTCTGGCGGCGATGGGGTTGCTGTTCTGGGACTGGCTGCCAATGGAAATCAGTTACAAAAACAAATGCGAGAACGAAGCTGGCTTAACCCAGTACAAGACGCCCGAAGAATGGCGAGCAGAAAATCCAGGGGTATGGGAAACGTTGACGCCAATAGATAGATATGAACATGAGAGTATAAATAAAAACGGAAAATTAATAGATCGCCGTCGTATGAATGAACGCTTTGCATTGGATACTGATTTAATTCAGCATTGGTTTACAGTTGTCGAAGAACGAACTTATATCGTTGATATGAAAGCCGATGTGCCAATGGTTGTTTATGTTGACTTTCACACGGACTTTCCGTTCGGGGAGCTTAAGTTTGACTCAAGGTTATTAAAACCCTGGATGGTAAAAGCAAATTGCAAAGCTGTAAGTGAACCATTGGGATGGCAAAAACCCAAGGAACTTTTGGAACGCTTAAAAATGGAAGGGAATATTTTTTATTCCCTCATTGTAAACTTTAAAGGAGGTGGCAACAAATGAACATTCAAAAACATGGCTTGATGGCCGAACTGGCCATGAAATTCTTGTGGCTATCAAGGCTGCAACGATCATGAGTGGCATCATTGCGCTCTTCGTCCTTGGGCGGTTCGTCACGGTTCTGCACTTTGTCAAAAAGTGGTTGTTTGTTCTTCCTCCTGCGATGTCATGAAGTCTGGCACAAGGTGATTTTGCCGCTACCGCCGCTACCACCGTCATCCATGGTCTGGCGGCGGGCGATGCAAATCGGGATTGCCAAACCCCCTGTCCATGGCTGAAACTCTCGAATGACGCCAACAAGATCAAGGAAGAACGCCATGACGCCAAGCTCCGTGCACGACATTCGCAATCTCAGCCTGCTCGGCAACACCGGAAGCGGCAAAACGACACTGATTCATGCGCTGCTTGAAGCCGCAGGGGTGAAGGACGCGGGGGCAGCGGGCGAGGGGCATTCGCTTGCGGCCTCGCTCTCGCATCTGGAATGGAACGAGCACTGGATCAACCTGCTCGATACACCGGGCTTGCCCGATCTGGTGGGACGGGCGCTGGCGACGCTGGCGGCGGTTGAAACCGCGGCGATCGTGATCAATGCCGTGGCCGGGGTCGAGAGCGGTACGCGGCGGCTGATGGCGGCGGCGGAAGGCAAGTGTCGGCTGCTCATCGTCAATAAAATCGACGCCGACGGAGCCGACGCTGCGGCAGTGATAGCGGCGCTGAACGCCAGTTTTGGCCGCGAATGCCTGCCGCTCAACCTGCCGAGCGCCGATGGCAAAGCGGTGGTCGATTGTTTCTTTGCGCCCGACACAAACGCCGCGACTGCGTTTTCCAACGTGTCTGCCGCCCATGAGGCGATTATCGACCAGGTGATCGAACTCGACGAAGACTTGATGGCGCGCTATCTCGAACAGGGCGAGGCGCTGGAGCCGGAGCAACTGCACGCGCCCTTTGAAGCGGCGCTGCGCAACGGGCACCTGATCCCGGTGTGTTTCGTGTCGGCGAAAACCGGGGCGGGGGTGAAGGAATTGCTCGATGTACTGGGCAAGCTCGCGCCTGACCCGACCGAAGGCAATCCGCCGCAATTCCTGAAAGGGGAAGGCGCGACCGCAGAGCTGATCGACATCAACCCCGACCCGCAGGCGCATGCGCTCGCTCATGTGTTCCAGATCAGCAACGACCCCTACCGGGGCAAGATCGCGCTGTTCCGCGTCCATCAGGGCACGGTCGCGGCGGGTAGCTCACTATTTGTCGGCGACGGGCGCAAGCCGTTCAAGGTCGTGCATCTGCTGCGCCTGCAAGGGCAGGCCACGACCGAGACCCGCCTTGCGGTGCCGGGGGATTTGTGTGCGGTGTCGCGCATAGATGAGCTGCATCATGACGCGGTGCTGCACGACTCCCACGACGAGGATTTTTTCCACCTGCGCCCGATCGCCTATCCGCAGCCGGTGTTTGGCCTCGCCCTCATTACCCGCAAGGCGTCCGACGAGCAGCGTCTGGGCGATGCGCTCGCCCGCCTGACCGACGAAGACCCGTGTCTGGAAGTCGGCTATGATCCCCGCAGCCGCCGCACCGTGGTGCGTGGTCTGGGCGCGCAACACCTGAAAATCGTCCTCGACGAGTTGTCATCGCGCTGGAATGTCGAGCTCGACACCGAGCCCCCCGCCATCCCCTACCGCGAGACCATCACCGCCACCGCCGAAGCGCGCTATCGGCACAAGAAACAGAGCGGCGGCGCGGGCCAGTTTGGCGAAGTCGCCCTGCGCGTCGAGGCGCTGCCCCGTGGGGCGGGCCTTGAACTTGCCGACGAGGTGAAAGGCGGCGCGATTCCGGTGCAGTTCATGCCCGCAGTGGAAAAAGGCGTGCGCCAGGCCATCGCCGAAGGGGCGCTGGCCGGTTATCCGATTCACGATTTGCGCGTGATCGTCACCGACGGCAAGCACCACCCGGTCGATTCCAACGAAGTGTCTTTCGTCACCGCCGGTCGTCACGCCCTGATCGACGCCGTCCTCGCCGCCCGCCCGCAAATCCTTGAGCCGATTGTGGAGGTGCAGGTCAAGATCGCGGACGAATATTTCGGCAACGTCAGCGCCGAGCTCGCCATCCGCCGTGGCCACGTAACCGCCACCGACAGCCCCGCCAACGGCTGGACTGTCATCACCGCCGCAGTGCCGATGGCGGATATGGACGGGTTTGAGGCGCGGCTGAAAGCACTATGCGCGGGGGAGAGCAAGTTTGTGGTGACGATCGGCGGATATGAGCCGGTAACAGGGGATGTGCAGGCCCGGCTGGTGAGTGAGCACGCGCAGCGCTGAGAGCAGGCTTTGACACGGATCGTAGAAACCGCCGTCGTTTATTTAACCAACGGCGTGTTCTGCGATCCCGCCTTGGCGACCCTGCCCGGCGTACTAAAGCAAAAGGGGCCAGACGGAAACCGTCCAACCCCTTGATTTTTTGGCGCGCCCGGAAGGATTCGAACCTCCTACCCCTTGGTTCGTAGCCAAGTACTCTATCCAGATGAGCTACGGGCGCTTGTTGCTGCGAGAAGCGGCATTTTAGATAACTCCGGGCCGATGTCAAGCGCCCGACACATTTCCACGTAAAATTTGTCTATCCTGTCTGCCCTGCACGACAAAAAAACAGGGGAAGTGCGACAACATTCCTGTCACAGCACCGCCCCCGCTTGCTATGATCTGCGGCCCCAAACATGGGAGGGAAAAACGCTATGGGTATTTATGCGCTTGACGAATACAGCCCCCGGATCGGCGAAGGCTGCTGGATTGCCCACAACGCCACGATCATCGGCGATGTGAGCATCGGCCGTCGCGTAAACATCTGGTACAACGTGGTTATCCGCGGTGACAACGACCCGATCACGATTGGCGACGATACCAACATCCAGGACGGCTCCATCCTGCACAACGACAAAGGGGTGCCGCTGGACATCGGCTCGTGGGTCACGGTTGGCCACATGGTCATGCTCCACGGCTGTACCATCGGCGACGGCACCCTGATCGGCATCAATGCGGTGGTGCTGAACAACGCCATCGTCGGCAAAAACTGTCTGATCGGCGCCAATGCACTGATTCCAGAAGGCAAGGTCATCCCTGACCGCTCGCTGGTCGTGGGCTCCCCCGGACGGGTCATTCGGGAACTGAGCGATGATGAAGTCGCAAAACTGCACGCCAACGCCCACCACTATGTCGACAACGCCAGCCGCTATCAGGCCGGATTCGTTGAAATCTTCCCGCCCGCATCCGGGGCTTGAGCTGCTGCGCCGCGGCCTGCCAGCGCTGCTCGCCCTGGCGATGACGGCCTGCGTCAGTACGCGACACCCTGCGCCGGGCGGGCCATCCTCGTCCCCCACCGTCGCGGCTGACAAGTGGCTCGTCATTCCCCACGCCGGGCTGCGGCAGGAGATCGTGCTCTACGCCATCGGCCTGCTTGATACCGGCTACCGTTTCGGTGGCCGCAACCCGGAAGCGGGGCTGGATTGCAGCGGCATGGTGAGCTACGTGGTGGAACGGACCAGCGGCCTGAAGCTGCCGCACAATGCCGCCGCCATCGCCCGGCGCACCCGCCCGATTGGACGCAACGCGCTCGCCCCCGGCGATCTGGTGTTTTTCAATACCGCCAGGCGCAGCCACTCGCACATGGGCATCTATCTCGGCGAGGGGCGCTTCATCCACGCCCCCTCAAGCCGTGGCGCGGTACGAATCGAAAGTCTCGATTCCGGCTATTTCGCCAGCCGCATCGACGGTTTGCGCACGCTGGCGGCGCAGGAATGAGGCTCAAGGAAATGCTCGCCCAAGGAAAATCCGGCGACAGTCAGCCGTGGTGGCTGCCCTCAGCGTTGCGGCACCTGCACGAAAATCTCCCCGGCCCGCACCAGCCCCAGCTCGTAGCGCGCCCGCTCCTCGATCGCCTCGGTACCTGACTTGAGATCCTGCACCTCGGCTTCGAGCCTGGCGTTGCGCTGTTCGAGTTGGTGGTTTTGCTCGCGCAGAACCATGAGTTTCTGATCGAGCGCCCAAGCCTGCAACCACCCACCCTTGATCCAGAGCGGGTATTGCAGAAACAGCACCAATGCGGAGAGAAAGAGGATGGGCCAGCGCATGCAGGGGGCGGGATCAGCGCAGGTTATAAAACGCGCTCTTGCCGGGATAGCGCGCCGTGCTGCCGATATCTTCTTCGATACGCAGCAACTGGTTGTACTTGGCGATGCGGTCGGAGCGCGACAGCGAGCCGGTCTTGATCTGTAACGCACGCAAACCAACGGCAATGTCGGCGATCGTGCTGTCTTCGGTCTCGCCCGAGCGGTGTGAGATCACGGCGGTGTAACCGGCGACCTTCGCCATTTCGACTGCAGCGAAGGTCTCGGTGAGGGTGCCGATCTGGTTGATCTTGACCAGAATCGAATTGGCGACGCCCTTCGAGATGCCCTGTTCGAGGATTTTGGTGTTGGTCACGAACAGATCATCACCGACCAGTTGCACCTTCTTGCCCAGGCGTTCGGTGAGTTTTTTCCACCCCGCCCAATCCCCTTCCGCCATACCGTCCTCAATCGAGATGATGGGAAATTTGTCGACCAGCGCGGAGAGGTAATCAATGAAACCGGAGGCGTCGAGGGTAAGCTTTTCGCCTTTCAGCACATACTGGCCATCCTTGTAGAACTCGGAAGAGGCGCAGTCGAGCGCGAGCAGCACATCCTTGCCCGGCACATAACCGGCGGCAGAGATGCCTTCGAGGATCAGGTTGAGCGCCTCGGCAGTGCCCGCGACATTGGGCGCGAAGCCGCCTTCGTCGCCGACCGTGGTCGGATAGCCCTTCTTGTCGATGATCTTCTTGAGGTGATGGAAAATTTCCGCCCCGGTGCGCAGGGCCTCGCGGAAGCTTTTCGCCCCTACCGGCACAATCATGCATTCCTGAATATCGAGGCTGTTGTTGGCATGTTCGCCGCCGTTGATGACGTTCATCATCGGCACCGGCATCGCCATCGGGCTTGAACCGCCGAAATAGCGATACAGCGGCAGCCCGGCTTCGTCTGCTGCCGCTTTGGCGATCGCCATCGACACCGCGAGCGTGGCGTTGGCGCCCAGACGCGACTTGTTTTCGGTGCCGTCGAGTTCGATCATGGTGTGGTCGATAAACGCCTGATCTTCGGCATCCAGCCCGATGATGGCTTCCGCAATCTCGGTATTGACGTTTTCGACCGCTTTCAGCACCCCCTTGCCGAGAAAGCGGGCCTTGTCACCATCGCGCAGCTCGATGGCTTCACGCGAACCGGTCGACGCGCCCGACGGCACGGCGGCGCGGCCCATGGTGCCGGATTCGAGCAAGACATCGGCTTCAACGGTGGGGTTGCCGCGCGAATCGAGAATTTCGCGGGCGATCACATCAACAATTGCACTCATGTTGGTTCCTGTCGAGAGTTTATAGATTCCGGGTGCGCGACTTTCAGCCTGCCTGTTCCAGCAATAGTGCGGATTTTATCAGCGTATCGAGCGCTTTCAGGGTGCCCAGCAGCGCCTCCATACGCGCCAGCGGCCAGCTATTGGGGCCGTCCGACCAGGCTTTTTCCGGGTCGGGGTGAGTTTCCATGAAAATGCCGGCGATGCCCACCGCAACGGCGGCGCGCGCCAACACCGGCACGAATTCGCGCTGCCCGCCGGAGGTGTCGCCCTGCCCGCCCGGCAACTGCACGGAGTGGGTGGCGTCGAACACCACCGGGCAGCCGGTTTCGCGCAGGATGGCGAGCGCGCGCATGTCGGAAACCAGGTTGTTGTAGCCAAACGAGGCGCCGCGCTCGCACACCATGAGATTATCCGCGCCGCCATTGACTTCCTGCGCCTTCTTCACCACGTTTTTCATGTCGCCGGGGGCGAGGAACTGACCTTTTTTGATATTCACCGGCTTGCCCGCTGCGGCGACGGCGTGGATGAAATCGGTCTGGCGGCAGAGAAAGGCGGGCGTTTGCAGCACATCGACCACGGCGGCAACGGCGGGGATGTCGGCTTCGGAATGTACGTCGGTCAGAATCGGCACGCCGACCTGACGCCGCACTTCGTCCAGCAGCTTCAGGCCCGCGTCGATGCCGGGCCCCCGCACCGACTTGCCGGAACTGCGATTGGCCTTGTCGTAAGAGGCCTTGAAAATGTAGGGGATACCGAGGCGGGCGGTGACTTCCTTGAGATGTCCCGCTACCTCGACGCAGAGTTCCAGCGATTCGGCGGTGCAGGGGCCGGCGATGAGGAACAGGGGCTGGTCAAGCCCGACGGAAAAGCCGCAGAGCTTCATCGCCACTTTCTACTGCTCCTTCGTCGCCGCGCGATGCGCCAGCGCCGCCTTTACGTAAGCAATGAACAAGGGATGGCCGGTGCGCGGGTTGGAGGTGAATTCGGGGTGGAACTGCACGCCCACGAACCACGGATGCCTGTCCTGCGGCAACTCCATCATCTCGGGTAACGCTTCGTTGGGCGTGCGGGCCGAGATCACCAGACCGGCTTCTTCCAGTCGGGGCACAAACCCGTTGTTGACCTCGTAGCGATGGCGATGGCGCTCATTGACTTCGACTCCGTAAATGCTCGCGGCCAGCGTGCCCGGCTTGACCGGACAGCGCTGCGCCCCCAGCCGCATCGTGCCGCCGAGATCGGAATTGGAATCGCGCTGCTCGATCTTGCCTTCCCGATCCAGCCATTCGGTAATCAAGGCCACTACCGGATGGGTGGTCTTGGGGTCGAGTTCGGTGCTGTTCGCATCCGTCATACCCGCCTCGTTACGGGCGAATTCGATCACCGCCAACTGCATGCCCAGGCAGATGCCGAGATAGGGCACCTTGTGCGTGCGCGCATAATTGATCGCCTTGATCTTGCCCTCGGTGCCGCGCTTGCCGAAGCCCCCCGGCACCAGAATCGCATCCATCCGCGCCAGCGCATCGCAGCCATTTTTCTCGATATCCTCGGAATCGAGATAATGGATATTCACCTTCGTCACCGTGTGCATACCGGCGTGGCTGAACGACTCGATCAGCGACTTGTAGGATTCGGTAAGATCGACGTACTTGCCGACGAACGCGATATCAATCTCAACCCGAGGATGATCGAGCGCCGCGGTGAGCTTTTCCCACACCGACAAATCTGCAGCGCGGGCGAGGATATTGAGCTTGTGGCAGACGATCTCGTCCAACATCTGCTCGTGGAGCATGCCGGGAATCTTGTAGATCGAATCCGCATCCAGACACTCGATCACCGCCTCCGGCATCACGTTACAGAACAGCGCGATCTTGCGCCGCTCTTCCGACGGCACCGGGCGGTCAGCGCGGCACAGCAGGATATCGGGCTGAATGCCGATCTCGCGCAACTCTTTCACCGAGTGCTGGGTCGGCTTGGTTTTCAGCTCTCCTGCGGTCGGGATATAAGGCAGGAGCGTGAGGTGAATGTAGCAGGTGTTGGTGCGCCCTTCTTCGATCCCCATCTGGCGAATCGCTTCGAGAAACGGCAGGGACTCGATATCGCCCACGGTGCCGCCCACCTCGATGATCGCCACATCCGCCCCTTTGGCCCCGCTCTTGATCTTGGACTTGATCTCGTCGGTGATATGGGGGATGACCTGCACGGTCTTGCCCAGATATTCGCCCCGGCGCTCTTTTTTCAGCACATTATCATACACCTGACCCGTGGTGAAATTATTGCGCTTCGACATGCGGGCGCTGGTAAAGCGCTCGTAGTGCCCCAGGTCGAGATCAGTCTCGGCGCCATCTTCGGTGACGAAGACCTCGCCGTGCTGAAACGGACTCATCGTGCCCGGATCGACGTTGATGTAAGGGTCGAGTTTGAGGTGGGTTACGCGGATCGCGCGCGACTCAAGAATGGCTCCCAGCGAAGCCGCAGTGATGCCCTTGCCCAATGAAGAGACGACACCGCCGGTAACGAAAACGTACTTGGTCATGAGAAGAATACTGCGGGAAAGCGCGATGATAACCGATCGCCCCGTCCGGGCCAAGAACAGTCCGCCGCCGTGTGTCCCTGTCTGAAACGTACGAATGTTTGCACAAAAGGGATGCGTTCATATTGATTGCCCGGACAAGATGATACGGGTCATGGCGTTGGTGGCTGATCCGGCAAGCCGAAAATGCTGCGGATGGAAAAGTAGAGGCTGGCGATCAATACCGGGATGGCGATCATCAGGTAGAGCAGCAGCAGGAGTGAAGCCAGCCCGGTGACAATGACCTGGACGATGCCGATGACCAGGGCGGGCACGATCATGCCGAACACGGTGAGGGCGAGGGAGTACATCAGGAAGGCGCGCCAGTTGCGCACAACGCTGAGCAGGCTGAAGAACATCGCCTTGGGGGCGGAGATGTTCCACCAGCCCGCCAGCGCCGGGGCGAACCAGTAGGCCATCTGCACCACGCACAACAGGGCGAAGGACACCAGCACGGCCAGTTGAAAGGAGGGCGTTTCGGCAATGGTCGGGGTGAATTCGATGGTGTTGGAGAGGACGCCGCGGAACAGCCCGCCGTCGATCAGGGTGCTGCCCTGCAGGATGAGCATGCCGGCGACCAGATTGATGACGCCCACCAGCATCAGCGCGATGAGCCTGGGGCCGCGACGGAAATAGCGGAACAGCGCGGGCGGGATCTCTTCGATGACGGGCTTGTTCTTTTCGTCAGTGAGGCGGCAGCCATCGAGTACGCCTACCGACAGGGCCGGCAACATGAGCTGACAGACGACCTGGCCGATGGTGGGCAGGGCGGTGGCTACCAGCAGAACCAGCAGATAGGCAAAAATGAGAAAGCTCAGGAACGCGGCATTTTTGCGCCATAGCATGAAGCCATCGCGCAGCCAGTACCAGCCGTGAATGGCCAAAAGACGTTGGGCTTGCATGAATTGATCCCGGTTAGCGCCGCCGGATAGGGGGCGCAGGATGATGGATGCGTTGGCGGAGGATGTCGCGGAATTCGTGCGGGTTTTTCACCAGCACCAGCTCGCCCCGGCGCGGCAGATGGAAGTCGAGCGCCCGCGACAGCCAGAAGCGCAGCGCCGCCGCCCGCAACATGGCGGGCCAGGCTTCGGTCTCGGCGGGGGAAAAGGCGCGCTCTGCCGCATAGGCGTCGAGCAGGGCGGTGGTGCGTTCGGGGTCGAGCTCGCCCGTCGGGGCGCCGCACCAGTCGTTGACGGTGACGGCGACATCGAAGAGCAGCGCATCGTGACCGGCAAAGTAGAAGTCGATCACGCCGCCGATGAGATCATCCGCCCACAGCACGTTGTCGCGGAACAGATCGGCATGGATGGCCCCGGCGGGGAGTCGGGCGAGGTCGACGCGCGCCTGATAAGCCAGCTCGGCGTCGAGCAGGGCTGCATCTTCCGCAGGCAGGTAGGGCCGCACCCGTGCGGCGCTGGTTTCACGCCAGTGCGCGCCGCGGGGGTGGGGCTGGCGGCGACCGTAGGATTCCCCCGCGAGGTGGAGTCCGGCGAGCATGGCCCCGACCCGGGCGCAGTGGGCGGGCGTCGGGGTGGTGAGGGAAGCGCCGGACAGCCTCGAGACCAGCACCGCCGGTTTGCCCGCCAGCGTAGACAGGTATTCGCCGTCACGGTTGGCGATCGGCGCCGGCACCGGCAGGCCGTGACGGGCGAGGTGGGCCATCAGGTACAGGTAATAGGGCAGCTCAACGCGGGGAATGTCTTCAAACAGGGTGAGAACGTAACGCCCCAGGGTGGTGGTGACGAAGAAGTTGCTGTTCTGCACTCCCGTGGCAATGCCGTGGCAATCGAGCAGATGGCCGACGGCGTAGGTTTCCAGCCAGCGCGCAAGCGCCGCATCATCCACTGCGGTAAAGACAGACATGCGCGCACACTCACCACTGCTTGATCACCCACATCGGCACTGACAGCGTGGGGGCGCTGTCATCGCGCACCATCTCGCCTTTGCCTTCGCGGTCGATCAGGTAGTAGGGCACGCCGTGGAGCGGGGTGACTTTGACCATGTAGAGCTTGCCGCGCACGCGGTATTCGGTGACGGTGTCCGAGTCACGCTGGACGATGGTGACTTGCGGCTCTTCAAATTCTTCGATCCCCGGTGGCGGCGGAATTTCGGGCAGGGGTTGAAGCCCGGCAGGTTCATTCTGGGCCAGCACCGGCAGCGACAGGGCAAACAGGCTGGCGAACAGGGTGAGAGGGGCGAGGGTGGGGCGGAACATGCGGGTTCTCCGGGGGCGGGGCGTGAGATTCTATCCTCATCAGAGGTTGAGCATAATCTCGTGTTCGGTGGGCAGGGGGTCGAAACCACGGGTTTCGTAGTGTTTGAAGATGGCATCGGCGACCGCTTCCGGCTCATTGATGACCTGAATCAGGTTGATGTCGTCGGGCGAGATCATCTTTTCGTCGACCAGACGGTCACGGAACCAGTCGACCAGACCGCGCCAGAACGGCTCGTGCACGAGGATAACCGGAATCTTGCGGGTTTTGCGCGTCTGCACCAGCGTCATCGCTTCGAGCAACTCGTCGAGGGTGCCGAAGCCGCCCGGCATCACCACATAGGCGCTCGCGCATTTGACGAACATGTATTTGCGCGCAAAAAAGTGGTGGAAGGTCTGCGAGATGTCCTGGTACGGATTGGATTTCTGCTCCAGCGGCAACTGGATGTTGAGTCCCACCGACGGGCTTCTGCCGTGGAACGCGCCCTTGTTGGCCGCTTCCATGATGCCCGGCCCGCCGCCCGAAATCACCGCAAAACCGGCGTCCGACAACAGCCGGGCGATGCGCTCGGCGAGGGCGTAATAGGGGTGGTCGGGCTCGACGCGGGCGCTGCCGAAAATCGACACCGCGGGGTGGATGGCGTTGAGACGTTCGGTTGCATCGACGAACTCTGACATAATCCCGAAGATTCGCCACGCCTCACGGGCAATGACCGGGGTGTCGTCGGCGGGACGCTGCGGCAGCTTCTCCGCCCGCGTAAATTCATTTTCCATTTGATTGCCCTTTTATGCCCACTCTGCTGCTCGTTGATGGTTCGAGTTACCTGTATCGCGCCTTTCATGCCCTGCCTGACCTGCGGAATTCACATGGCGAGCCCACCGGCGCGGTTCGTGGTGTGCTGTCGATGCTACGTCGGCTGGCCGGGGACTACAAGGCAGATTATCGCGCCTGCGTATTCGACGCCAGGGGGCCGACCTTTCGTGACGACTGGTATCCGGCCTACAAAGCCAACCGCCCGCCAATGCCGGACGACCTGCGCGCGCAGGTGGCGCCCCTGCACGAAGCGGTCAGGGCCGAAGGCTGGTCCCTGCTGGTGATCGACGGCGTGGAAGCCGACGATGTGATCGGCACCCTGGCCCACCAGGCGGTCGGGCGCGGCTGGGAGGTGGTGATTTCGACCGGGGACAAGGATCTCACCCAGCTCGTGCGCCCCGGCGTGCGCTGGGTCAACACCATGAGCGATGAAGTGCTCGACGAGGCCGGGGTGGTGGCCAAGTTCGGCGTGCCGCCTGCGCGCATCGTCGATTACCTCGCGCTCGTCGGCGATACTGTCGACAACGTCCCTGGCGTGGAGAAATGCGGCCCCAAGACCGCGGTGAAGTGGCTGACTGAATTTGGCGATCTCGACAATCTGGTCGCCCATGCCGACGCCATCGGCGGCAAGGTGGGCGAGAACCTGCGCCAGCACCTCGATTTTCTCCCCCTTGGCCGTCGCCTGGTGACGGTGGCGACCGATGTCGCCCTGCCCGCCACCCTCGACGATCTCGCCCCGCGTCCGCCCGATGTCGCCGCGCTCACCGCGCTCTACGAACGGCTCGAATTCCGCAGTTGGCTCAAAGATGGCACAGCAGACAGCATCGCCGCACAGGGGCCGGTGAGCGAATCCCAGGCCCGCGCCGACGGCCTGCTACGCCACACGGGCAGTGACGGCGATGGCTTCGAGCTGACCGCGCCGGATCGTTCCGCCTATTACGCGGTCGTCGACCCGGCGGCGCTCGATGCCCTGCTCGCCCGCCTCGACGCCGCGCCCCTGACCGCGCTCGACACCGAGACCACCGGGCTTGACCCACTCACGGCAAAAATCGTCGGCATCTCGTTTTCCACCACGGCGGGAGAAGGCATTTATCTGCCGCTCGCCCACTGCGGCCCCGACGTCCCGGTGCAACTGCCACGCGATGAGACCCTGGCCCGGCTCAAGCCCTGGCTGGAGTCGGAGGCCCACGCCAAGCTCGGCCAGAACCTCAAGTTCGACGCCCACATCTTCGCCAATCACGGCATTACCCTGCGCGGCATCGTCCACGACACCCTGCTCCAGTCCTACGTGCTGGAGAGCGACTGCGCCCATGACATGGATGCGCTCGCCCGTCGCCACCTCAAGCTGAAGACGATTCCGTTTACCGAGGTGTGCGGCAAAGGCGCCAAACAGATCGGTTTCGACGAAGTGGCCCTTGAGCGCGCGACCGAATACGCCGCCGAGGATGCTGACATCACCCTGCGCCTGCATGGCACCTTGTGGCCCCAACTCGAAGCCATCCCCGCGCTGGCCGCGCTCTATGGCGCAATCGAACTGCCGACCCTGGACGTGTTGCTGGAAATGGAGCGTACCGGGGTCTTGATTGACGCGAATCTGCTCGCGCAGCAGAGCGATGAAATTGGTCGGCGTCAGGTCGAACTCGAACGCGAAGCCTTTGCCCTGGCGGGGGAGCCGTTCAATCTCGGCTCGCCCAAACAGCTTGGCGAGATTCTGTTCCGTCGCCTCGGCCTGCCGGTGGTGCGCAAAACCGCGACCGGCCAGCCTTCGACGGACGAAGACGTGCTCACCCGGCTTGCCGAAGATTACCCCTTGCCCAGGTTGCTGCTCGAACATCGCAGCCTCACCAAGCTCAAGGGCACCTACACCGACAAGCTGCCGAAAATGGTCAATCCGGCCACGGGACGGGTGCACACCAGTTTCTCGCAAGCCACGGCGGTCACGGGGCGGCTCGCCAGCTCCGAGCCCAATTTGCAGAACATCCCCGTGCGCACCGCCGAAGGCCGCCGCATCCGCGCCGCGTTCATCGCCCCGCCCGGCTACAGCATCGTTTCGGCTGACTATTCGCAGATCGAACTGCGCATCATGGCCCACCTCTCGGGCGATGCCCGTCTGCTCGACGCCTTCGCCCGTGGCGAGGACGTACACCGCGCCACCGCCGCCGAAGTTTTCGGCCTTGAACCCGCTGCGGTCAGCGCCGAGCAGCGCCGTTACGCCAAGGTAATCAATTTTGGCCTGATCTACGGCATGAGCGCGTTCGGCCTGGCGAAAAACCTCGATATCGACCGCCACGCGGCGCAGAGCTGGATCGAGCGTTATTTCGTCCGTTACCCCGGCGTGGCCACTTATATGGAGAAAATCCGCGTCACCGCGCGCGAGCAGGGTTACGTCGAAACCGTCTTTGGCCGCCGCCTCTATCTGCCCGACATCCGGGCGAGCAAACCCATGCTGCGTCAGGCCGCCGAACGCGCCGCGATCAACGCGCCCATGCAGGGCACCGCTGCCGACCTGATCAAAAAAGCGATGATCGCGGTGTCGCGCTGGCTGCGTGATCGCGGGCTCAAATCGCGCCTGCTGTTACAGGTGCACGATGAGCTGGTGCTCGAAGTCCCCGAGGACGAAATCGGGCTTGTCCGCGCCACGCTGCCCCGACTGATGGCCGATGTCGCCGAGCTTGCCGTGCCGCTGCTGGTTGAAGTGGGGGTGGGGCAGAATTGGGATGAGGCGCATTGACATGGCCGCTCAGGTGGCGCTTGAACGCCAGACGATTCGTTCTATCATGTAGAGCGATTGACCCAGGGAGATACACATGAACGAGATGCCAAAGAGCTACCTGCCCGATGCCGAGCGGAAAGGACTGACGCAAAACGGCATATACCTTGCCGAGTCGATGGCCGCTGATGAAGCGGGTGACGAAGAAACCGCATGGGCCTGGCTGAGATATGCCGAGCTGCCGGCGCATACCCTCCTGTCCATGAAAAAACGCCAAGGTGCTGATTTCATTAAAAAGATGGGCTTGCGCACCGAAACCGCCGAAGCTGCTTACGGGAAAAACTGGCTTGAGGCATATTGATGGGCGTAAGCAAGCAATCCAGATTGGAGTGGCTTTTAGCGGTGGAAGAAGGGTTGGTCAGGGAGCATGCTGCCGCACAAACCGCAAAGCGGCTGGAGAGGTCGCGGAGCAAGCTTTTGCAATATGTGCAGGAAGTGGGCAAGGGTGGAGATTTGGCGCTTGTGGTGGCGACCGAGAAGGGCATCATCCAGGGCGATCTTGACCGCTACGCCAACAGCGCGGGCATGGTGTCCAGCCTCAAGACTGCGCTGTCAGAGCTGGAAGCCATCGAAAGACACCTTGTACTGGTCGCCGATAAAGGCAAATACAGCCTGATTGATGAAGGCCATAGCCTGCCAAAACGGCGCGAAAAAGGTTTGCCGCTGGACGAAGCCCGACAAGCGTTCAAGTCACACTACGCCCGGCTGGGCAATCTGGATAAATCCCGCCTGTCCGATGATGAGAAAGCCATCATTGATGCCAGAAAAAGCAATATTCTCAATGCTGGCAAACGCTATGCCCAACGTCAGGCCAAAATATTAGGCATCGAACAAGCCTGACGATTTCAGGGACTGTTCGTTATCGGCGCGCATAATCCGCGCTGGAATTCAGTGCGTCGCAGGGGCAGGTCGTGTTCGGGATCGTTGAAGTAATCGCAGGCTGCCCAGAGTAATTTCATCTGTTGCAGTCGGCTTTCTTCGATTTTCCAGCCGATGTCATCAAGTCTGTCGCGGGCGGATTCCGGCGGGATGGCATTGCGGGCGAGTTTGTCTCTTGTGTCCAGCAGATCCCGGGTATGTTCCAGCGATTCCTGTGCGGCCTTGAGCCCATCAATGACGATGAGCCGAAAGCGCGGAAAGGACAGTGGGGTTTCCTGTTCAAGCGTGGCGAGCGTTTTATCCAGTTGCTGGCGTTGTGCACTGGCAGAGGTGGCAAGTTGCCCGATTTTGCGTAAATCGTTCGTGGCGGTGTTGCTTTTGAGTGTCGCTTGCCGGGAGAGCTTGATCGAATCGACGAACGCTTTGCGTAACGCACGCTCGCCATGGTTGAGTTCGGTGAGGGTGTCGACGAGGTGGTCGGTGCTCTGTCCCGACCAGTTGTACAGCCACGCCACACCGGCGAACACGAGCGGGAAATAGAGGGCGATGGCAATGATTTTTTTATTCATTTTTTGCGCATGCCTGCCGGTTCTGTTCGCGGATCTGGTCGATGCCGATCAAGGTGCGTTCAGGGGCTTCGATATAATTGCACAGTTCTTTGAGGATACCCTTGCCGCGCGCGAGTTTTTCGTCGGTCTCCCGCGCCAGTTCGGCTGCGTCGAGCTTTGCCTGTTCCGGCGTGATCTTGTGATGTTTGACCCTGCCGATGACCATATGGGCATCCAGCCGGATACGAATCATTTCGTGAGAAACCTGCAAACTATGAAGGGCAATTTGGTGGAGTTTGGGCAGGCGGGGAAACTGTTCTGCGTCGATGCGGTAGAGCATGTTGCGGATTTTGGTGATGTCGTCGGCGGCGGCGCTGGGGGAAAAATTGTCGTTGATGAAATGATCTGAATGCGTCAGGGCGAGTTTGTTGGCCTCAAGGATGGCGCTGATGGCCTGGTTGTATTCTGCGGTGTTCGCGACATTTTTCGCCTGTATATGTTCACTCACGAGTCCGGGCAGACGCTTTCCGCCGAAAACCGCCAATATGACCAGAATGGCGATGATGAGTTTTTTCACCGCAAGGTCTCCTTGCACGCAGCAAGCGCATGCAGGCTGCCGAGGCCGGGGCGCACGCTCAGGGGCGGGCAGAGGGGGGGAGGGGCGGGCGACATGTGGGGCATGGGGTGAACGCGGGCAGTGTTGTGATGTTCTGTCACGAAACAAGGGGCCGGGTATCCGCTAAAATCCATCCCTTGAAGTGACGACCATAACCCTCTCAGGTGACATGTTGAGCGCCGAATCTACCCCAGAACCCCGCCCTGAGTACACCGCTCCGGAGCCCCCCGCCGGGGATAAAACGCATCATTTCAAGTCTTCCGCCCATTTCGTCGCCTGGGTACGCGGCGCGGCGCCCTATATCCACGCCTTTCGCGGCAAGACCTTCGTCGTCGGTTTGGGCGGCGAGGTGGTGGCGGGCGAGCTGGCGCAAAGTCTGACTTACGATTTCAACCTGTTGGCCGCCCTGGGCATCCGCCTGGTGCTGGTGCATGGCGCCCGGCCCCAGATCGACGCCGAGGTGGCGCGGCGGGGGCTGGAGGCGCGCTTTCACAATGGCCTGCGGGTGACGGATCCGGCGACGCTCGAATGCGTGAAGATGGCGATGGCGGTGACGCGCTTCGAGGTCGAGGCGCTGCTCTCGCAAGGGCTGCCCAATACGCCGATGGCGGGGGGCTATATGCGGATTACGGGTGGCAACTTCATCGTCGCCCGCCCGGTAGGGGTGGTGGATGGCGTTGATTACCAATACACCGGCACCGTGCGCAAGGTCGTCGCCGAAGAAATCAATGCTGATCTCGACCAGCAGAACGTGGTGCTGATCACCCCGCTGGGGATGTCGCTGACCGGGGAAATTTTCAACTTGTGCGTGGAAGAGGTCGCCGAGGCGGTGGCGATTGCGGTCAAGGCCGAAAAGCTGATCTACCTCTGCGACGCGCCGGGGCTGCTCGACGATGAGGGCCGCCTGATCGACTCGGTCACGGCCGATGAGGCCGAACACCACCTGCAGGCCGGGGAAGGGCTGACCGA
Organism: Betaproteobacteria bacterium; assembly: GCA_025997045.1. GTDB lineage: Bacteria > Pseudomonadota > Gammaproteobacteria > Burkholderiales > Rhodocyclaceae > WRNU01. The sequence continues at coordinate 26,521 of BNUB01000029.1, forward strand.
GGATTTGCACCTCTATCTGCCCTGCGCCATCCGTGCCGTGCGCCGTGGGGTGGCGCGCTGCCACCTGCTCGATCGGGACAAGGACGGCGCCTTGCTGCTGGAATTTTTCACCCCTGCCGGGGTGGGCACCGTGGTGTCGCGTGACCCGCTCTTTCGTGTGCGCGAGGCCCAGGTCGATGACGTTGGCGCGCTGGTGGCGCTGATTTCGCCGCTGGAGGCGGATGGCACCCTGGTGCGGCGCGGGCGGGAGTTGCTGGAACGCGAGATCGACCGTTTTTCGGTGGTCGAATACGACAGCATGCTGGTCGGCTGCGCCGCGCTGTATCCATTTACCGAAGATAATGCCGCGGAGCTGGCCTGCCTCGCGGTGAGCACGGAATACCGCCGCTCCGGGTTGGGAGAGCAGTTGCTCGAACGCATTGAACGCCGGGCGCGGCGGCAGGGGCTGGAGCGTCTGTTCGTGCTCACCACCCGCACCGCGCACTGGTTCCGCGAGCGCGGTTTCAGCGAGATCGGGCCGGAAGCCTTGCCCCGGTTGAAGCGCGAGTTGTTCAATTACCAGCGCCGTTCCAAGGTGTTCGTCAAATCGCTCTGAGCACGGCTAAAATGAGCGCTTGCACGGTACAAACAACATCACAACCCTGTGGTAACGAGAGGACAAAGCGATGACGCACGTGGTGAATTGCGTGAAATTGGGACGCGAAGCCGAAGGGCTGGAACGCCCGCCAGTGCCGGGTGCGCTGGGCAAGCGGATTTATGACAATGTCTCCAAGGATGCCTGGGCGCAGTGGGTGCGGCACCAGACCATGCTGATCAATGAAAACCGGCTCAACCTGATGGACCCGCGGGCGCGCCAGTATCTGACCGAACAGATGGAAAAACACTTTTTCTCGGATGGCGCTGACCAGATCCAGGGCTTTGTGCCGCCCGCGCACTGATCCGTTTTTGCGATGTTTTTGCGATATCGCCTGCGCCTGTTAAGCTCTTATCCGTTTTTCCATTTTGGTCGCATCTCCCCATGAACCTTGTTGCACTGATTCTTTCCTTGCTGATCGAGCAGCTTCGCCCCTTGCCGGTGCGCCAGCTTGTGATCGAGCCGCTGCGCTGGTTTGCCGCGCAGCTCGCGGAGCGTTTCAACGGTGGCCGCGAGGGGCAAGGGCAGGTGGCCTGGGTGCTGGCCGTGCTGCCGGCGACGGCGCTGACGTGGGGGCTGGGCTATTTTCTCGCTGAATGGAGCGGGGTTCTCGGCTTCGTGTTCACGCTGGTGGTGGTCTATCTGACCCTCGGGTTTCGCCAGGAAAGTCATTTTTTCAGCGATCTCCACCTCGCCTTGCGCATGGGCGAGCTCGACCGCGCCCGGCTGCTGCTGTCCGAGTGGCAGGATGGGCCGTATGACGACAAGCGGCGCGAGCCGGAGGTGGTCGGGCTGGCGATCGAGCAGGCGCTGTACGCCACCCATCGCAACGTGTTCGGGGTGATGTGCTGGTTCGTGGTGCTGGGGCCTGCGGGCGCGGTGCTGTACCGGCTGGCGCGCTTTTTCGATGACGAATGGGGCAAGCGGGGCGATGACGGCTTTGACCGTTTCGGCCAATGCGCCCGCCAGGCCTTTCGCCTCATCGACTGGATACCCTTGCGCCTGACGGCGCTGATTTTCGCGGTGGCGGGTAATTTTGAAGACGCGATCTTTTGCTGGCGCACCCAGGCTGTGCGCTGGGCAGACCGCGGGCTTGGGGTTTTGATCGCAAGTGGCGCCGGCGCCCTTGGCGTGCGGCTTGGTGAAGTCGGTATGACCCCGGAAACCGGGGAAGCCGTGCGCCCGGAGGCGCAAGAACAGGACGGCGCGGCAGCGACCACGCCGCCGCATACGCCGCGTGACAGCGAGCGTCCGGAAGTGGGCGTAGGGGCAGAAGCCTGCGTCGATGATATGCAGGGTACCGTCGGGCTCGTGTGGCGGGCGCTGGTCGTGTACCTGCTGGTGTTGACCCTGACGGTGATCGCCGCCAGGGTGGGCAGTTAATGTGATATTCAGGAGAGTAACAAATGGCTGATCGTGAAATCGTTGTACTGAGCGCTGCGCGTTCTGCGGTAGGCGCTTTTGGTGGTTCTCTGGCGGGGCTCGAACCCGCCGAACTGGGTGGCCTCGTCATCAAGGAAACTATCGCCCGTTCCGGTGTAAACCCTGAGGAAATCTCTTTTGCCGCCGTGGGCAATATCATGCCGACGGACTCGCGCTACCCCTACGTTGCCCGCGTTGCCTCCATCCAGGGCGGCCTGCCGATGAGCTCCATCGCCTTTGCCGTCAACCGTCTCTGTGGCTCTGCCATGCAGGCGATCATCTCCTCGTACCAGGCCATCAAGCTCGGTGACGCCGATTACGCGGTCGCTGGCGGGGTGGAAGTCATGTCGCGTGCCGCCTACCTGCTGCCCGCGCTGCGTAACGGCGCACGCATGGGCGACACCACGGCGATTGACGCCATGGTGTCGGTGATCACCGATCCCTTCGGTGTCGGTCACATGGGTTTGACGGCTGAAAACCTGGCGGTCAAGTTCGGCATCACCCGTGAAGATCAGGATCTGTTCGCGCTGGAATCGCAAAAGCGCGCCGCGGCGGCGATAGAAGCGGGTTACTTCAAGGGCCAGATCGTGCCGGTCATCCTCAAGACGCGCAAGGGCGAAGTGGTGTTCGACACCGACGAACACGTGCGCCCCGGCACCACGCTGGAGAGCCTGACCAAGATGAAGCCCGCGTTCAAGAAAGACGGCACGGTGACGGCGGGCAATGCCTCCGGCGTCAACGACGCTGCCGCCTTCCTGGTGCTGGCCGATGCGGCCAAGGCCGCTGCCGCCGGTCACAAGCCGATTGCCCGCCTCGTCGCCTACGCCATCTCCGGCGTGCCCAATGACATCATGGGCTACGGCCCGGTGCCTTCCACCAAACTGGCGCTGCAACGCGCCGGTCTGACGCTCGACCAGATCGACGTGATCGAATCCAACGAAGCCTTCGCCGCGCAATCGCTGACGGTCGCTCGTGAACTCGGCCTCGATCCGGTCAAGACCAACCCCAACGGCGGCGCCATCGCCCTGGGCCACCCGGTCAGCGCCACCGCTGGCGTCATCGTCACCAAGCTCCTGCACGAGCTGCAACGCACCAACAAGCGTTACGGTCTGGCAACGATGTGTATTGGCGGCGGGCAAGGGATCACCACCATTTACGAACGGCTCTGATCCCGTTCGCATTTGTGTAAAACGCTGCAGGACAAAACGGCGCCGCTGGGCGCCGTTTTGTTTTTCCAATGGCATGCACCATAATGGAAACAAGGGGAAAAATTCATGCCCCACAATAGTGCGCCACGGGCTGCAGTGCAGAGATAACGCAAGGTTTTGGGGGGTTGGTGGCCGTGGCATACTTTTCGCTCATGAGGTTTATCAAAAACCCGTGAGCAAGGCAGGAGCCGTGCCGTGAACACCAACTGTTTTTATAACGAGATGGTCGATGGGGAGCAGGGCGTTCGGCCACATTACGCCTCTTATGCCGAATGGCTCAACGGGATGCCGGAGGAGAAGCTGGCGCAAAAGCGCGCCGAGGCTGACGAGCTGTTTCATCGCCACGGCATCACGTTCGCGGTTTATGGCGAAGATGCCGGGGTCGAGCGTCTGATCCCGTTCGACATCGTGCCGCGCATCATCCCCGCCGCAGAGTGGCAAACCCTCGCCGCCGGGCTGTGCCAGCGCGTGCGGGCGCTGAACCTGTTCATCCGCGATGTCTATCACGAGCAGGACATCCTGCGTGCGGGCAAAATCCCGTCGGAGCAGGTGCTCGACAATGCCCAGTACCGCAAGGTGATGCAGGGCGTGGATGTTGCCCGTGACATCTATGCCCACATCGCCGGGGTCGACATCGTGCGTGCGGGCGAGGGCGAGTATTACGTGCTCGAAGACAACCTGCGCGTGCCCTCGGGCGTGTCCTACATGCTGGAGAACCGCAAGATGATGATGCGGCTCTTCCCGCGCCTGTTTGCGCGCTACAAGGTGGCCCCGGTCGACCGCTACCCCGACATGCTCTACAACATGTTAAAGAGCGTCGCGCCGACCGGGGTGGTCGATCCCACCGTGGTGGTGATGACCCCCGGCGCGCTCAACAGCGCCTATTTCGAGCACGCTTTCCTCGCCCGGCAGATGGGGGTGGAGCTGGTCGAAGGCCAGGACATGTTCGTCAAGGACGAGCAGGTTTACATGCGCACCACCCAGGGCCCGCAGCGCGTCGACGTGATCTACCGCCGCGTTGATGACGATTTCCTCGACCCCACCGCCTTCCGCCCGGATTCCGTCCTCGGGGTGGCGGGTCTGCTGGATGCCTATCGCGCCGGGCGGGTGACAGTGACCAACGCCGTGGGCAGCGGGGTGGCCGATGACAAGTCGGTCTACCCCTATGTGCCGGAGATGATCCGCTTCTATCTCGGCGAAGAACCGATCCTGCACAACGTGCCGACCCACCTCTGCCGCAAGGCCGATGACCTGGCCTACGTGCTCGCCCATCTGCCCGAGCTGGTGGTGAAGGAAGTCCACGGCTCCGGCGGCTACGGCATGCTGGTCGGGCCGACGGCGACGAAAGAGCAGGTCGAGCGCTTCCGCAAGGTGCTCGAAGCCCACCCCGAACGCTACATCGCCCAGCCCACGCTGGCGCTGTCGGCCTGTCCGACCTTTGTCGAAGCCGGGGTCGCGCCGCGCCACATCGACCTGCGCCCCTTTGTACTCTCGGGCGAGGACGTCCAACTGGTGGCGGGCGGGCTGACCAGAGTGGCGCTGCGCGAAGGCTCGCTGGTGGTGAATTCCTCCCAGGGGGGCGGCACCAAAGACACCTGGGTGCTGGAAGCATGAGGGAGAGGAGAACAAAATGCTGAGCCGCACCGCAGACCATCTGTACTGGATGGCGCGCTACATGGAGCGTGCCGAGAACACCGCGCGCATGCTCGACGTCAATCACCGCATGTCGATGATGCCGCAGTCGCCGACCCAGCAAGAGCAAACCTGGGCCGCCACCCTGCGAATCATGGGCCTGGAGAGCGAATTCCATGACCGTTATCGTGAGATCGGCTCCGACAACGCGCTGGAATTCATGAGCTTCGATGAGAGCAGCCCGTCGAGCATTCGCAATTGCCTCAAAGCCGCGCGCGAAAACGCCCATGCCGTGCGCGGTACCCTGACCGCGGAATTGTGGGAGACCATCAACGGCACCTGGCTCAAAATGCGCGACTTCAGCCGCGACGAATTCATGGACGTCGGGGTGAGCAACTTTTTCGAGTGGGTGAAATACCGCTCCCACCTCGCCCGCGGGGTGACGCTGGGCACCATGTTGCAGGACGAGTCGCTCCATTTCATCGGCATCGGCACCTTTCTCGAACGCGCCGACAACACCGCCCGCATCCTCGACGTCAAATACCAGATCCTGCTCCCGGCTGGCGAAGTCGAAGGCGGCGCGACCGACTACCACCAGTGGAGCGCCTTGCTGCGCTCGGTCGCCGCGTTTGAAGTCTATCGCCGCGTCTACCGTGACGTGATCACCCCGGAGCGGGTGGCCGAGCTGCTGCTGTTGCGGGTGGATATGCCCCGCTCGCTCGCCCGCTGCATGAGAGAGGTCTATGCCAACCTGCAACGGGTTCGCAACGCCCACTCTTCCGAGACCGAGCGCATGGCCGGAGAACTCGAATCCCAGTTGCGCTTCGCCCGCGTCGACGACATCGTGAAGAGCGGCCTGCACAGCTACACCATGCGCCTGCTCGACCGCATACACCTGCTGGGCAATCGCATCGCGGATGATTTTCTGGTGCCGCTGGCGTAAGTAAAAACCGCGACGGGCCTGGAGACCCGTCGCGGTTTTAGCGTGTTACAACTGCTGGCTTAGTTGCTGATCAGTTCGCGCCAGGCGACACGGCCCTTGATACCGGCACCGCCGCAGCCTTTGGCGTCCACACCTTCCTCAACGAGATTGCCATCAGAGGTTTGCGTCGTGAGAACGTATTTACCGCATCCCAGCACAAGACTCGTTGCAGACATGCCTTTCTCTTTTCTCCTGGGCGTGTGAAGATCACCGTCAGCGTCCGGTACCAGGTCGTCGCCATTCACCTCACCATCATGGTTGCTGTCAAGGAATGGTACGGAGATGTTGCCGCCGGTGAAAGCATTCAGATAGTTGTAGTGGTGGTACCCGCCCTGATCGCAAGGATCTTTGGTCGGCACGTTGGAGATCACCCCAAGCACGGTTCCCGCTGCACCCATCCAGGCCACTGTCGCTTCGGAGTAGATCCGTTCGCCCTTGTCATCAGGGTTGTTGAAGTCGATGAACCAGCCTCGTTTGCTGTCCATGTCGCCAAGGGTTGCATTGGCGAACACGCTCTGCCCGCCTACGGTGACAACGAATGCGCGTTGGGCCAGGTCGGCGCGTTGGATCTTGGCGCCATCGTCATCAATCAAACCATACAGACTTTGCACGTCTATATTTTCTTTGTCGAGGCTCTGCAGGAACTGACCCGTGCCGAAGAACACCCACACATCCCCGCTGGTGCCATTTTTCACGGCCACGGGAGCGGCGGTGATCGGCTGGGCTGGACTCGTCGCAGTAATTTTGGCGGTAAACATGGGGCTATTACTGCCGCCGAACCAGGCACGCCAGCCTGCAACAGAATCATTCTCGAAACGCCACA
>BNUB01000030.1 GCA_025997045.1 Betaproteobacteria bacterium
TCACGGGGACAGCAATCAACCTCATCGACGTATCAGGCACCCTGGACGGTTTCAATACCATCAACTATGCCAATGTCCCCCTGTATGCCGGGGTTGCCCTCTACTCAACCGCCTACAATTTCGCCCTGTCAGAGAGCGGCGGCAGCCTCGTCGCCACAACGACGGTAACGCCGTATGTCGCGCCGCCTCCGGTGGTGACACCCCCCGTCACCCCTCCGCCCGTCACACCGCCCGTTACGCCGCCTGTCACACCGCCCGTCACGCCTCCGCCTGTCGTGCCGCCCGTTGTGCCGCCGCCCGTTACACCGCCTGTCGTACCACCCCCCAGCGGCATCAAGCTCAACGCCCAAACCAAAGCCCTCTCCGAAGCCTTCCTGAGCGGCGCCGCCTACCTCAATCAGGCACAAGATTTCGCCGCCACCCAAGGCCTGACCGCCGCCCTGCTCGCCAGCGGCACAGCCGAAGGAAGCGCCCCCCGCCTGCAAGGCTTCGCCGCCATCGGCTACGGAAAAATGCGCCACAACACCGGCTCCCACATCGACGTCGACGGCTACACCCTCCTCGCCGGCCTCGCTGGCACCAAGGACATCAACGCCGGAGCGGGTGCAGGCAAATTGACCGCCGCCGCCTTCATCGAACACGGCAAAGGCGACTACACCAGCCACAACAGTTTTGCGAACGCCGCCAGCGTGCGCGGCAACGGCGACACCGAATACACCGGCGCAGGCATCCTGGCCCATCTCGCCCTCAATCCCTCAACCACCGCCCAACCCTACCTCAACGCCAGCCTGCGCTCAGGCCAGGTCAAAACCGACTTCGGCGGCCATTTCATCAACGGCACCACCCTCCACAGCGCCTACAACGCCAAATCCACCTACCTGAGCGCACACATCGGCGCAGGCTACCTCTTGAAACTCTCCGAGCAGAGCAAGCTGGATGTCTACGGACAATACCTCTGGAGCCATCAAGACGGCGACACCGTAAAACTCACCACCGGCGAGACGGTGAAATTCAAGGACGTAGCCTCGCAAAGAACCAGACTGGGCACAAAATTCCACCACGCCCTCACCCCAACAACCACCGCCTGGCTCGGCGCAGCCTGGGAACACGAATACGACGGCAAGGCCAACGCCAGCATCTACGGCTACAAACTGGACGCCCCCAAATTGAAGGGCGATACGGGTTTGCTGGAAATTGGCCTGACCTTGACGCCCGCCGAAAAAGGCTGGTCACTGGATATCGGCGTGCAAGGCTACACAGGCAAACGCGAAGGCGTGACGGGAAATGTGAAGGCAGGATATCGGTTCTGACCCCCACCGGGAGCGATGGCGTCCCCGCCATCGTGCGACGGCGAGCCGCCGTCGCTCCCAACAGGCGTAGCACGGACATCCGAGGGTTGGGTTTCAAACCCGCCCTCACCTCAAATTCACCGACCTGCTATCTTGGTGTCGCAGGACGCGGATGGTGGCGCGAGCTTATTTGATCTTACTTGACCTTCATCCCCGCCACGACTCCCGCATCGGGCGACAGCAGGTAAATTCCCTCGCTCTTGCCTGTGGGGTCGGAGGCGGCGAGGATCATGCCTTCCGAGAGGCCGAATTTCATCTTGCGCGGGGCGAGGTTGGCGACGAACACGGTGTAACGGCCCACGAGGTGTTCGGGGGCGTAGGCGGACTTGATACCGGCGAAGACCTGACGGGGGTGGGGCTGGCCGGTGGCGTCGGTTTCGCCGACGTCGAGGATGAGACGGATCAGCTTGTCGGCGCCTTCGACCGGGCCGGCTTCGATGATGCGGGCGACGCGCAGGTCGATTTTGGCGAAATCGTCGATGCTGATCGTCGCGGCGGCTGCCGGGTTTGCGGCGGCTGCCGGGGTGGCGCTGGGGGTGGGCGCCGCTGCGGGGGCGAGGGATTCACGGTTGGCTTCCAGCAGCGCGTCGATCTGGGTGCGTTCGACCCGGGTGGCGAGGTGTTGGTAAGCGTTGATGGTGTGACCGACGGGCAGGGGCGACCATTCGCCTTGCCAGGTGAGCGGGGGGATGGCGAGAAAGGTTTCGACTTCCGCCGCGAGCGCCGGTAATACCGGCTTCAGGTAACGGGCGAGGTCGCGGAACAGGGTGAGCGCGGTGGAACACACGACGTGCAGACGGGCCTCGGCGCCTTCTTCTTTTGCCAGTTCCCACGGTTTGTGGTCGTTTACATATTGGTTGGCGATGTCGGCGAGGCGCATCACTTCACGCAGGGCGTGGCTGTAGTTGCGCGATTCAAACGCGGCGGCGATCTCGCCTTGCTGCCAGGCGGTAATGAATTCGGCAGCGGCGGCCTTGTCGGTGGCGCCGAGTTTGCCGTCGAAACGCCGGGTGATGAAGCCCGCTGAGCGGCTGGCGATGTTGACGAATTTGCCGATCAGGTCGGAATTGACCTTGGCGATCAGGTCGTCGAGGTTGAGGTCGACGTCTTCCATCGTGCCGTTCGACTTGGTGGCGAAGTAATAGCGCAGCCATTGCGGATCGAGCTTTTGCTCCAGCCACGAGCGCGCGGTGATGAAGGTGCCCCGGCTCTTGCTCATCTTGGCGCCGTTGACGGTGAGAAAGCCGTTGACGCAAAGCTGGCTCGGGGTGCGGTAGCCGGCGAATTTCAGCATCGCGGGCCAGAACAGGGCGTGGAAATAGAGGATGTCCTTGCCGATGAAATGCACCATTTCGGTGGCGGCTGCGGAGGCGGCGTCGGCATCGGTGTAGTCTTCAACGGCAATGTCGCCGCGCCTGGCCGCGAGGTTTTTGAAACTTGCCAGATAGCCGATAGGCGCGTCGAGCCAGACGTAGAAGAACTTGCCCGGTGCGCCGGGAATCTCGAAGCCGAAATAGGGCGCGTCGCGGGAGATATCCCAGTCGGTGAGCTTGTTTTCGCCGACTTCGCCCAGCCATTCTTTCATCTTGTTGGCGGCTTCGGGCTGCAGGCGGCGCACGCCGATGGCGTTGGTGCTTTGCGTCCATTCGCGCAGGAAGGCGACCGAGCGCTCATCCGAGAGGCGAAAGAAGTAATGCTCCGAGCTGCGCAACACCGGCGTCGCGCCGGAGACGGCGGAACGCGGATTTTTGAGTTCGGTCGGGGCGTAGGCAGCGCCACAGACCTCGCAGTTATCGCCGTACTGATCTGCCGCGCCGCACCTGGGGCATTCGCCCTTGATGTAGCGGTCGGGCAGGAACATTTCCTTGACCGGGTCGTAAAACTGCTCGATGGCGCGGGTGGCGATGAAGCCCGCCGCTTGCAGGCGGGTGTAAAAATCTTCGGCGTAGGCGCGGTTTTCTGCGGAATGGGTCGAGTGGTAGTTGTCGAACGCGACGCCAAAATCAGCGAAATCACGCGAATGTTCGCCATGGATGCGGTCAATCAGCGCCTCGGGCGTGAGCCCTTCCTTTTCCGCCCGCAGCATCACCGGGGTGCCGTGGGTGTCGTCGGCACAGACGTAATGCACGGTATTGCCGCGCATGCGCTGGAACCTCACCCAGACATCGGCCTGAATGTAACCCACCAGATGACCAAGGTGGATGTCGCCGTTGGCGTAAGGCAGGGCGTTGGAGACGAGAATCTTGCGCGGCATGATGACCTGAAAGGTGTGGGGGGAAAACGTGATTCTAACAAAGCCGCAGCGGCTCCATTGCGCTCATCCTCCGTGCGTGTCGAGGAAAATCTCGACCCGGCGGTTGCTCGCCCGTCCGCTTTCCTGCGCATTGTCGGCAATCGGTTCGGCCTCGCCCTTGCCGTCGGCGCTCATGCGTGTCAGATCAATGCCTTGCGAGCGCAGGGATTCCAGCACTGCTTCGGCGCGTTTGATCGACAGGCCCAGGTTGTACATCTCGCTGCCCTGGCTGTCGGTATGGCCGACGATGTGGAGGATGAGGCCGGGATGGCGCTTGAGCACCGGCACGATGCGTTCGAGCAGGTGCGCAAGTTTGGGCTCGATGTCGGCACGGGCGGAGGCGAAGCCGTCAGCGGCGGGCAGAATGAGGCGCAGCCCGCGGGGAAGGTGGGTGAGGCGAAAACCGGCGATGCCCCGGAATTCGTCCGCCAGCTCCTGTTGCAGCGCAGTCCAGTCGGGCGCGACAGGGGCGGGAGGGGGCGTTTGTGGCGACGACGGGGGGGCGGATTCGATGTTTTCGGGGGCGGCAGGGCTGTCGGCCCGGGCGGACAGGGGAAAATTGAAATCGGCACATCCGGCCAGCGCCAGCGCGGCAACGAGGGCAAGCACGCGGGCGGCGGGGAAGCTCATGGGATACATGGATGAGGGAGGTACGTGGTGAGGGTGAGGCAGGATGGTAACGTCAGCAGCCGGGGCAAGCTACAATAATGGCGTGATATTTTGTGCGATGGAGAGTGGAGCGCGCCATGAACGAGTTGCCCAAGAGCTACCTGCCCGATGCCGAGCGGGAAGGCCTGACACAAAATGAAATTTATCTTGCAGAGTCGCAAGCCGCAGATGAGGCAGGCGATGATGAAGCATCGTGGGCATGGTTGCGCTACGCTGATCTTCCCGCCTATGCGTTGATGACGTTAAAACGCAATTTGGGGGCCGATTTCGTGCGGAAGCAGAAATTCTTGTGCATGAAGGAAGCCAATCGGGTGTACGGCGAGAATTGGCTGGATGCATGATGAATAGCGACTCTTTGTTGCAACTGAATCGCATCCTTACGCGGGAAGCGGGGTGGATTAAAGCGCAATTGCTCGCACCAGCAACAAAAAGTTTGCAAAAAACGCGGAACACGCTGTTGAAGCATGTTCGTCTGGTGGGTAAGCGTAGCGATCTGGAATTGATAATAGCAACTGAAAAAGCCATCGTCGAGGGCGATCTTGAACATTACGCCAACAGCAAGGGGATGATTTCCAGTCTCAATGCCGCGTTATTGGAGTTGGAGGCGATAGAACAACTCTTGACAATCGTTGATGACAAAAATGAGTACGAGCGCGTGAATAATGCTCACGGCTTACCCGGAAATCGCGAGAAAGGCTTGCCTCTGGATGAAGCACGACAGGCGTTTAAATCTCATTATGCCCGTCTCAACAATCTGGATAAATCCAGACTTGCCGATGATGAAAAGTCCATTATTGATGCCCGCAAGTCCAATCTCTACACTGCGGGTAGGCTGTACACCCGGCGTCAGGCAAAAACTTTGGGGGTTGAAGCGCCGGAGTCACTGCGGGGAGGGTGAGCATGCCCCCAGGGTTCCGGTATGATCTCCATCTTTAAGGAGCACCCCATGAGCCTGAGCGCCGAGCGTGTCACCGACATCCTGAAAACCGTCATCGACCCCAACACCGGGAAAGATTTTGTGTCTGCGCGTGCCGTGCGCAATCTCGTGGTCGAGGGCGGGCGGGTGCGGTTCGGTATCGAACTCGGTTATCCGGCCAGGCGCGAGGCTGCAGCGATTCGCCATCTGCTCGACGATGCGCTGCGTGCGGCCTTGCCGGAGCTGGGTGGGGTGGAGATCGACGTCGAGACGAAGATCGTGCCGCATGCGGTGCAGCACGGGGTCAAATTGCTGCCGGGGGTGAAGAACATCATCGCGGTGGCCTCGGGCAAGGGCGGGGTGGGCAAGAGCACCACGGCGGCGAATCTGGCGTTGGCGCTGGTTGCCGAGGGGGCGGAGGTGGGCTTGCTCGATGCCGACATCTACGGGCCTTCGGTGCCGCAGATGCTGGGGCTCAACGGGCAGCGGCCGACTTCGCTCGATGGCAAGCTGATGGAGCCGCTCGAGGCGCATGGCTTGCAGGCGAACTCGATCGGTTTGCTGGTCGAGGACACCGACACGCCGATGATCTGGCGCGGGCCGATGGCGACGCAGGCGCTGCTGCAATTACTGCGCGAGACCCACTGGAAGGATCTCGATTATCTGGTGATCGACCTGCCGCCGGGCACGGGCGACATCCAGCTCACCCTGGCGCAGAACGTGCCGGTGACGGGCGTTGTGATCGTCACCACGCCGCAGGATTTGGCCCTGATCGATGCGCGCAAGGGGCTCAAGATGTTTGAAAAGGTAAATGTTTCCATTTTGGGCGTGGTGGAAAACATGAGCACCCATATCTGCTCCAGGTGCGGTCACGAAGAACACATTTTTGGCGCGGGCGGCGGGCAGAAGTTGTGTGCCGACTACGGCATCCCCTTTCTCGGTGCGCTGCCGCTCGACCTCAGCATCCGGGAAGAGACCGATAGCGGCACGCCGACCGTGGCCGCCGCACCCGATAGCCGGCTTGCGGCAAATTACCGCAGCATTGCGCGCAAAGTGGCGGTGGCGGTTGCCGACAAGGCGCGTGACATGACACACAAATTCCCGCAGATCGTGGTGCAAAATGGCTGATGAGCGGCTGATGCGCACGTCTGCGGAAATGCGCCGTGGCGAAGTCGTTGCCGAAGACGTCATATCCCTTGCATTCGCTGGCCCTGCGCTTACACTACGCGCTTTTTAGCGCCCGTCCCCGGAGATCGACATGGCCATCAAGTCTGACCGCTGGATTCGCCGCATGGCCAAAGAGCACGGCATGATCGAGCCGTTTGAACCCGTGCTGGTGCGCGAGGTCAATGGACAGAAAATCGTCTCTTACGGCACCTCAAGCTATGGCTATGACATCCGCTGCGCGCCGGAATTCAAGGTTTTCACCAACATCAATTCCACGGTTGTCGACCCCAAGGCCTTCGACCCCAAGTCTTTTGTGGAGATCGATGCCGATGTCTGCATCATCCCGCCCAATTCGTTCGCGCTCGCGCGCACGGTAGAATACTTCCGCATCCCGCGCAGCGTGCTCACCGTCTGCCTCGGCAAAAGCACTTACGCGCGCTGCGGCATCATCGTGAACGTCACCCCGTTCGAGCCGGAGTGGGAAGGCTATGTCACGCTGGAGTTCTCCAACACCACGCCGCTGCCGGCCAAGATTTACGCGGGTGAGGGCTGTGCCCAGGTGTTGTTTTTCGAGTCAGATGAAGAGTGCGAGACCTCGTACAAGGATCGGGGCGGCAAGTATCAGGGCCAGACCGGCGTCACCCTGCCCAGGATTTAGGCGCGGCGCCACGGGCAAATTTACCAATTCATGGGGCCGCACGCAGGCCCTTTTCGCTTTTTTGAGGCCAGGCCCGGCGTCTGACCCTTGAAGGAACCGAGATGCGATTTAATTTTCCAGTCATCATCATTGATGAAGATTTCCGCGCCGATAACGCTTCCGGCCTCGATATCCAGGCGCTGGTGGAGGCGATCAAGAAGGAAGACATGACCGTGCTGGGGGTGACCAACTACGGCGATCTCACCTCCTTTGTCCAGCAGCAAAGCCGGGCTTCGGCCTTCATCCTGTCGATTGACGATGACGAATTCAAATCGCGTGAGGCTGCGGACAAGGCGATTGCCGGTTTGCGCGCCTTCGTCGAAGCCATTCGTGGGCGCAATACCGACATCCCGATTTTCCTTTACGGCGAAACCCGCACCGCCCGCCACATCCCCAATGATGTGTTGCGCGAATTGCACGGCTTCATCCACATGTTTGAAGACACGCCGGAATTCATCGCCCGCTACGTGGTGCGCGAGGCCAAGCATTATCTTGATTCACTGTCGCCGCCGTTTTTCCGTGCGCTCACCCACTACGCGGCGGACAGCTCCTATTCCTGGCACTGTCCGGGGCATTCGGGCGGCGTCGCCTTCCTGAAGAGCCCGGTGGGACAGATGTTTCACCAGTTTTTTGGCGAAAACATGCTGCGTGCCGACGTGTGTAATGCGGTCGACGAGCTTGGGCAATTGCTCGACCATACCGGCCCGGTGGCGGCTTCCGAGCGTAATGCGGCACGCATTTTCAGTTGCGATCATCTGTATTTCGTCACCAACGGCACCTCGACCTCCAACAAAATGGTATGGCACACCACGGTGGCGGCGGGCGATATTGTGGTGGTGGATCGTAACTGCCATAAATCCATTCTCCATTCGATCATCATGACCGGTGCGGTGCCGGTATTCCTGACCCCGACCCGCAATCATTACGGCATCATCGGCCCGATTCCGCTGGAAGAGTTCTCGATGGAGAACATCCAGAAGAAGATCGAGGCCAATCCTTTTGCCCGTGAAGCAAAAAACAAAAAGCCGCGCATTCTGACCGTCACCCAATCGACTTACGACGGTGTGGTCTATAACGTCGAGACCATCAAGCAAATGCTCGACGGCAAAATCGACACCCTGCATTTCGACGAAGCCTGGCTGCCGCATGCGGCTTTTCACGACTTTTATGGCGATTACCACGCCATCGGCGAAGGGCGTCCGCGCTGCAAGGAGTCGATGGTGTTCTCCACCCAGTCGACGCACAAGCTGCTGGCCGGTTTGTCGCAGGCCTCGCAAATTCTGGTGCAGAACTCGGAGTCGCGTCAGCTCGACCGCGACGTGTTCAACGAGGCTTATCTGATGCACACCTCGACCTCGCCCCAGTACGCGATCATCGCCTCGTGCGACGTGGCGGCGGCGATGATGGAGGCGCCGGGCGGCGCGGCGCTGGTGGATGAATCGCTCTCGGAGGCGATCGAATTCCGCCGCGCCATGCGCAAGGTCGGGGGCGATTACGGCGAAACCGACTGGTGGTTTCAGGTCTGGGGGCCGGAGCGCCTCGACGATGACGGCCAGCTCGACCGCGAAGACTGGATGCTGTGCGCCAATGAGCGCTGGCACGGCTTCGGCAATCTGGCGCCGGGTTTCAACATGCTCGACCCGATCAAGGCCACCATCATCACGCCGGGGCTGGATGTCGATGGCGATTTCGCCGAGCACACCGGCATCCCGGCCGCCATCGTCACCAAATACCTCGCCGAGCACGGCATCATCGTTGAAAAGACCGGGCTTTATTCGTTTTTCATCATGTTTACCATCGGCATCACCAAGGGCCGCTGGAACACGATGCTCACCGAATTACAGCAGTTCAAGGACGATTACGACAGTAACCAGCCCTTGTGGCGTGTCATGCCGGAATTCATCGCCCGTCACCCGCTCTATGAACGGGTCGGGCTCAAGGACTTGTGCGACCAGATCCACCAGTTCTACAAAGCGCACGATATCGCCCGCCTCACCACCGAAATGTATCTCTCCGACATGGTGCCGGCGATGAAGCCTGCCGACGCCTTCGCCCGCGTTGCCCACGGCGAGATTGAGCGCCTCCCGCTGGCCGAGCTCGAAGGGCGGGTGACCGCGATGCTGGTGACGCCGTATCCACCGGGTATTCCGCTGCTGATCCCGGGCGAACGTTTTAACGCCACCATCGTGCGTTATCTGCGCTTCGCGCGCGATTTCAATGCGGCCTTTCCCGGTTTCGAGACCGATATTCATGGCATGGTGAAGGGCGCGGACGGGCGCTATTATGTTGATTGCGTAAAGGATTGATTTCGGCGCCGGGCGGAAATGCGCAAAATCATCCACTGCGATTGCGACTGTTTTTACGCTGCGGTCGAGATGCGCGACCAGCCCGCGCTACGTGGCAAGCCGCTGGCGGTGGGCGGACGGGCGGAAACGCGCGGGGTGATTGCGACCTGCAATTACGAAGCGCGGGCGCTGGGCGTGCATTCGGCGATGTCGACGGCGCGGGCCTTGCGCCTGTGCCCGCAGCTCATCCTGTTGCCGCCGGATTTCCGCCGTTACCGCGAAGCCTCGCAGCAAATTCTCACTATCTACCGCGATTACACGCCGCTGGTGGAGCCGCTCTCGCTCGACGAAGCCTATCTCGACGTGAGCGGCGTCGATCGCTGCCAGGGTTCGGCGACGCTGATGGCGGAGGAAATCCGCGCCCGCATCCGCGCCGAGGTGCGCATCACCGCCTCGGCGGGCATCGCGCCCAACAAGTTTCTCGCCAAGGTCGCCAGCGACTGGAACAAGCCCGACGGCCAGTTCGTCATCCGCCCGCCGGAGGTTGAAACCTTCGTCGCCGCCTTGCCGGTGGGGAAGATTTTCGGCGTGGGCAAAGTGACCGCAGCGAGGCTGCAAAAGCAGGGCGTACACACCTGCGGCGACCTTCGCGCCTGGGATCTCAATCGCCTCACGCACGAATTTGGCCGCTTCGGCGCGACCCTGTATCAGCTTTGCCGGGGCATGGACGAGCGTTCCGTGCGCCCGGATCGCATCCGCAAATCCCTGTCGGTCGAGACCACCTACGCCCATGATCTGCCCGACCTCGCCGCCTGCCACGCCGAATTGCCCGCGCTGATCGCAGAATTCCGCCGCCGCTTCGCCAATCTGTCTGCGCCAAGGGCGGTGCATAACGCGGTGGTCAAGATCAAATTCGCTGATTTCACCCAGACCACCGCCGAATGTGTGAGCGTGACGCCGGATGAAGCGGTGTGGCGCGCCTTGCTCGATGACGCCTATGCCCGCCAGGGGAAGGCGGTGCGTCTGTTGGGCGTGGGAGTGAGGTTTGCGGAGGCAGAGGC
Organism: Betaproteobacteria bacterium; assembly: GCA_025997045.1. GTDB lineage: Bacteria > Pseudomonadota > Gammaproteobacteria > Burkholderiales > Rhodocyclaceae > WRNU01. The sequence goes on from BNUB01000030.1 coordinate 10,438, forward strand.
GGGGCCGCGTGAAACGCACCGCGGCGGGGAACAGCTCGACCTGTTTGATGCTGAAGGCATTATTTTGCAGCGCTGAAATGCAGGCTATGTCCCCTCACTTGCGTTCTTGCGCTTCTGCCACAGCACATCGCCCTGAGCTTGCGCACGGTTCAGCACCCGACCCAAGACAAAAAGCAGGTCGGAGAGGCGATTGAGGTATTGGCGCGGGCCATCGCCAACGGGCTCATCTCGAGCCAGCGCCACCAGCGCACGTTCGGCGCGACGGCAGACGGTGCGGACGTGGTGAGCCTGGGCGGCAGCGCGGACGCCGCCGGGGAGGATGAAATCCTTGAGCGGCTCCAGCCCGGCGTTGTAGTGGTCGATAGCTGCTTCCAGCCGCTCCACCTGACTCGTGGTGATCATGCTCATCCCCGGAATACAGACTTCGCCGCCGAGATCAAACAGGTCGTGCTGCACGTCGGTGAGCAGCGCGCGGACTGCCTCCGGCAGGGTTTCGGTGAGGAGCAGGCCGAGCGTGGCGTTGGTCTCGTCGATCTCACCGATGGCGTGGATGCGCAGGCTGCTTTTGCTCACCCGCTTGCCGTCGCCAAGGCCGGTGGTGCCGGCGTCGCCGGTGCGGGTGTAGATTTTTGACAGGCGATGTCCCATGAGCTTTTGTCCGATAAAGAGGTGTGAGCTGGCACATGATAAACTGCCGCGTTCCGCCCGCCACCGGGCGTTTTCTCCGTTTGAGCGCCAACCTCCATGAAATCCGCCGAAATCCGCGAAAAATACCTGAAGTTCTTTGAATCCAAGGGCCACCAGATCGTGGCCTCCAGCTCGCTCGTGCCGCATGAAGACCCGACGCTGCTGTTTACCAACGCGGGCATGAACCAGTTCAAGGACGTTTTTCTGGGCTTCGACAAGCGCCCTTACACCCGCGCCACGACCAGCCAGAAGTGTGTGCGCGCAGGCGGCAAGCACAATGACCTCGAAAACGTCGGCTACACCGCCCGCCACCACACCTTCTTCGAGATGCTCGGCAACTTCAGCTTTGGCGATTACTTCAAGCGCGATGCCATCAAGTACGCATGGGAGCTGCTGACCGAAGTCTTCAAGCTGCCGCAGGAAAAGCTCTACGTCACCGTCTATGCGGAAGACGATGAGGCTTACGCGCTGTGGACGCAGGAGGTGGGCCTGGCGCCAGAGCGCGTGATCCGCATCGGCGACAACAAGGGCGCACGCTACGCTTCCGACAATTTCTGGATGATGGGCGACACCGGCCCCTGCGGCCCCTGCACCGAGATTTTCTACGACCACGGCGCACACATCCCCGGCGGCCTGCCCGGCACGCCCGAAGAAGACGGCGACCGCTATATCGAGATCTGGAACAACGTGTTCATGCAGTTCAACCGCGACGAGCACGGCGTGATGCATCCGCTGCCCAAGCCCAGCGTCGATACCGGCATGGGCCTGGAGCGCATTGCGGCGGTGTTGCAAGGCGTGCACGCCAATTACGAGATCGACCTGTTCCAGAATCTGATCGCGGCAGCGGCGCGGGAGACGGCTACGACGGACTTGAGCAGCCCGAGCCTGAAAGTGCTGGCCGACCACATCCGCGCCTGTGCCTTCCTGATCGCCGATGGCGTCATCCCCGGCAACGAAGGGCGCGGCTACGTGCTCCGCCGCATCATCCGGCGCGCCATTCGCCACGGCTACAAGCTCGGTGCGCGGGCGGCGTTTTTCTGGCGGCTGGTGCCCGATCTGGTCAAGGAGATGGGCGCGGCCTACCCGGAATTGCCCGCTGGCGAGAAACGCATCACCGAGGTGCTGAAGGCCGAAGAAGACCGCTTCTTCACCACCATCGAGAACGGCATGGCGATTCTGGAAGCTGAATTTGCTGCGCTGGCGGCAAAGAATCTCAAGGTCTTCGACGGCGAAACCGCCTTCAAACTGCACGACACCTACGGCTTCCCGCTCGATCTGACCGCCGATGTCTGCCGCGAGCGCGATGTGACCGTCGACGCCGCCGCCTTCGACGCCGCCATGGCGCGGCAGAAAGAGCAGGCGCGGGCCGCAGGCAAATTCAAGATGGCGACCAACCTGGAATACGCCGGAGACACCACCACCTTCCACGGTTACGAGACGCTGGAAGCCCCCGGCAAAATCCTCGCGCTCTATAAAGACGGCTCGCCTGTCGACGCCCTCAACGAAGGTAATCTGGGCGTCGTCGTCCTCGACAACACACCCTTTTACGCCGAATCCGGCGGTCAGGTGGGCGACCGGGGCGAGCTGAGAGGCGCGGGGCTGTTTGCGGTGGAAGACACGCTGAAGATTCAGGCCGCCGTGTTCGGCCATCACGGCATCGTCAAAACCGGCAGCCTCAAAATCGGCCAGAGCGTCACCGCGAAAGTCGACGCCGCCGCCCGTGTCGCCACGGCCCGCAACCACTCCGTCACCCACCTGATGCACAAGGCGTTGCGCGAAGTTTTGGGCGCACACGTGCAGCAAAAAGGCTCGCAGGTCGACCCCGACAAAACCCGCTTCGACTTCGCCCACAACGCCCCCGTCACGCCGGAAGAACTCCGCGCCGTGGAAGCGCGGGTCAACGCCGAAATCCTCGCCAACACCGCCACCCGCGCCGAAGTCATGGCCCTGGCCGATGCCCAGACGAGCGGCGCGATGATGCTCTTCGGCGAAAAATACGGCGACACCGTGCGCGTGCTCTCCATTGGCAGCTCCAAAGAGCTTTGCGGCGGCACGCACATTGCCCGCACCGGCGACATCGGCCTGTTCAAGATCCTGTCCGAGTCCGGCGTCGCCGCCGGCATCCGCCGCATCGAAGCCCTGACCGGCCTCAACGCGCTCCACTACACGCAAGCGCAGGAAACGCGGGTCGCCGGGATTGCCGCCATGCTGAAAGCTCAACCCGATGACGCCGCCGAGCGCGTCTCCGCCCTCATCGAACAGACGAAGACGCTGGAAAAAGACATTGCCCGCCTGAAATCAAAACTCGCGGGCAGCCAGGTCGACGATCTGGTCGCGCAAGCCGCGGACATCAACGGCGCGAAAGTGTTGGCCACTACGCTGGAAGGCGCGGACGCGGCAACGCTGCGCGAAACGCTGGACAAGCTCAAAGACAAACTCAAGTCCGCCATCATCGTGCTCGCCAGCGTCTCTGAGGGCAAAGTGAGCCTGATCGCAGGCGTCACCGCTAACCTCACCAGCAAGGTAAAAGCCGGAGAACTGGTGAATTTCGTCGCGCAACAGGTCGGCGGCAAGGGCGGCGGTCGGCCCGATATGGCGCAAGCGGGGGGGACGGAACCGGCGAAGCTGCCGGGGGCGTTGAAGCGTGTCGGGGATTGGGTACAGGGGAAGCTGTAGCATTCTTGCCATTACAAAGGGGCCGTGGTTCCGGCGTTTTGAGCGCATATTCACCGCACCGCCACCGTGCCGCCTTTCCACGCCGGGTCTTGCCAGCGGTAGAAGGCGGTCAGGTTGCCGGGTTTGTCGGCGTGCTTTTCGACTTTCAGCGTTTGACGATCCCATAACTCGAAGCTGGTTTTGGCTTCGTTGTCGCTGACGGTTTCGCGCGCCACGAGGAATTGCTTGTTGCCCGGCACCCAGCCGGCGAATTCGACATAGCCGAGTTCGGGCTGATCGAGCGCAGGGGGGATGGCGTCGATTTCCCAGCCGTTGCTGCCGAGGCGGAAGACCCACATTTCGCGCCAGTCGCTCAAGGGTTGTACCGCCAGCGTCATCATTTTGCCGTCGGGGCTCACGCTGAGGGAGGACGTCCACACTTGTCCATAGGTGCAACGCTCGAACGCGGCAGCCTTGTCATGGCGGGCTTCACCTTCGATCACCTGGACGCAGGTTTGTCCCGGTTCGCCGCCGACCAGACGAATGCCGGGACGACCCTGGGCCGGGAGCGGGAGGGCCTGCACCTGTGCGGCCCAGCGCGAGGCGCCGACCCGGATGGCGGCTTCATTCCAGGCTTGCACATCGCCATCGACGAGCTCGTTGCGGGACACCGCGGCGAGGAAGGTTTCGGCGGATTGACCCGCTTGCACGACTGCCGCATCGGCGCCGCTTTTGCGCCTCAGTTGGTGGGCAATGCTGGCCCACACGCCGGCGGCGCGGATTTTCAGCCGGTTTTTGAGCTGTGCGGGGGCGTCCTTGTCCCTGGCGCTGGCTTCCAGCGCGCGATCCAGCACTTCGGCGCGCCACACGTCGGTTTCGAGGCGTTCAGAAGGCGACAGCGTCGACTTGACGCACTCATGCCGGGTGAGCGAGAGCGCGGCGTGTGCTTTTTGCGCGCTGGTGGCGGGCAGGGCCATGACCCGCCGCCAGGCTTCGCCGTCGTAGCATAAAGTCATTTTTTCGTTGTGCTCGACGCTATACACTTCGACGCCGTACTGCTTGACCACTTCGAGATGTTCGGCCACGGTTTTGGCCGCCTGCGCGCTGGCGGCACTGCTGCCGCCGGAGAGCTTCGAGGCGCGCCAGGCCAGGCGGTCGGCCATTTTGCCGATGTCTTCAAAGACGTGGGCGTCGATGGCTTCTGCGGGCGCGGCTTTGAGGAAGGCGGCGGCGTGACCGATGCCCATCGCCTCAAAGCCGGGCTGATGGGTGAGGAAATCGGCGACCACCTTGAGGCCGGGCGCTTCTTCTGGCGTCAGTTCGTATTGCCCGGTCTGGGTGATGCGGACGTAGCCCGCACGTTCGCGGCGGTGGTCATAGACTTGCAGGTAGTCGCCCTTGACGCCGCGGACTTCCAGGTTGTCGCCCATCGACAGGGTTGCGTGACGGGCCGCGCGTTCGTTGGGCGCGGCCCGCAGCGGAATTTGATCCTGGGTGACGATCGCGATGCTGAGCAGGAGTTCGAGCATGATTATTCCTCCTCTTCTTCGCTGCTTTCATGGCTAGCGTAACGGGCGTTGCCGACTGCGCCATTCAGGGCGGCATTGGGCAGGCGACCGATCAGGTTTTCGCCGAGGAAGCCGCCATTGGCAGCGGGCGGGGCGATGATGACCTGGATCTTGTCGGAGAGTTTGTCGGCGAGGCTCTTTTGAATCAGCAAGGGGCTTTGCGCCAGGATGGCGCCTTCACGCGCCAGTTGTTCGCTGTTGACCTTGCCCACCAGGTCCAGCCGATAGGCTTCGGCATCGGCGAGTTTGCGCCGCGAGTCGGCTTCGGCTTCGGCCTCGATGCGCCGTGCTTCGGCATCGGCCTGCGCGCTGCGGATGCGCACGACTTTGGCCGCTTCGGCTTCGAGTTCATGTTGGCGGATTTGTTTTTCCTTGAACGGCAGGATGTGTTTCATCGCTTCGGCCTGGGCCTGGGCGGCGATGATTTGTTCCTGCGCGGCGGCTTCAGCCGTTTTCTCGCGGCGAATTTTGTCGGCTTCGGCCATGAGTTCACTCTCGCGGACTTCTTTTTCCTTGAGTTCAAGGGTGAAGCGCATTTTTTCCGTTTCCAGCTCGGCGGCGAGCAGTTTTTCCATTCCGACTTTGTAGTCGCGGGGTAGCTCGACCTTGCCGATGGTCAGCAGCTTGAGTTTGATGCCATCTTCGCCGAGGCGGGTTTGCAGCTCTTCGGTAATCCGGGTTTGAATTTCCTGACGGCGGGCGGAGAAAATTTCGCGCACGGTGTAGCGCGAGAGGTTTTTGTAGAAGGCGTCCTGGATGATGGGGAGCACCACTTCACCGCTGATGTCTTCGGGCAGGAGCCGCGCCATGGCGGGGATTTTTTCCGGGTCGAGCGCATAGCGCACGGTGAAATCCACTTGCAGGGTCAGCCCTTCGATCGACTGGAAGGAGGTGGCCTCGGGATGGTAGACCAGCTCGCGCAGGGAGAAATTGCGCATTTCGTGGATGCCCGGAATCACCAGCACCGAGCCTTCCTGAAAGCGTTCCACGGCGCCGCTCCACTGGTTGATGCGCAGACCGATTTCACCGCGTCCGACCGGTTGCAGGGGCGGATTGGCCAGCACGGCCCAGCCGGCAAGGGCGAGTACGCCCAGGCTCAGTACGCCGCGATGGAGGAGGGTTTTTTTGACCAAGCCGGTGAATTTTTCCGTGACGGAAGGGGCGTGGTTGCTGTAGTCGAAGTTTTCCATGATGTGCCTCGTTGATCGGGTTCGACGGGCCGGAGGGTTCCGGGCTCACGGATGAGGTTTTCAACGTTCATCCATGAGGCACATCATGCGGGCGCAGGCAGGGAGGATTCCATGCCTGCGGCATCCGGCTTTGTTCGCGGGGAATACGGTTTTTTGCCGGGGGTGAAGAATTGTTCACAGCCGTGAACGCACGGCGGGGAGAAGCGGACGGGCGGGTCAGGTTCAGCTTTCCTGCTGGCTGAGGGCCTGATCGAACTGGTAGACGAGATCGTCGGCGACGTCGTCGAGGTCGGAGGGGGAATAGCCGAGGACGAGGGCGGCGCCTTCGCGCGCCTTGCGCCATTCGCTTTCCTGCACCGAGCGCAGGTGGGTACCGGCGACGTATTCGGCGACGCAATTGATCGCGATCAGGCGATGACTTTCGCTGTTGAGATTGCGCGGATCTTCGAGTTGGGCGTAGTCGTGATGGTCAAGAATGCCGTGGCTGACGGAATCGGACAGCCCCCAGGAGCGGGCGAGATAGTAGCCAAGGATGGCGTGACTGGTGCCGAGGGCTTCTTCCTCGATCTGGGTGAACATGCGCACGGTATTCTTGTTGGCCAGGCCCAGCACCTTTTTGTATTCCGGGTAACGCTTGACCAGCAGGGGGATGCCGCAGTCGTGGAACAGGCTGAAGGTATAGGCGGTATCCGGGTTGACGTGGCCGACGACGGCGGCCAGACGCGAGGCGGCGAGCGCGGTGTAGCGGGACGAATCCCAGAAGCGTTCGAGCGAGGTATCGGAGATGTTGATCGTGTTGTGCAGCAGGGCTTCCTGCACCAGGTTGGCGAGCGAGCCGAAGCCGATCAGGTGAATGGCGTCCGAAATCGACTCGATCCGCTTCCCGCCGCTGACTTGCGGCGCGTTGGCGGCACGGGTGACGACGGCGGCGATCCCCACGTCCTGACTGATCAGGATGCCGATTTTCTTGCTGTTGATGGGCGTCTCTTTGAGCTCCTCCATCAACTGGGTGAGGATGGCGGGACAGGGCGGTATGGTGATCCCCTGGGAGGTCTTGGTGGATTCGATATCCATGGATTGCCTGCAGCGGTTCGTGTAGCGTGGAATAATGATAAACCTGACCGTGAGCGGGTGGAATATCTCCGAATGAGTATGAAGAATACTATAAAGTTTCGCCCGCCTTGTATGACAAATGTGGCTTTTTAGCGGAGAAATGATGAAAAACATGGAAATCTGGATCAAAAATCTGATCGGGCAAGGTGAGGCGACGATGCTCGCGCTGGAGGTGGCGATCGTCGTGCTGGCCGTGGTGGTGTTCAATTTTGTCCTGCGCCGGGTGCTGGCGCGCATGGAAGAAAAAACCCGGCAGACAGCGGATTCGTGGAATTTTGCCCTGGTGTCGGCCATCCGGCGTCCGCTGACGGTGCTGGCGTGGGTGGAGGGGATCGCGTTTGCGTGTCAGGTGGTGCAGGGCAGCGTCAATTCGGTGTTGTTCGAAGCCGTGTCGCCGGCACGCACCGTGGGCGTGATCGCCTGTCTGGCGTGGTTTCTGATGAAGTTCATCAACAATGCCCAGCGCGCGGTTGTCAGCCATCGTCTGGCGCGGGGTGAGCCGGTTGATCGGACGACGGTCGATGCGCTGGGCAAGCTGTTGCGGATTTCGGTGCAGATCGTCGCCGTGCTCGTGGGCTTGCAGAGTCTGGGCTTTTCCATTGCCGGGGTGCTCGCGTTCGGCGGTATCGGCGGCATTGCCATCGGTTTCGCGGCGAAAGATTTGCTCGCCAATTTTTTTGGCGGCTTGACGGTTTATCTCGACCGCCCGTTTGCGGTCGGCGACTGGATCCGCTCGCCAGACAAGCAGATCGAAGGCACGGTCGAGACCATCGGCTGGCGTCTGACCCGCATCCGCACCTTCGACAAGCGCCCGCTCTATGTGCCGAATCAGGTTTTCACCCAGATTTCGGTGGAGAACCCGTCGCGGATGAGCCATCGCCGCATCAATGAGACCATAGGCTTGCGCTACGACGATATTGCCGTGCTGCCGGCCGTCGTGGAGGACATCCGTACCATGCTGGCGCAGCACCCGGAGATCGACCCCGCGCAGACCCTGATCGTCAATCTCAATCAATTAGGCGAGTATTCGCTTGATCTCATGATTTATACCTTCACCCGCACCACGGAGTGGGTGAAGTATCAGGTGGTCAAACAGGACGTATTGCTGCAGATCGCCGCAATCATCGAGCGTCACGGCGCCCAGATCGCTTTCCCCACGCGCATCAGTTACAGCGCGCCGTTACCGGGGGGTGTAAGCGTTGCGCCCGCGTCGGCAAAGTCTGAAGGCGGGGAAACGGGGCGATGAATGCGGTACTGTTCGCCGCAGTCGGCCTCGGTGCGGCGTGTGGTGCGTGGCTGCGCTGGGGATTGGGCGCGTGGCTCAATCCAGTGGCGGCTACGCTGCCGCTGGGCACCCTCGCCGCCAACCTCATCGGCGGGTTTTTGATGGGGGTGGTGCTGGCGCTGGTTCAGGGCGGCGTGGTGCTGTCGCCGGTGTGGCGACTCGCGCTGACGACCGGCTTGCTCGGCGGGCTGACGACGTTTTCAACTTTTTCCGCAGAAGCGTTTCACCTCGCCCAGCGCGGGGTTTGGGGCGGCTTTGCCCTGCACATGCTGGCACACGTGGCGGGTTCGGTGCTGATGACCTGGGCGGGGTTTAGCCTGGTGTGGCACTGGAAGAATTGAGGCGGGATCACGGAGCTTGTCACTGTCACAAGAGTGTCACGAACAGAACGTAGGATGAGAAAATCAACTCAACGGAGTATTCCTGTGAAGAAGATCGGTTTCGTCCCGTTTTGCCTCATCCCCATCCTTTTGTCGGCTTCGATCCATGCACAGACCATCTATCCGATTGATCGGGCAACGATGGTTACGGGGGGTAAGTTTGATTTCAAGGTTGAATTCAAAGGGGTTGTCTCCCCGTCGGATGTTGACATCAAAATCAACGGAAAAGATTACCAACAGGTATTGGGCAATGCCGCCGAGTTTATTGACCGGGAAAAAGAGGTCGACGCTTCCGCCGTATGGGTGCGCGATGCCCGTATCCAGCAGCCGGGAAGCTACACGGTCACCGTTTCCGCAAACGGAGAAAAAGCCGAGGTCGTTTGGGAAATCTATCCGACACCGAAAGAGCGGCAGGCTAAAAATGTCATTCTGTTCATTGGCGATGGTTTGTCTGTCGCGCACAGAACGGGCGCCAGAATTCTCTCCAAGGGCGTGACGGAAGGCAAAGCCAACGGTCGGCTGGCAATGGATGATCTCAAATATATGGGAACCATTGGCACCTCCAGCACAGATTCGATTGCCGCCGACAGTGCCAATACCATGAGCGCGTATATGACCGGGCATAAATCCGCAGTCAATGCCCTGGGAGTCTATGTCAGCCGCGCCAAAAATTCACTGGAACATCCCAAACAGGAAACGCTGGCGGAACTCATCCGGCGCAATACCAAAATGGCGGTTGGTGTTGTTTCAGACGCTGAAATAGAAGATGCCACGCCCGCCGCTGTCGTGGCGCATACCCGCCGCCGCGCGGACAAGCCGGAAATCGTGGAGATGTTCTACAAGGTTCAACCCGAAGTCATCCTTGGCGGAGGCTCGGCTTATTTCCTGCCCAAATCGACCCCTGGCTCGAAACGCGCTGATGAAACCGATTACATCGCAAAATTCAAACAGGCCGGGTATGCGCTGGTGACAGACGCGACAGAGTTGAATGCAAATGGCAAGAAAAGCGATAAATTGCTGGGGCTTTTCCACACCGGAAACATGAACGATGTTCTGGATCGTCGTTTCCTGGAAAACAATTCAACAAAAAAATTTCCCAATCAGCCTGATTTGACGGAAATGACGCAAACCGCGCTGGAGGTTCTGTCGAAAAACAAGGAAGGTTTCTTTCTGGTGGTCGAGTCGGCGCTGATTGATAAAGCCTCACATCCGCTGGACTGGGAGCGTGCGTTGTATAACACCATCATGCTTGATCAATCTGTGGCGATTGCCCGGAAATTTGCCGAAAAACATCCTGATACCCTGATTATCGTCACGGGAGATCACACGCACGGCCTATCCATTGTCGGCACCATTGACGACAACAAGCCGGGTACGGACATGCGCGAAAAGGTCGGCGTCTATCAGGCTGCCGGTTATCCCGATTACAAGGACATGAATCACGACGGCTATCCCGACAACGTCAATGTTTCCAAACGTCTGGCGGTATTTTTCACGGTCTTCCCGGATTATTACGAAACTTTCCGCCCCAAACTCGACGGGCTGTTTGTGCCGGCGATTAAAAATGAAAAAGATCAATATGTCGCCAATCAGGTCTACAAGGATGTTCCCGGTGCGGTGTTGCGTGAGGGTAATTTGCCGCGCAGCGCGGATACCGGAGTCCATGCCGTCGATGAAATGATTGTGCAGGGCAGCGGTCCCGGAGCTGAGCAGATTCAAGGCTATATGGAAAACAGCGACCTCTTCAAAATTATGGTACGCGCGTTAGCGTTAGGCCATCAGCGGTGAGGCGGTCTTGATTTGCCTGTGTTTACGGAAGGCGTTAAAAGCGCCTTCCGCTTTGTTCCTCTGGCGCTTGTGCGGGGCGTTTCTGATTTTTTTGCTGGTTTCTCGTGTTCAGGCGGCTGAACTCATGACCTTCGATGAGTTTTATGGCAAAACAGGGGTGTTGGGTTTTGAGTTTTCCGAAAAAGTCAAAAGGCTGTCTGGAAAAACAGTGCGCATCAAAGGCTTTATGGCCCCGCCGCTCAAAGCCGAATCACAGTTTTTCGTGCTCACCAGAGCGCCGATGGCGCTCTGCCCGTTTTGTTCAAGCGATGCGGATTGGCCTGAAGATATTCTGGTCGTCTATCTGACAAAACGACAGACCTTTGTCCAGAACAGCCGCCAGATCAGCGTTGAGGGCATACTGGAATATGGTTCATGGACAGACCCGGAAAGCGGTTTTGTGAGTTTATTACGTTTGCGCCAGGCAAGTTTCAGTACGCCATAATCCATGCCAATACTCGAACTAAAAGATATTTCGGTCAGTTACCCGAACTGCGACGCGCCTGTATTGCAATTGCCGCGCCTCCAGATCGGGCAAGGCGAGGCGGTTGCCATTCTGGGACCGTCGGGTTCGGGGAAAACGACGCTGGTGAGCATCATCAGCGGCCTGGAATATCCCGCAACAGGCAGCGTCTGCTGGGATGAGATCAATCTGAATACTTTGCCCGAAGCGCAAAAAGACCAATGGCGCGCGGAAAATATCGGCTTGGTGATGCAGGATTTTCATCTTTATCCCGGATTGAGCGCGTTTGAAAATATCCTCCTGCCCGCGCGATTTCGCTATTGGCATTTACCGCGCGAATTAAAACGCAAGGCTTCCGATTTGCTCGACCGTATCGACGTGCATACCGGATCGCGCCCCATCGAAAAATTATCTCGTGGTGAAATGCAGCGGGTGGCTGTCGCGCGCGCCCTGTTGATGTCTCCGCCCGTGCTGATTGCCGATGAACCGACCGCCAGTCTCGATGTGACGAACGGGGAACAGGTGATTGAATTATTGCTTGACCTCGTCAAAGAACAACAGATGACTTTGCTGGCGGTAACGCATGATCGCCGTCTGGCGGAACGCATGACAAGATGCCTGACACTTGAAAATGGCCGCTTGATCAAAGATGGCGTCAATGAAACGGAGCGTGATTTCACATGATACCGTTTAGCATACTGCGTGCCGATTTTCGCCGTTTATGGGCGGGCGCGTTCATTCTGTCCATACTCATTGCGGCGGCAACGGCATTGAATATCACCGTCAGTCTGGAGGAACGCGCCATGCGTTTGGGGAGCGCACGCGCCGCTGAACCGTTCGATTTAATCGTCGGCGCGCCGGGCAGCGAAACGCAATTAGTTTTATCGTCCGTTTTTCTGCAACCTGCCTTGTTGCCGCTGCTGCCCGCCCAATACTCGCAGCGACTTGAACAGCATCCGCTCGTTGCCTGGAGCGCGCCATTGGCATTCGGCGATTTTTATCTGGAGATGCCCATCATCGGTACAACCGGGACGCTGATCACCCAGGGCGGGCAGCGTCCGCTGGCGGCGGGGCATCCGTTTTCAGCGCCGTTTGAAGCGGTGGTCGGATTTTCGACGGGATTAAAAGTCGGCGAGACGATAAAACCCTTGCACGGTCAGTTTGGACAAGAAGGCGCGCACGCCCATGACAAAATAATCTACACCGTTGTCGGCATATTACCCAAACAAAATAACGCATGGGATAAAGCGATATTGGCACCCATTGAAACGATATGGCATGTTCATGACATCGAGGAAGATTCGCGCCATGATGACGATGATCCAGATATTGCCGTGGAAGATCACCCGTATCAAAATCTCGCGCATAAAACCGGGGTATCCGCCATTGTCGTCAAACCGAAAAGTGTCGCGGGCGCTTATCAGTTACGCACGCAATTTCGCAGCGGAAACAGTATTGCCGTTTTTCCGGCGGAAGTCCTGACGCGGCTTTATGGTTTGCTGGGGAATGTACGCCATTTGCTGAGCGTCATTGCCTGGGGAACGCAATTACTGGTGGGCTTATGCGTCATTCTGGTGGCTGTGGTGCATGTCAATCAACGCAAACGACAGATCGCCGCGCTGCGGGCTTTTGGCGCGCCCCGTCACGCGTTATTCATTGTTGTGTGGTTTGAATTCGTTACGCTTGTTTTGGCGGGTATCGCGGCGGGCATGTTATTGGGGTATTGGGCGGCCAAAATCATATCGACACAAATCGCGGCACAAAGCGGATTTACTTTGCCCGTGGAAATGGCAACAGAAGATTGGTGGAACATGCTGCAATGGCTCGTGATTGCAACAGCGGCATCACTGGCGCCAGCCGCCTTGATCTATCGACACTCGCCCGCACAGGCTCTGCGCGATTGAGGCGTTACGGGCAATCAACTGACGCTATTCGGTTTCCGTCTGGCCCCTTTCGTTTTTCAGCCCGTCTCATCCAGTGTGATGAGCAACTGCTGTTCCACTACCGTGTCGCCCTCCGCCACCAGCACTTCGGTCACGATACCGGCGTGGGGCGAGGGGATGTCGAGGGCGACTTTGCCGGTTTCCAGGGTCAGGATGGTGTCGTCGCGGGCGATGCGTTCGCCGGGGGTGACGAGAAGTTCAAGGATGAAAATCTCGCCCTGGGCGCAGTTGCCGCAGGTTTCCCAGCATTCGGGGAACCTGGGTAGGCGGACTTCCCGGCGTGACATTCAGGCCCGCTTCACGAGGCGAAATTCTGCGGCAGCCAGCCGAGTTCGACTGACTTGCGCAGACACCAGGCCGGGGTGGTTTCGGTTTTGTAGCTCCAGAAAAACCAGCCATGGAGTTTCTCGAAGCTGAGGAGTTGCGCCGCAGCGTAGCCGCGGTAGGCGACATCCTGCTGGAAGGCGTCCATGCGTTCGAGGGCGTGGTTGTATGGCCCTTCGGCCCACAGCGACACGACCTTGAGATCCAGCCCCAGACTCCATTCGCCACAGATCGCGGGCAGGCCGAGCGCGTTGTTGATCGAATCGGCTTCGTCACGCCATTCGACGGCTGATTTGGTGAGATGGCCGTAGATGTCGGTGTCGATGTCGCGGCGGTCGAAGCACTGGTAGCGGTGATAGTCGAAGATCACGTTCTGCCATTGCGGCGCCTGCATGAAGCCGAGGAATTCGCGGTAGGAGCGGAAACCGTCGTGGAACACCACCGCGACCCTGTCGGGCGGACAGTGTTGGCGGATGCGCTCGTAAGCGGCGAGGTAGTAGCGCTTGAGGTAGGCGGTGGGCACGTCCCAGCGCGGTTCGTTGAGCACTTCGATGGCGAACAGGGCGGGGTGGTTCTGGTAGCGTTCGGCGAGGCGCCCGAGCACCGACAGCGAATGGTCGAAATATTCTTCTTTCGTGTGCCACTCGACCACATCCTTGATCCCGCCGTTATCAAAACCGTTCTGGCAGCCCGGTGCGGCGTGCAGATCCAGCATCACCTTGAGCCCGAGCTGCGCCGCCCAGTCCAGCGCACGGTCGAGCACGTCGATGCCGCCGCTCACGAACGGATGGCGCTTGCTGCCGTACTTGGGGTGATAGGGGTAGTCAGGGCCGAAGATCCAGTGCCCGACCGGGATGCGCACCGCGTTCAGCCCGCGTTCGGCAATCCAGGCAAAGTCCTCAAATGTGACGAAGCTGTTCCAGTGCGCGCGCAGCTTGTCGCTCGCCGCCGCGCCCAGCTCCGCGCACCAGGTGGTCTCGTCGGTCGCCTCCAGCCCTTCAAACAGGCTCGGCACCATCCATTTTTCCAGCAACAGCCAGCTCCCGAGGTTGACCCCGCGTATTTTGTTTGCCGTATCTGTCATCATCATCCTCGTAAAATAAACGCCGTAGCGGGGGATTATCCCAGTGATCCGGCCCGGCTGGGGGCGCGTGGCACAAATCCACGTTTCGTCATGCTCAATCTTTTTGCCACAGGTATGATGACGCCCGATGAAAACCCGACCTTTAGCCTTCTTCCTGAGCATGGTGTTCGCCGCTTCAAGCGTGTTGACCGCGCCCATGCCCGCGCTTGCCGCCATCGAGCTGCCCGATCTGGGCGACGTGGCGACGGATGAGCTGTCGCCCTTGCAGGAGAACAAGATCGGGGAAGAGATCATGCAGGAGATTCGGCGCGACCCGGCCTGGCTCGATGATGCGCTGGTCGAGGAGTACCTCAACCAGCTTGGTCATCGCCTGGTGACGGTGAGCCGTGACCCCTTGCGTGCGTTCGAGTTTTTCGTGGTCAAGGACAGCACGCTCAACGCCTTTGCCCTGCCGGGCGGCTATGTCGGGGTGCACACCGGGCTGTTGCTCGCCGCAGAATCGGAGTCCGAGCTGGCCGGGGTGCTGGGGCATGAGATTGCCCACGTCACCCAGCGCCATATCGCCCAGATCGTCGGCAAGCAGAGCCAGTCGATGATGTTGATGCTCGCCTCGCTGCTGGTGGCGGCGCTGGCGGCGCGCAACAACCCGCAGGTGACTGAGGCGGCGCTCGCCGCGGGGCAGGCCGGGGCCATCCAGTCGCAACTGGGTTATACACGCGATTTCGAGCGCGAGGCCGACCGCGTCGGGGTGCAGACGCTCGAAGCCGCCGGGTTCGATGTGCGCGGCATGTCGAGTTTTTTCGAGCGCCTGCAACGCGAAAGCCGGCTGTATGAAAACAAGGCTCCGGCCTACCTGCGCACCCACCCGCTGACCACCGAGCGCATTGCCGACATCGAAAACCGCGTCGCGGCGATGCGCTATCGTCAGGTGCCGGACTCGGTGGAGTTCGGTCTGGTGCGCGCCCGTTTGCGGGTGCAGTCGATGGCGGCGGTGGAGGCGTTGCGGATGTACACCACCCTGGTCGACAAGCACCCGAATGACCTGCCCTCGCACTATGGGCTGGTGCTGGCGCGTTCGCGCCTGGGGCGCATGAATGAGGCCGGGCAGGGGGTAGAGGATTTGCGCCAGCGTTTTGCCACGCCCTCGCCCTTCGTCGAACTGCTCGCTGCGGAGATCGCGCTCGGTCAGCGTGATGGACAAGGCGCGGTCAAAACCCTGGAGGCGGCCAGCCGCCAGTTCCCGCGCAGCATGAGCGTGACCTACGCGCTGGCCGATGCGAGAATTGCCGCCGGGGAGCCGGGCGCGGCGGCGGAATCGCTGCGCCAGGCGCTGAACGGGCGCAGCGGCGACATCCGCCTGTGGCGTTTACTGGCGCGGGCGCAGGCGATGCAGGGCAAGCGCAGCGGCCAGCACCGTGCCCAGGCCGAAGTCTATATGTTGCAAGGCAGCTACCCTGCGGCCCTCGAACAACTGGAGCTTGCCCGCAAGGCGGGGGATGGTGATTTTTATGAATTGTCGGCGACCGACGCCCGCCTGCGCGAAGTGCGCGAGCGGGTGCGGGAGTTGCGCCGCGAACAGCGTAACGATGAGCAGCGTGATGGACGCTAGTGCTCAACCATAACGGAGAAAGCAATGCATTTTGACACGGAAGTTGACGCACGCGGCCTGAACTGCCCGTTGCCGGTGCTCAGGCTCAAAAAAGCGCTCGCCGGGTTGCAGGGCGGGCAGGTTGTGCGGGCGCTGACCACCGACCCCAACTCAGTCAAGGACTTCGAGGCTTTCTCCCGTCAGACCGGGCATGAATTGCTCCATCAGGAAGAGACGGAAGAAAAAAGTTTCGAGTTTTTTATCAGGCACAAATAATTCATCAGCGATCCCCCGCGCCTACGACCCAGCTCACCAACGCATCACTCAGCGCGTCAGCCGCATTGCCGAAGGCCTTGACCACTTCGGCGACGCGCTCGTCTCCGGCGCGCACCCGCACCTCGAAGCGCTGGCTGGCGACGATGCGGCGGTTGGCGGAATCGAGCAGGCGGGCGTCGAGGCGGATGAGGATTTCGGGGGGCTCGTGGGCGGCGCGGTATTCGCTCTGAAATGCGCGCAGATCGCTGACCAGTTCAAAATCGGCAAACACCCGCTGCTCATCGGTCGACAGCGCGGCAATCCGCCCATCGGCGCGGAAGGCGTCCAGCAGGCGGTTGCGCAGCAGCAAGGGCGCCGGTTCATTCCAGTTCGCCCCTTTATAGACGCTGATCTGGTCGGGCGCGGGCGCCACCACGATACGCTGGGTGGCGAGATGACCGGCCGCGACCGGGCGGGCAAGCCGCAGCGACCACGGGCGGGGTTCCGGCGCGGGCGTCGTGGTGTGCGCCGCTGCGGGCAGCAGCCAGATGTCGATCGGCCTGGGTTCGGGCAGGATGGAGCAGGCGGCGGCGAGGGTGGTCGCGCACAACAGGCTCAGGAGGCGGGGCGCCATCATGGCTGGAACTCCTTGGGTGGTTCGAGGCCGAGCAGATAACCGGCGGGCTGGTTTTCAAGCTGGCGGGTGACGGCGCGGACCGAGGCGAGCGTGGCGCGGAATTCGGCAATCGCGGGGCCAAGCTCGGCGAGGCCGGCGATGCTGGCGTCGAGCGGGGCGCGGTTGTCGGCCAGCAGGTGGTCGATGGTCTGCATCGCATTTTGTAGCGCGACCATCGAGGCCTGGGCGCTGGCGAGGGTCTTCTGGCCGTGGTCGTCGAGCAGTTGGTTGGCGGTGGTAAACAGGGTGGTGGCGGTGGCCAGCGTTTTGTTGATCTGCACGCTGGCCGCCGCCAGTTCGCGCAAGGCGCGCTGCATGTCCTTGCGCTCGGCGGCCAGCGACGCGGTGGTCTGTTCGAGGTGTTCGAGGGTCAGGCCGAAATTGTTGATGTTCTTGTCCGAGAGCAGGCCACGCGAGCGGTCGAGCAGGTCGTTGACGGCGAAAATCGCGTCCTCGCCGCTGGAGAGCAGCTTGCTGAACGAAGAGGGCACGGCGGGGATGACCGGAAGCTCGCCCTTGGGCGCGGTGAGCGGCGTGTCACTGCTGCCGCCCGAGAGCCGGATGGAAGAGATGCCGGTGATGCCGGTGATGCGGAGCTGGGCGCGGGTGTCGGTGCGGATGGGCAGATCGGCATCGACGCGGATGACGGCCCTGACCTTGCGCGGGTCGGCGGGGTCGAGGCGGAGGTCGTCGATGGCGCCAACGCGGATGCCGTTGAATTCGACCGCGCCGCCGCGTGACAGGCCGGAGACGGCCTCCTCAAAGATCACCACGTAACGCTTGAATTCGCTGTCCGCGCCGGATTTGCCCAGCCACAGGGCGAAAAAGAGCGCGACGGCAACGATGGCGACGGTGAAGGTGCCGATCAAAATGTGATGGGCGCGGGTTTCCATATCAGTTTTTCCTCTGCTCGGAGCTTGCTCCGGCTGCGTGTCGGGCGGCGCGTCCGCGTGGGCCGTGGAAATAATCGTGTATCCACTCGTCATCAGTGGCGGCGACGGTGGCGAGTGGCGCATTGACCAGCACCCGTTTCTGCGCCAGCACCGCCACCCGGTCGGTGATGGTGTACAGGGTGTCGAGATCGTGGGTGACGAGAAATACGGTGAGATTGAGCGAGGCGCGCAAGGCCAGGATCAGCTGATCGAAGCCCGCCGCGCCGATCGGGTCCAGCCCGGCGGTAGGTTCGTCGAGAAAGAGGATCTCCGGGTCGAGCGCCAGCGCCCGGGCGAGCGCGGCGCGCTTGACCATGCCGCCCGAGAGTTCAGCGGGCATCTTCGCCCCCGCGCCCGCAGGCAGGCCCGCGAACGCGATCTTGAGCGCGGCCAGCTCCCGCGCTTCACTGGCGGACAGCCCCGCATGTTCGATCAGCGGCAGGGCCACGTTCTCGGCCACGGTCAGCGACGAGAACAGCGCCCCCTGCTGGAACAGCACCCCGCAGCGGCGTTTGAGTGGCCGCTGGGCGGCGGGCGAGAGCGCCTGCAACTCGGTGCCGAACACCCTGACCGAGCCGCGCCGTGGCCGGTTCAGGCCGACGATGGTACGCAGCAGCACCGACTTCCCCGTCCCCGAGCCGCCGACCACGGCGAGGATTTCGCCCCGGCGCACGTCGAGATCCAGCGCGTCGTGCACGATCTGGCCGCCGAACTGGTTGCGCACGCCGCGCACCTCGATGATGTTGTCCACCGCCGCGCTCACCAGCCCATCTCCATGCAGAAAATGGCGGCGATGGCGTCAACCACGATCACGGTGAAGATCGACTGCACCACCGCCGAGGTGGTGTGTTCCCCCACCGATTGTGCGCTGCCGCGCACCTGAAAACCTTCGAGGCAGCCAATGACCGCGATCAGGAAGGCGAAGATCGGCGCCTTGAGAATGCCCACATAAAAATGGCGCGGCGCGATGGCGTGATTGAGCTCGGTCAAAAACAGCTCCGGCCCGATATCGAGCGAAAACGCGCACACCACCAGGCCGCCCGCGATGCCGCTGAGGGTAGCGACGACCGTGAGCGCCGGCAACGCGATCATCAGCGCCAGCACCCGTGGCAACACCAGCAACTCGATCGGGTTGAGGCCAAGCACCTCGATCGCGTCGATTTCCTCGTTGGCGCGCATCGACCCGATCTGCGCCGCAAAGGCGCTCGCGGTGCGTCCGGCGACGAGGATGGCGGCGAGCAGCACGCCGAATTCACGCACAAAGGCAAAGCCGACCAGGCTGACGGTGTAGATCGTCGCGCCGAAATTGCTCAGCACGGTCGCACCCAGAAAGGCCACCACCGCCCCGACCAGAAAAGTCAGCAGCGCCACGATGGGGATGGCGTCAAATCCGGTCTGCTCCAGATTCGCCACCACCGGCGTCACCCGCCAGCACCACGGGCGCAACAGGGTCAGCACCAGCCCTTCGAGGGTGACGCCGATGAAGGCCAGCAGGGTCACAAGGTGTTGCCAGAAATGAATCGCGGCCTCGCCAATATGGGCAAAGACATCCGCCAGCCCATATTGGCGCGGCGCAGGCGGCGGGTGGGGCGCAACCAGCGCATCGGCCACCGTGGCGAGCAGGACGCGCTGGGCATGAGACAGCGCCGGATGGGTGAGCTGCTCGCGCAGGCGTTCCACCCCGATCAGCTCGCCCAATAGCTGCGCCCCGGCGGTGTCGAGCGCGGTGAGCGCAGAGAGGTCGAGCTCCAGCCCGGCTGCCGCCTGCACCCGCTGCCGCAGCGGCGCGATGCGCTCGCCCAGCGCCCGGTAATGGGCGAGCGTCCACGCCCCGCCGACACAAAGTCTGGGCGCGTCTCCCGAATCGAGCAGGGTGATGCTGGCGGCGGCATTCATGGCGGCGAGGATACACGGTTTCAGGCCGGGTCAAAAAGCCATGATCTTCCGCGCCAACGCATTCGCAGGGATTTTTTCATCGCCCGCCTCACGCCGCCCCCGCCGCGTCCCGCGCTGGCGACGTTGGTCGTTTCGCCCCTATAATGCCCCGGTTCACAACACGGATACACTGGGAGTACTGGAAATGAAACAAGCCCGACAACCCTGCAAGCCCGCACGTCACCCCTTGGCCCTGGCGGTGGCCTCTGCGCTGGCGCTGGTGTCCTTACCGGCAGCGGCGCAGACCTCGCAATGGCAGCTTGGTTCCCACCCGATAGCGAGCGCAGCCACACACATCAACACCACGCAGATCAACTTTGGCGGGCACGAATGGGTCGTAATCGGGAATAGCAGTAAAGACATTTACAAAGGTGAACATGACAGTGGCACTTACGGACACGCTAACGCAGCCGCCAACAGCGTCACCCTGTTAACAAGGAATGGTGACGAGGGTGGCGGTTTTGGAGATTCGGCATTCCGTACTTACCTTGGTGGCGGTAGCGGCGGATGCTACTCCGACAATTATGCCGGAGATTGCATGACTCGCCCGAACGAATATCAGGGCAGCACCTTGCAAGGCGCGATGAATACGATAGCAGGAGGGCTTGGCAAAGAACTGGGCGTGATTAATGCGCGGGATTTGGAGAGTGTTGGAGATGTGTTGCCTAACACTTCTGCCCTCAATTCCAACGACGGCATCAATGGTGCGAATGCAGGGGGTCAGATGCTTTGGGCGCTGTCTTATCCGGAATGGCGCGCCATTGCTTACGGTATTGGTAGTAGCGAAGCGACGGCGGTTAGAAGTTACGGAACTTCTTCGTGGTGGCTGCGCTCGCCGGACTGCAGCTTTAGCTACGCCCTTGCCGGGTAGTCTGGCGGCGGCTTCAACGACCTCGACTACGTCGATTCTTCGGCGTATGTTGTCCGCCCCGCTTTCAATTTGAATCTGGAATCTGTTCTCTTCACATCTGAAACATCCAGCGCCATAGGCGCTGCTAAATTTGACGTCACCGTAGGTGACGCCTACAGCTCGGCGGCGCAGCCGCCGAGCGGCGCGCAAAAATTCACCTTCCTCTACGCTTATGATGCCGATTTGAATCCAACAGGTATCAAAACGCCCACGCTGACGCTGAAATCCGACGCGCTGCATTTCGATTTTTCCGGCGCGCCCACCGGCAGCGCCAATCAATACATTTCCGGCTTTATGAACGACGGCTCGGATGACTACTACGCCAAATACGTCAGCACCCAAACTTCCGCAACCGGCAACTTCAACGCCGCAACCCCCGGCGGCGGTTCTCCCCTTAATGACGGCAATTACATCCTGCACATCTTCAGCGAAGAAGCCAACGACTACCTCTACAGCGACTTCGCCAGCCAATCAGTAGATTTCACCTTCAACGTGAATTCCGGCACCGTCGAAAACCTCACCCTGACCAGCAATTCCGCCTTCGGTCTGGACAACAGCAGCATCGCCCTGGGCAGCGGCACCTTCAACAAAGCCTGGTCACTGGCAAACGGCAGCACCCTGACCGCAACCAGCGCGACCTTCAAACCTTCCAGCCTGAGCGTGCATGGGAAAGACAACACCATCACCGGCAACCTCAACGCCAGCGGCAGCACCCTGAATTTCTTCCTGCCATCAACCATCGCCGGAACCAACACCCTGCTGAATGTCACCGGCGATGCGAACATCACCGGCAGCACCATCAACATCATGAAAGATGGCGGCGTCATTGGTTTCAGCAGCCTCTCCACAGCGGCAGAAATCAACCTCATCACCGCAGGCAGCTTGACCGTTTCCAGCCCCTTCAGCTACAACCCCGTCACCCTGTATGCCGGGGTTGCCCTCTACTCAACCGCCTACGATTTCGCCCTTTCTGATGGCAGCAGTGGCAGCCTCGTCGCCACAACGACAGTAACGCCGTATGAACCACCGCCGCCTCCGGTGGTGACACCCCCCGTCACACCTCCGCCGCCGCCCCCGGTTGAACCGCCTCCCGTTGAACCGCCCGTAGTCGAGCCACCGGTCGAACCCCCCGTCGAGCCGCCAACTCCGCCCATCGAACCCCCGCCCCCCGGCAACGGCGGCATCAACCTCAACGCCCAAACCAAGGCTCTCTCCGAAGCCTTCCTGAGCGGCACCGCCTACCTCAATCAGGCACAGGATTTCGCCGCCACCCAAGGCCTGACCGCCGCCCTGCTCGCCAGCGGCACAGCCGAAGGAAGCGCCCCCCGCCTGCAAGGCTTCGCCGCCATCGGCTACGGGAAAATGCGCCACAACACCGGCTCCCACATCGACGTCGACGGCTACACCCTCCTCGCCGGCCTCGCTGGCACCAAGGACACCAGCATAGGAGACCTCACCGCCGCCGCCTTCATCGAACACGGCAAAGGCGACTACACCAGCCACAACAGCTTCGCCAACGCCGCCAGCGTGCGCGGCAGCGGCGACACCGAATACACCGGCGCAGGCATCCTGGCCC